>NZ_JBVPZC010000006.1:0-172815 GCF_055702805.1 Hydrogenophaga sp. LT287 | reverse complement strand
TGTCAAGCTAGTTGTCGCCTGAGGTTGTCAAATCAAGCTGCCTTCTGATCGGACTCCTTGGTTTGTGGGCTGTCTGGGTTTAGGTGAACCTCGTCGATGAAGGTCCAGTTGCGGGTGTTTCCTGACCAACGCGCTGGATGTTGTTGCCTGGCTTTTTCATAGACCGCAGCACGTGCGTGCAGCAAAGCTTCATCGGTCTGTGCATGGCGCTGCGCGGGGGTCACGAAGCTGATTGCACTGTGCCTGTGCTGCTCGTTGTACCAGTGCACCAGCTCGGTCACCCAGCGCCTGGCCTGCATCAGATCGGCAAACGGCTTGAGCGGCAGCTGCGGGCGGTACTTCAAGGTCTTGAACAGCGATTCGGCGTATGGGTTGTCGTTGCTCACCGCGGGGCGGCTGCGGCTGTGTGCCACGCCCAAGCGCTGCATGGTGGCCAGCATCGTTTCGCCCTTCATCGGACTGCCGTTGTCCGAATGCACTGTGACCTGATCCGCACCAACGCCCTGGCGCCGACAGATGTCCTCCAGCAGCGCTGCAGCCCGCTCGGCGCTCTCGCAATCGAAGACCTGCCAGCCCACCACCTTGCGGCTGAAGATGTCCACGAACAGGTACAGGTAGAAGAACAGGCCGCGCACCTGGGTGGGCAAGTAGGTGATGTCCCAACAGTAGATCTGGTCGGGCCTTCTCGCCACCAAGGCGCGGGGTTTGCTGCGCTTTTGCGGCACGCGTTCAAGGCGGCGGTGAGCCAGTTGCCCAGCCTGACGCAGCAGCCTGTACAGGGTTGACTCGCTCGCCACGTACATGCCCTTGTCAGCCAGACGGGGCACGATCTGGCTGGGTGGCAGGTCCTTGAACTCCTCACTGTTGAGCACAGCCAGAGCCGCCAGGCGTTCAGCGTCGCTCAGTTTGTTGGGCGGGCAGTTATGACTGCGTTGATCAGGGGTGCGCCTGTCGCCCACATACAGCGCATTTTTTCCAGCATCCACCCAGCGCTGCACAGTGCGTGCGGCCAGCCCGATGATCTCGCAGGCCCTGTGCAAGCGGGCGCCAGCGATGCAAGCTTCGGCGATCAGCTCCAGCACGGTGGCGCGTTGTGCGAGGGTGCTCATGTGTCCTCGCCCTGCGATTTCAGAACCAAGGCCTGGAACTTTTTTTGAAGGATCAGCAAAGCGGCGGCCTCGGCCAGCGCGCGGTCCTTGCGGCGCACCTCGCGCTCCAGCTGGTCGTGCCGGCCTTGCAACTCGCGCAGCGCAGTGTTGGCCAGGCGTTGCTCAGCGGCGCTGGCAGCAGCGGGTTGCGTCGATGCGCAAAAGGCTTCGCGCCACTGGATCAGCTGGTGCTCGAATAAGCCCTTCTCGCGGCACCAGGCGTGCAGCGCCGGCCCCACCAGGGTGTGGCTTTCGTTCAAGGCCAACAGCCGCTGAACAGGGCTCCACTGGGCTGCGGGCGTATCGCTGGGCAGCGTTGGCGCATGCGCCAACGCTGCCCCCACAGGGCGCGATCTCTTGAGCCAGCCCTTGAGCGTTCCCAGTGGCATGTTCAGCTCAGTGGCCACCGATTCCAAGGTGCGCGAGCCGCGCGTGCGGACCTTGCTCAATGCCTGCTCTATGAACTCTGGCGAATGTTGATTCTTTTGCATGTTGTGTCGCTTTGGCGCGGATCATCCGCGTGAAAAGGGAGGCGACAACTAGTCTGACGCAGGGGGGCACCGCGAGTGGATGATCTGCGTCGGGCGCGGGTTTGACTGGTTGCACCTGCCCAACCTGGCCCTGATCATCGGCCCCTACAGCCCCGACCTGGCCGACCCGATCCGCAAGGCGGCCGGCATCATCCGGGCCAATATGCGCGCGGGCCGCATTCCGGACGATGGCTTTCTGGTGCTGTCGTCCGTGCCCTACGAAGACATCGGGGTGGACCGCGCCCGCGCCTTGCTCAAGTCCAACTTCATGGCCGACTTCGCAGCCGATATGGTGCGGCACGAATTCCCCGACCTGGCCCCTCTGATGACGGTGCGCAAGACCCTGCTGAACTGGCACAGCCGGGCGGTTGAGCCGCTCTGACTGCGTCCGGCTGGGGGCGCCCGCAGCCGCCAAAGCCGGACACATCCGGGAAACCCCGATGGGTCGCTAAAATGGGCCTCCTTCCTCTGAGCGCCGACCATGTCCTTCTTTGCCCGCCCGCACTACGCTTCCGACACGACCCAGTTCATCGCCCAGCTCAAGGCCGACCGCCCCGCGCTGGAACAGGAGCAGCGCCAGGGCCGTGCCCTGCTGTGGGACAAGCAGATCGACCGCAGCTTCCAGACCGATGCAGAGACCGCCACCGTGGCACAACAGCCCTACGTGTACCAGACGGGTTCTGACCACACCTGAACCGGCTGCCTCGCGCACCGCTCATGAGTCCTGAGGCCACCACACTCAACGCCGCCCCTGCGGGGCTGGACGACGTGTTGCCCAAGGTGGTGGACCACGTCGCCCTGGCCAGGCTGTACGGCGAACCGCTGTTTGCCATGCCACGGGACCTTTACATCCCGCCCGACGCACTGCAGGTTTTCCTGGAGGCCTTTGAAGGCCCGCTGGACCTGCTGCTCTACCTGATCCGCAAGCAGAACTTCAACATCCTCGACATCCCGATGGCGGCGGTGACGCGGCAGTACCTGGCCTATGTGGACGAGATCCGCGCCAGCAACCTGGAGCTAGCAGCCGAATACCTGCTCATGGCGGCGATGCTGATCGAGATCAAGTCGCGCATGCTGCTGCCGCCCAAAAAGGTGGCCGAGGGCGAAGAAGCCGAAGACCCCCGCGCCGAGCTGGTGCGCCGCCTGCTCGAATACGAGCAAATGAAGCTGGCCGCCCAGCGCCTGGCCGACCAGCCCCAATACGGACGCGACTTTCTGCGCGCGCAGGTCTATGTGGAGCAGGCGCTGGTGCCCCGGTTCCCAGACGTGACACCGATTGACCTGCAAACCGCCTGGCGTGACATATTGAAGCGCGCCAAGCTGGTGCAACACCACAAGATAAGCCGCGAAGAACTCTCGGTGCGCGAACACATGAGCATCGTGCTGCGCCACCTGCAAGGCCGCAAGTTCGTCGAATTTGGCGAGCTTTTTGACCCTGAAAAAGGCCAGCCCGTGCTGGTGGTGACCTTCATCGCCATGCTGGAACTGGCCAAGGAAACCCTGATCGAGCTGACCCAGGCCGAGGCCTTTGCCCCCATTTATGTGCGGCTGGCCTACACACCGCGCTGACACCCGGCACCCAGCTCACCACCGCCCCCATCCACCGAAGTGCTGGCCCCAGCGCCCCGCCGTTGCCCAGCCTACCGAACCCCACCCCCGGCATGACCACCCTCCTTGAATTTGACGTTCTCATCATCGGCAGCGGTCTGGCGGGCCTGACCGCTGCGCTCAACCTATCCACCACCCACCGGGTGGCCGTGGTGACCAAGCGCGGGCTCAGCGATGGTTCCAGCATGTGGGCACAGGGCGGCATTGCCGCGGTACTGGCCGAAGGTGACAGCTTTCAGTCGCATGTGGACGACACCCTGGTGGCCGGCGCTGGCCTGTGCGACCTGGAAGCCACCCGCTTCACGGTCGAACACGCGCCCGCCGCCGTGGCCTGGCTGCAAGAGCTGGGCGTGCCGTTTTCCACCGAACACGGCGAGCTGCACCTGACCCGCGAGGGTGGCCACAGCCACCGCCGCATCGTGCACGCCACCGACGCCACCGGCGCTGCCGTGCAGGCCACGCTGATCCAGCGGCTCAAAGACACCCCGAGCATTGCGGTGTTTGAACACCACATGCTGGTGGACCTGATCACCGACCGCAAACTGCCGGGCCACAGCAAGTCCGCGGCATCCACCCGCTGCCACGGCGCCTACATATTGGACGAAGAGCGCGACGAAGTCATCACCTTCAGCGCCGCCCACACCGTGCTGGCCACCGGCGGCGCCGGCAAGGTGTACCTCTACACCACCAACCCCGACACCGCCACCGGCGACGGCATTGCCGCGGCCTGGCGCGCGGGCTGCCGGGTGGGCAACATGGAATTCATCCAGTTCCACCCCACCTGCCTGTACCACCCGCACGCCAAGAGCTTCCTGATCACAGAAGCGGTGCGCGGCGAGGGTGGCCAACTGAAGCTGCCCCCAGCGCTGGGCAGCCACCGCTTCATGCCCGACCACGACCCGCGCGCCGAGCTGGCGCCACGCGACGTGGTGGCCCGCGCCATCGACTTCGAAATGAAAAAGCACGGCCTGGACTGCGTGCACCTAGACATTTCGCACCAGAGCCCCGAGTTTTTGCACGAGCACTTTCCCAACATCCTGGCGCGCTGCGCCGAGCTGGGCATCGACATCACGAAAGAACCGATTCCGGTGGTGCCCGCGGCCCATTACACCTGCGGCGGCGTGCTCACCGATCTGGCCGGGCACACCGACATCCAGGGCCTGTACGCGGTGGGCGAAACCACCTTCACCGGCCTGCACGGCGCCAACCGGCTGGCCAGCAATTCGCTGGTGGAGTGCATGGTGTTTGCCCAAGGCGCCGTAGCCGCCATCCGCAACACCGCCCCGGCGCAAAGCCCCGCCATGCCGCAATGGGACGAAAGCCGCGTGACCGACGCCGACGAGCGGGTGGTGATTTCCCACAACTGGGACGAACTGCGCCGCTTCATGTGGGATTACGTCGGCATTGTGCGCACCAACAAACGCCTGGAGCGCGCGGCGCACCGCATCACGCTGCTGCAACGCGAAATCCACGAGTTTTATTCCCAGTTCCACGTCACCCGCGACCTGCTGGAACTGCGCAACCTGGTGCAAGTGGCCGACCTGATCGTGATGAGCGCCATGCTGCGCCGGGAAAGCCGCGGCCTGCACTTCAGCCGCGACTACCCCGACCTGCTGCCAGAAGCCAAGCCCACGATCCTGACGCCACCGGCTAGATAGGGATCCCCCCGCGCCGCGCTGCGCGCGTCACCCCCCAGGGGGCCATGCGAGTGGCCCGGCGGCCGGATCCACCGCATCCTGTGGTGGGGCACGCGCTGCGGGAAGGGCTTTGGCTGCTTATGCTGCGCCGATGTGGGGCACCAGCGCGCCTGCGTCCTGACCACCCCGCAAGGCGGCGGTGAAAGCCAGCATGCGGTCAATGGGCTGACGGGCGCGGGGAATCAGCGCCGGGTCCACGTGGATCTGGTTCAGGCCTTTTTCCAGCACCTGGGCCACGCCGGCCAGGCCGTTCATGGCCATCCAGGGGCAATGCGCGCAGCTTTTGCAGGTGGCACTGTTGCCGGCGGTGGGCGCTTCAATGAACACCTTGCCGGGGTTTTGCATGCGCAGCATGTGCATCATGCCGTTGTCGGTGGCCACAATGAATTCCGGCGCATCCATCTCTCGTGCCGCCTGCAAAATGCCCGAAGTCGAACCCACCGCATCGGCCAGAGCAATCACGTCCGCCGGGCTTTCCGGGTGCACCAGCACCTTGGCCAGGGGGTGCTGCTTTTTAAGCGCTTCCAGCTCAAAGGCCTTGAACTCGTCGTGAACAATGCACGAGCCGGTCCACATCACCATGTCGGCCCCGGTTTCGCGCTGGATGTAGCCGCCCAGGTGTTTGTCGGGCGCCCACAAAATCTTGTGGCCCTTGTCTTTAAGCGCGCGCACGATGTCCAGCGCGCAGCTGCTGGTGACCAGCCAATCCGAGCGCGCCTTCACCGCCGCGCTGGTGTTGGCGTACACCACCACCGTGCGGTCGGGGTGCGCGTCACAAAACGCATTGAACGCATCAATCGGGCAGCCCAGGTCGAGCGAGCAGTTGGCGTCCAGGTCGGGCATGAGGACGGTTTTTTCCGGGCTCAAAATTTTGGCGGTCTCGCCCATGAAGCGCACACCCGACACCACCAGCGTCTGCGCCGCGTGGTCGCGGCCAAAGCGGGCCATCTCCAGCGAGTCGCTCACGATGCCACCGGTTTCAATCGCCAGATCTTGCAGGTCGGGGTGCACGTAATAGTGCGACACCATCACCGCGTTGCGCTCTTTGAGCAGGCGGCGAATGCGCTCTTTCAGCTCGGCGCGCTGCTTGGGGCCAGGCTCCACTGGCACGCGCGCCCAGGCGTGTTTGGTCGGGCAGGCGGGTTGTTCGTATTCAACGTCGATGAGGGTCGTGTCGGTCATGTCAGTGATTCCAGTCAGCGCCACAGGTGCAGCGCAAAAAATGCCAGAGCACAGCGGAACTGGCTTTGCCAGGCCGCCATTGCCGCCCCCTTGAGGGGGTCGCAAGCAGCGCGGCAGGGGCGGGTCAATCCATGCGCATGGAGAAGTCGACAGCCTTCACGTCTTTCGTCAAGGCGCCAATGGAAATGCGGTCAACACCGGTTTCTGCAAGGGCGCGCACGGTCTGCAAGTTCACGCCACCCGAAATCTCCAGCACGGCACGGCCCGCATTGCTGAGCACAGCGGCCTGCAAGGTCGGTATGTCCATGTTGTCCAGCAGCACCATGGTGGCGCCACAGGCCAGCGCCTCGTTGAGCTGGGGCAATGTTTCCACTTCAATTTCAACAAAACGCGCCTGGGGTGCGGTGTCCTTTACCCGCTGCAACACCGCCGCCACGCCACCGGCGGCGGCAATGTGGTTTTCCTTGATCAGCACGGCGTCGTACAAACCAATGCGGTGGTTCACACCGCCACCGGTGGTGACCGCGTATTTTTGCGCCAGCCGCAGGCCTGGCAGCGTTTTGCGGGTGTCCACAATCTGTGCCCGGGTGCCGGCCACCGCTGCCACGTAGGTGGCGGTTTTCGTGGCCACGGCCGACAGCAGCTGCAGAAAATTCAGCGCGGTGCGCTCGGCCGTCAGCAGCGGCTGCGCCAGGCCTTCAATCTCCAGCACCACCTGGTCGCCACGGCAGCGCTGGCCCTCGGTCACATGCCAGGTGAGCTGCGCTTGCGGGTCCAGTGCACGCACCGCAGCCTCCACCCAGGGGGAGCCACAGATCACGGCGTCTTCGCGCGCCAGGATGCGCGCCCGGGTGCGGCGGGAGGGATCGACCAGGGACGCGGTCAGGTCGCCGGAGCCCACATCTTCAGCCAGTGCGCGCGCCACATCGGCGCTGGCCAATGCAGCCAGATCGGTCGGGGTGAATTCAGACAGGTGTTTCATGGGACGCAAGCATAACGGGATCGAATATAGTGCCCCCATTCTCAACGCCATGCCACCAACCCGAGGGACATCGACATGAGCACACCCCAATCTGCAGCCCCCACAGCCACGCCCTATGGCACCTTGCCAGCCGCTTCGCCACTGCCGCAACGCAAGCCGGTGAGTCTGCCCAGGCTGATGGAAATGCGCGAACGTGGTGAAAAAATCACCATGCTCACGTCCTACGACGCCACCTTTGCCGCCGTGGCCGATGCCGCCGGCGTGGAGTGCATCCTGGTGGGCGACTCGCTCGGCATGGTGTGCCAGGGGTTGTCGAGCACCGTGGGCGTGACGCTGGAGACCATGCGCTACCACACCGAAAGCGTGGTGCGTGGCCTGCAGCGCGTGCAGGCCACCGCCTGGGTTATTGCCGACCTGCCCTTTGGCAGCTACCACGAGAGCAAAGAACAGGCGCTGCGCAGTGCCGCCGAGCTGATGCGCGCTGGTGCCCACATGGTCAAACTGGAAGGCGGCGGCTGGACCGCCCCGACCGTGCACTTTCTGGTGGAACGCGGCATTCCGGTGTGCGCCCACCTGGGCCTCACACCCCAAACAGTGCATGCGCTGGGCGGCTACCGGGTGCAAGGACGCGGCGACGCGGCCGCGCTCACGCTCAGGCGCCACGCGTTTGAGCTGCAAGACGCCGGCGCCACCATGCTGGTGCTGGAAATGGTGCCGGCCGTGGTGGCAGCTGAAATCACCACCGAGCTCACGACCTGCCACACCATCGGGATCGGCGCAGGCAAAGGCACAGCAGGCCAGGTGCTGGTGATGCACGACATGCTGGGCATCAACCTGGGCAAAAACCCCAAGTTCGTGCGCAACTTCATGGACGGCGCGAGCAGCGTGCGCGAAGCCATGGCCGCCTATGTGGCCGCTGTCAAAAACGGCAGCTTCCCGGACGACCAGCTCCACGCCTGGTGAACAGGACCACCCCTGCCGCGCTGCGCGCGACCCCCTCAAGTGGGCAACACCTGCCGTCTGGCGAAGCCAGCCCGGCGGTGTTTTTTGGCAATATCCCCTCCGTCTGACATGCAACTCGTCCACACCATCAAAGACCTGCGCGCGGCGCTGAAACCGTTCGACTCTCCCGTTTTTGTGCCCACCATGGGCAACTTGCACGATGGTCATCTGGCGCTGGTGCGCACCGGCAAGCCGCTGGGTGACGTGACCGTGTCGAGCATTTTCGTGAACCGCCTGCAGTTCGCACCACACGAGGATTTCGATACCTATCCGCGCACGCTGCAGGCCGATTGCGACCGGCTGGAACAAGCCGGTTGCGACGTGGTGTTTGCGCCTTCCGAAAAAGAGCTTTACCCGGAGCCACAGGGCTTCAAGATCCATCCACCCGCCGAGTTGGCCGACATCCTGGAGGGGCACTTCCGTCCTGGGTTTTTCATCGGTGTCAGCACGGTGGTGATGAAGCTGTTTCAGTGCGTGTTTTCAGAAGCCAAGGGACCGCGCCACGCGCTGTTTGGGAAGAAGGATTACCAACAGCAAATGGTGATCCGGCGCATGGTGCAGCAGTTCGCCCTGCCCGTCACCATCGTGGCCGGGGAGACCCAGCGCGCACCCGACGGGCTGGCACTGAGTTCGCGCAATGGGTACCTGAGCGACGCCGAACGCGCCGAGGCGGTGCAGCTGTCCATGGCCCTGCGCAGCCTGGCACGCGACGCGCTCGCCGCCGCCGAAGGCCTGCCGCGTCAACAAGAAGCACTGGAAGCGCGCGCCATGCAAGCGCTGGCCTCACGGGGCTGGCAGCCCGACTACATGACGGTGCGCCGCCGCACCGATTTGCAGCCTCCTGCGGCCGCTGATGCCACGGCCGCGCAGAGCCTCGTGGTTCTGGGTGCAGCCCGCCTGGGGCAAACGCGGTTGATCGACAACTTCGAGGTGTAGATATATTCCCCCCGCGCCGCCTGCGGCGTCACCCCCCCCAGGGGGGCGATGCTGGTGGCCCGGCTGAGCCGGTTCCGCGGCATCCTGGGTGGGGGGCACTGCGCGCCGGCGGCGGTTCTGCCGTGCGGGCTCCTGGGTCGTTTCAAAGACTGTGGGTGCCTGCGGCGTTGGCTACACCGTTTCGTCTTTGGGGTCGCGCCCCATCAGGGCGGCCACGGCCTGCGCGGGTTTCAATTGGCCGTCCAGCAGGGCCACCACAGCTTCGCTGATCGGCATGTCCACGCCGAGCATGCGGGCGCGCTGCACCACGGTGCGGGCGCTGTAAACGCCCTCGGCCACGTGACCCAGTGAGTCCACGGCCTGTTGCAGGCTCAAGTCCTGCGCCAGCAACTGGCCCACTTTGCGGTTGCGTGACAAGTCGCCGGTGGCGGTCAGCACCAGATCGCCCAGGCCCGACAGGCCCATGAACGTGTCCACCCGTGCGCCGAGCGCCAAGCCCAGGCGGGTCATTTCGGACAGTCCCCGGGTGATCAGCGCGGCCCGAGCATTCAGGCCCAGGTTCAACCCGTCGCACAGCCCGGTGGCAATGGCCAGCACGTTTTTCACCGCACCGCCCACTTCCACGCCCACGATGTCTTCGTTGGCGTAAACACGCAGCGCTGGGCTGTGAAACGCCGCCACCAGCGCAGCGCGCACGCTGGCGTGCTCGCTGGCCGCCACCAGGGCGGTGGGCTGGCCGCGGGCCACCTCTTGGGCAAAGCTGGGGCCACTGAGCACACCCGCTTGCAGCTGTGGCGCGACCTCGGCCCGAATTTCGTGCCCCATAAGCCCCATGGCAGGCTCGCCACGGGGTGCCTCGAAGCCCTTGCACAGCCAAGCCACCGGGGCCGGCTGCTCGCGCAAGCACTCCAGCATGCCGCGCAGCCCCGCCATGGGGGTGGCCACGATCACCAGATCAGCACCGTGGGTCGGCGCGTCTGGGCCACCCAGCGGTGCGTGTGAAACCTGTAAGCCTTCAGGCAACGCAAACCCGGGCAGGTAGCGCCGGTTTTCTCGCTGGGCCTGCATGTCTGCCGCCTGTGCAGCGTCGCGGGCCCACAGCGTGACGCGGTGCGCCTGCCCCGAAGGCCCCGCCGCGCTGATGGCCAGCGCCGTGCCCCAGGCACCAGCGCCGAGCACGGCGATGTTCAGGGGTGCTGTTGCGCCCACAGCCTGCACGCTTATTGCGTGACGATACGGGGGGCGTCTTCAGCGGCCTGCGCCTGCTGCTGCTCGTACATGGCCTGAAAGTTGATCTCGGCCAGGTGCACGGGCGGGAAGCCGCCACGCTGGATCAGGTCGGCCACGTTGCTGCGCAGGTAGGGGTAGACGATTTGCGGGCAAGCGATGCCCATGATCGGACCCATCTGCTCTTGGGGCAGGTTGCGAATTTCAAAAATGCCAGCCTGCTTGGCTTCGACCAGGAACACGGTTTTGTCCTTGATCTTGGTCTGCACGGTGGCGGTGACACAGACCTCGTACACGCCGTCGGCCACCGGGTTGGCTTCCACGCCCAGCTGAATGTCCACCGAAGGCTGCTCTTGCTCCAGCAAGATGGCGGGCGAATTGGGCTGCTCCAGGGAAGCCTCTTTCAAGTAGACGCGCTGGATCTGGAAAATGGGTTCTTGGGTGTCGGCCATGTGAAGTCTCTAATAGTCTGGAAAAACGAAACCCGCCGGGGAAATGCGTTCCCGCAGCGGGCACCGGTGGTGATTATGTCAGCCCCGTCGCACAGGACTCAACGGCCTCAGCCGCTCAGGCTTGCAGCATGGGCACCAGGCCGCCCTTTGCATCGAGCGCATGCAGATCGTCGCAGCCGCCCACATGGGTTTCACCAATGAAGATTTGCGGCACGCTGGTGCGCCCGGTCAGGCCTTTCATGTGCGCGCGCAGCTCGGGTTGCCCGTCAACAAAGACTTCTTCAAGCTGGGTCACGCCACGGGCTTGCAGCAAGGCCTTGGCGCGGCTGCAATAGGGGCAATACGCGCTGGTGTACATCTTGACGGTGGTCATGCGGAATCCTGAAAAAAGGTTGCGGGGAAATCGGCCGGAATGATCAGGCTTTTTCAACCGGCAAGCTGGCCGTGCGCCAGCCACCCATGCCACCCGCCAGGGAATGGCTGTTCTCGTAGCCCAGCTTCTTGGCAATGGCCACAGCGCGCTTGGAACGCATGCCCGACGCGCACACCAAAATAACCGGCGTGGCTTTGTTCTTCACCGCACCGGTCAGCTTGGCTTCCAGGTCGGCCAGAGGAATGTTCTTGGCACCCACCACATGCCCGGCCGCAAATTCATCGGCGCCACACACATCGATCACGGCGGCCTTCTCGCGGTTCATCAACTGCACCGCCTGAGCGGGGTTGAGCGAATCTGCTCCGCCCCCGGCGGTCAGTGCCGGGAACATCAACATGGCACCCGCGCTGAACGCTACGGCAATCAAAATCCAGTTTTCAATAAAAAAACTCACGGGGACACCTTTCAGTTAAGCCCGCGATTTTAGAATGTCTGGCTGGACTGTGTGGGCCACGTTGCGCCGCAGTTCAACTCGGACCCGCTCTGCGCAGTGCTGTCACCCTGGTTTTGCGCGCATCAACGCCCTCATCTACCCATGTACAAACTCGTCCTGATCCGCCACGGTGAATCCACCTGGAACCTTGAAAACCGCTTCACCGGCTGGACCGATGTGGACCTGACGCCGACCGGCGTGTCCCAAGCGATGTCGGCCGGCAAACTGCTCAAGGCCGAAGGCTACGACTTCGATATTGCCTACACCAGCGTCCTCAAGCGGGCCATTCACACCCTCTGGTACACCCTGGACGAGATGGACCGCACCTGGCTGCCCGTGGTGAAGAGCTGGCGCCTGAACGAGCGCCACTACGGCGCCCTGCAGGGCCTGAACAAGGCCGACATGGCCAAACAATATGGCGACGAGCAGGTGCTGATCTGGCGCCGCAGCTACGACACGCCACCGCCCGCACTGGAGCCGACCGACCCGCGCTGCGAGCGCAGCGACCGCCGCTACGCCCTGCTGCAACCCGACCAGGTGCCCCTGACCGAATGCCTGAAAGACACAGTGGCCCGCGTCATGCCGTTCTGGAACGAGGCGCTGGCACCCGCCATCAAGGCCGGCAAACGCGTGGTGGTGGCCGCCCACGGCAACAGCATCCGTGCCATGGTGAAGTACCTCGAAGGCATCAGCGACGCAGACATTGTGGGCATCAACATCCCCAACGGCATTCCGCTGGTGTACGAACTGGACGCCGATCTGAAGCTCATCAAGCGTTACTACCTGGGGGACGCCGAAGCCGCAGCGGCCGCGGCGGCTGCCGTCGCGGCACAAGGCAAGGGCTGAAGGCCACCCGCTGAGGCACCAAAGGCTTTACGGAACCGAAATACCCGGGCTTGCTCCAAGGTGTATATTGCTTTGCAGCAGGCGCCTCCGGCACCGCTCAGGTTTGTTTTGAGGTATTTCCATGGGTAAATTTGTGGGTCAAAAGCTGAAAATTGCGGGCTGGGTTGCCATTGGCGCGGTGGCTGGCGCGCTCACCACCGTACAACTGCAGGCGGTGGCTCGGGGCACGCTGGCGCCCTTGCCACTCGAAGAGCTGCAACAGCTCGCTGCGGTGTTTGGCATGGTCAAGACCGACTACGTGGAGCCGGTGGATGAGAAAAAACTCATCTCCGAAGCCATCTCTGGCATGGTGGCCAGCCTCGATCCGCACTCCCAGTATTTCGACAAAAAGTCGTTCAAGGAATTCCGCGAAGGCACCAGCGGCCGGTTCGTGGGCGTGGGCATTGAAATCACCATGGAAGACGGTCTGGTCAAGGTGGTTTCGCCCATCGAAGACTCACCTGCTTTCCGCGCCGGACTCAAAACCGGCGACCTGATCACCAAGATCGATGACACGGCCGTGAAGGGCCTGTCGATCAACGACGCGGTCAAGCTCATGCGGGGCGAGCCGCGCACCAAGGTGCTGCTCACCATTTTCCGCAAGGACGAAAACCGCAGTTTTCCGGTGACGATCACGCGCGAAGAAATCAAAACCCAGAGCGTCAAGTCCAAGGTGGTCGAGCCCGGCTACGCCTGGGTTCGGGTGTCGCAGTTCCAGGAACGGACCATTGAAGACTTTGCCCGCAAAGTGGAAGAGATCTACAAGGCCGACCCCAAGCTCAAGGGCTTGGTGCTGGACCTGCGCAACGACCCGGGCGGTTTGCTGGACGCAGCGGTTGCGCTGTCAGCAGCGTTTCTGCCTGAAAACGTCACGGTGGTGTCGACCAACGGCCAGCTCGAAGACAGCAAATTTGTCTACAAGGCGATTCCGCAGCACTACCTGCGCCGCGGTGGCCCGGACCCGATCAAGCGGCTGACCGACGCCACCCAGGGCGCACTGAAAAAAGTACCGCTGGTGGTGCTGGTGAACGAAGGCTCTGCATCGGCCAGCGAAATCGTGGCGGGCGCCTTGCAAGACCACAAACGCGCCACCATTCTGGGCAGCCAGACGTTCGGCAAGGGCTCGGTGCAAACCGTGCGTCCCCTCGGGCCAGAAACCGGCCTGAAGCTGACCACCGCGCGCTACTACACGCCCTCGGGCAACTCCATTCAGGCCAAGGGGATCGTGCCCGACGTGATGGTGGACGAAACCCTCGAAGGCAATGTGTTTGCCGCCCTGCGTACCCGCGAGGCCGACCTGCAAAAGCACCTGGGCAACGGCAAAGACGCCGAACCGCCCATGACCGATGCGCGCCGCGCTGAGGAACAGCAGCGCGAAGAAGCGCGTGAGCAAGCCCGCAAACGCCTGGAAGAAGAAGCCAAGAAGAACCCGGGCCAACGCCTGGTGCCGGAATTTGGCAGCGAAAAAGACTTCCAGCTGCAACAAGCGCTCAACCAGCTCAAAGGCCAGCCGGTGGTGGTGAGCAAGACGCTGACGGTGCGCAGCGCCGAAGAGAAAAAAGACAACTGACCCTGCGGCGGCCCTGCCGCAGCGACTGCCCTTGAACGACGCCCAGCTCCTGCGCTATTCGCGCCACATCTTGCTCAACGAACTCGGCGTTGAAGGGCAAGAGCAGTTGCTGGCGTCGCACGCGCTGGTGATCGGTGCCGGCGGCCTGGGCTCGCCGGTGGCCTTGTACCTGGGCAGCGCGGGTGTTGGCCGCATCACGGTGGTCGACCACGATGTGGTGGACGAAACCAACCTGCAGCGCCAGATTGCACACAACCTGGCCCGGGTGGGCATGGCCAAGGCGCTGTCGGTGCAGCAGGCCGTCGCCGCGATCAACCCCGACGTGGTTGTTGCGCCCGTGGTGCAACGGGCTGACGAGACCCTGCTGAACACACTGGTGGCGCAAGCCGACGTGGTGCTCGACTGCACCGACAATTTCACCACCCGCCACGCCATCAACCGCGCCTGCGTGGAGCACGGCAAACCGCTGGTGTCGGGCGCCGCCATCCGCATGGACGGCCAGCTCAGTGTGTTTGACCCGCGCGTGCCAGGCAACCCCTGCTATGCCTGCGTATTTCCCGAAGACAGCGGCGTGGAAGAAACCCGCTGCGCCACCATGGGCGTGTTTGCGCCACTGGTGGGCATTGTGGGCACCATGCAGGCCGCTGAAGCGCTGAAGCTGCTGACGGGGCAGGGCTCGCGCTTGACCGGGCGCCTGCTGATGCTGGACGGCCGCGACCTGGCCTTTAACGAAATCGCCCTGCCCCAAAACCCGCAGTGTGCGGTGTGCGGCCAGCCGCACGCCTGAAGCCGCAAGCCGCGTGCCTCAAGGCAGAGAACACGGCCCGTGCCGGCGCCGAAATTCACGCGGTGTTTCAGCACCGTCCACACCAAACACCCCTTTGCGTTCGGCACGCGCCTGCGCTTCTTCGGCCGCGTAAGGCCCGAGGCTGCGCCGCCAGCGGGAAGACCAGGCGTGGCCGCCACGCACCAGCACGGCGGCCATGTCATCGCCACCGGCAGTGACTTGCGCCAAGCCGCGGCCGTAGGTGTCAAACGCGCGTACGCGAACCGTCACCACCTGGTCGAGCACGCGCACGGCCAGTGCATCGCGGGCGGCTGGGCCACCGCTCTGGCAAATCTCTGGGGCATCCACGCCGTCCAGCCGCAACTTGCGGTAGCGGCCACCGGCCAGCGGCTTGACCCACAGCGTATCGCCATCAAACACCCGGGTGACGCGGCCGGTAAAGGTGAAAGGCAATGGCTGCCTGGCCTGACTGGGGGCGGCGCCGGCAGCTGCATCCGACCGGGCCCAACCAGTGGCTGGGCCAGCCAGCGCAGCGGCCACCAGCAGGGCAAGCGAACCACGTGGCGCACACCAAAGGCTCGTGTATTTGTAAAACGTCATGCAGGTAGTCTGCCAGCTTCAAGGCCAGACAAAAGGCAGCGGCGCACGGCACGGGCCGTTTGTCACACCGATCACACAGCCATGTAGCGCCCCGGACGGTGGTTGATGGCCAGTGTCATGTTGAGCACCAACGCACCCAGCACCGACCAGAGGATTTGCGACCAGTCGACCACCGCCATGGCGGCCAACACAATGGCGCAGTCAAAGGCCATTTGAACGTGGCCAGCGCGCCAGCCAAAACGCTCTTGCAGGTACAGCACCAGGACGTTGAAACCACCCAGACTGGCGCGGTGGCGAAACAGCATCAACATGCCAGCCCCCATGAGCAGGCCTCCCGTGACCGCGGCAAAACCGGTAGACAACGCAGCAAAGGTGATGCCCTGCGGCACCCATTGCACAAAGACTGCCAGCAGCGCCACGGCGGCAAAGGTTTTGAGCGTGAACACCCAACCCATGCGCTGAAAAGCCAGGCCGTAAAACGGCAGGTTGATGGCAAAAAACACGAGGCTGAAGTTCCAGCCGGTGGCGTAGTGCAGCAAAAATGCCAGGCCCGCCGTGCCGCCGGTGATCAGCCCAGTGTGGCGAAACATGACCACCCCCAACGCCACAAACAACGTGCCGGTGAGCAAGGCCTGAATGTCTTCATGCGGCTTGTGGCGGCTCGGTGGCAAGGTGGTTTGACTGGTGGGGGTTACGGGACGAAAACGAGACAACCAAGTGGACACGGGCAGGCACCAAAATTAAAAAAGCCCGCGCAACGCGGCCACAGCGCTGCAGTGTCTCCGATGGCTGCAGCCGCGGGTTTGATACAGGTCAGGCCCTGCGTGCGCCCACGCGCCACCCGATCAACCTTTTTTAGAACCGGCCAGCAACAAGGCCCCGCCCACCACGATGGCGCCCACGCCCACCCACATGGGCACGTTCACCGTTTCCTTTTCTTTCACGGACAGTTCCACCGGACCGAGCTTGATCACCTCGGTGTCTTTGGTGTAGCTGAAGCTGCCGTACAGCAACCCCGCTATGCCGGCTGCAATGCACAGGATGCCGGCCAATTTGATTGCGTTCATGAAGTTTTCCATTCCATCACTGGACGTGCAACCCGGGTCCGAAAAGACACAGGCGCCAGACCGTGGCCCATGATGCACCAAAGTGGCGACTCAGGCTGTAACGATCCAGCCTTCCAGGGGATCGAATGGCGGGAGTCCCCAGCACGGGTGCCCGGCACTGTGCTGGGTCTGGGCCCAGGCTGCCTGCAGCAGGCAAAGCACCGCGTCCAGGCTGTCGCCGCTGGCGTCGTCGGCCAGTGCGTCGCGCTGCGCATGGCTGAGCTTGAGGCGCAGCTGGGCGCCCTGCAACAGCGGCACCAAGCCGCTTTCCAGCGCGTTGATGAGTGTCTTGCGGGCAATCAGGCGGTCAGGCGTCTGCCGCGTCTTGTCGTCGCTCTTGTACGAGGTGTTGCCCAACACGCTGCGCGCGAGTAGGCCGGGGTAGGCTTCCAGGGCCATGCGGTTCGGATCGCCGGGGTGCAAACCCGGCAGGGTGACACCCGCATCGATCAAGCGCGGCACACCCGCATGCAGCATGAAAGCCACCGGCGGGTTGACCCATTTCATGCTCGGACTGGAGCCTGCGGGGACGTCGGTAGCGCGGTGGGCAAACTTGCCGCCTACCGGGCGCGCGTCGCAGAACGCGGCGAACGCATCGCGGATGGTGGAGCGGTCCAGGCTGGCGTAGTGCGCCATGCAGTCGCGCCAGCCGGTCGGCCAGCCCAGCGTGGTCACCAGTTCACGCGGCAAGCCAAAGGGTAGATCAAAACCACCCACCCATATCTGCGGGCGGCTGAGCCGTTCACCCCAGGCGTCCAGCGTCTCGAACCGCTCCATGTTGCCCAAGAGGACGCGGCCACGGTCCAGGGTGCCGACGGCCAGGGTGATGGGCTTGCGGCGGCTGGGTGCACTGGTGAAATCGCACCCCAGCAGGGCGGTGGTCACGCCGAACGGTAGGCCAGGAGCCCGGTGGAAAGCAGCAAACCCACGGCGCTCAAGCGCGACCGATGATGCTGGCCGTGGCCATCAACTCTTCGAGCAGCGCCAGTGAGACCTTGCCCGACACGGCGTAGGGATCGAACTCGGGACGCTCGGAGTACTTCAGCACGATCGAGGTGTTGAGCTTGGACAGGTTGACCTGGCCCATGGTCCAGCCACCAAAGCGGCGCTCGGAGATTTCTTCGTAGTGCAGCAGCACCGCGTCGGTGTGGCGCTTGTCGGCCACGATGTGGTTGTAAAGGGTGTTGACCGCCGTGCGCCCGCCTTCAATGGCTTGCAGAAACACGCCGCCGCCGTAGCACAGCACACCGGTGATGCCGTTGCCAATGTTGTGCGAACGGGAGGCTTCGAGGATGGACTCGATCAGACGGGCGCTGTCTTTATCGACGGCGCGGCTGACGTAAAGCAGGCGTACAAGCATGGGAACCTTCAGATAAAACGGGGTGGCAACGCTGGGCTGGGTTCAGCGTGGAATCAACGAGAGGAATTCGCGCCGGAGGTTGGGGTCTTTGAGAAACACGCCGCGCATGACCGAGTTGATCATCTTGCTGTCCATGTCTTTCACACCACGCCAGGCCATGCAGTAATGGCTGGCTTCCATCACCAGGGCCAGGCCGTCGGGCTGGGTTTTTTCCTGGATCAAATCGGCCAGTTGCACCACGGCCTCTTCCTGGATCTGCGGTCGGCCCATGATCCATTCGGCCAGACGCGCGTACTTGGACAGACCAATCACATTGGTGTGCTCGTTGGGCATGATGCCAATCCAGATCTTGCCGATGACCGGGCAGAAGTGGTGGCTGCAGGCACTGCGCACGGTGATCGGGCCAACGATCATGAGTTCGTTGAGGTGCTCGGCGTTGGGAAATTCGGTGACCGCAGGGCCCTTCACGTAGCGGCCGTTGAACACCTCTTTGATGTACATCTTGGCCACGCGGCGCGCGGTGTCACCGGTGTTGTGGTCGTTATCGAGGTCAATGACCAGGCTCTCCAACACGCCTTGCATCTTGCCGGCCACCTCGTCGAGCAGCTTGTCCAGCTCGCCCGGCTGAATGAACTCAGCGATGTTGTCGTTGGAGTGAAAGCGCTGCCGTGCGGCTTTGACGCGCTCTCGAATTTTGACCGACACAGGCACACCCTGGTCGTCATCGGCGGGGAGGGCTGGGGTCATGTCAGGTTCTGTTTTCACGAGCATGCGACATGCTAACACCGGCACCTTGAGCCCACTGCCCGCCCTGAATAACTGGGAATCTCTTGGGGTTTTGACCCGTCCCAGATCAACCCCACCCCGAGCGCTTGGCGCATCTGCCGAGGTCAGTAACGGTGGCCCGTGATGAACAACACGGCACGCATGATGCCGAAAGCGATGCGGTCGAGCACACGTTGATGGTAGGGACGCTGGCTCAGGCTCGTGGCATGCAATTGCTGTCCACTGCGGATGACGTGGTCGTCCAGGCAATCGTGCAGCAAAGCGGCAAAGCGCCTGTCGGTGGTCATCACGTTGGCCTCTCGCGCCAAGAGCATCGACAAAGGATCCAGGTTGGTCGAACCCACCGTCGCCCAGCGCTGGTCAAACACGGCCACTTTCGCATGCAAGGCACTGGGCGCGTACTCGTGGATTTCAATACCCGCATTCAACAAGGTCTGGTACACCGGGCGCGCCGCGCGGTACTGAAAAAAATGCTCGTACTTGCCCTGCAACAACAAGCGCACGCGCACACCGCGCCCCACAGCGAGCATGAGAGCCCGCCGCAGCTTGCGCCCGGGAATGAAGTAGGCGTTGGCAATGACAATGTCGCGTCGCGCCTCGCCAATGGCCTTCAGGTAGGCACGTTCTATATCGTGCCGGTGGGTCACGTTGTCGCGCAGCAGCAAAGCGGCGCGGGCACCATCGACGCCCAGCGAGGCGGGCGCTGTCTCGCTGGACTCAACAGCCGCAGCACCAGGAAAGTCCAAGCCAGTTCGGGACTCGATCTTCGCCAGCAGACGCGAAAAATCGCCCACCGGGCGGGTGGCACGCAACGCCTGCCAAGCCGCGCGAAATTCCCGCTGCCGGGCCTTGCGCACCGCCTGCAGGCGCCACCACAACTGCTCCATGGTTTCCACCATGTCGTCCACCAGCGGGCCAGCCACCTGCAACGAAAAATCGAGTCTGGGTGCCAGCAAACGGCCCAGCGCCACATCGTCTTGATCGTCAATGATGTTGATGCCGCCACAAAACCCAACCGTGCCGTCCACCACACACAGCTTGCGGTGCAACCGCCGCCAGCGGCTGGGCAACAGCAAGCCCAGGCGCCCCAGCGGCGCGTAAACCCGCCAGCGCACGCCGGCTTTGGCAAAGCGCTGCACCCATTCGGTGGGCATGCGGGGCGTGCCCACACCGTCGATCACCAGCCGCACCGCCACGCCACGCAATGCGGCCCGCTCCAAGGCCTCGGCCACGCTCAGCGCCGAGCCCGCAAATTCAAAAATATAGGTTTCCAGGTGCACCACCGAGCGCGCGGCATCCATGGCCTCCACCAAGGCAGGGAACAGCGCCGAGCCGTTTTGCAGCAAAACCAGCTGGTGACCCCCTTTCATGCCCCCAGCACCCCGGCGCCCAGGCGCATCGGCGTCCAGCGGCAGGCCCGTGCTCACAGCTCCAGCTCGGCAATGAGCGGCAAGTGATCGGACATGCGTGTCCAGGCCCGCCCGTGAGGCACATGGGCCGACACCGGCTTGAGCCCCCGCACAAAAATACGGTCCAGATGCAGCAGCGGCAAGCGCGACGGGTAGGTCGGCAAGCGAATGCCGTCAAACGTGCGCAGGTCCAGGTCGGCCATGGGTTTGAGCAGCTGGGCGCCCCAGTCGTTGAAATCTCCCGCCACGATCAGCGGGGCATCAGACGGCAACTCGGCAGCAATGTAATGCCCCAGGCGCTGCACCTGGCGCTCACGGCTGGCATGAATCAACCCCAGGTGCACCACCACCACATGCACAGCGACCCCGTCCACCAGCAACTGCACATGCAACAGCCCGCGTTGCTCAAAACGGTGGTCGGACACATCCGAATGTTTGCTCTCCAGCACCGGCCAGCGCGAGAGCAGCGCGTTGCCGTGTTCGCCGTGGCGCGTCACGGCATTGGTTCGGTACACAGCCTCGTAACCGTCCGGCGTCAGGTAGTTTGCCTGGTCCAGATCGGGCCAGCGGGTGAAGTGCTTTTCCAGCTTGCGGTTGTGGCTGCGCACCTCTTGCAGACACACGATGTCGGCATCAAACTGCTCCACCGCGTGCGCCAGGTTGTGAATTTCCAGCCGGCGCCCCGGACCCAGGCCCTGCACGCCTTTGTGGATGTTGTAAGTTGCGACTCGAACGATGCTCATGCCCAAATCATGCCACCAATGGACTCGGGTTTGCTGCCCAGGGTGACTGATGCCAGCAGGTGCGAATTCAGCGGCTACGCCGGTGCGGGAGCTGCAAAATAGCCTCGGCATTGGACGGTGAAAAACAGCGCTCGGCCGCCTCGGCCCAAGGCAACCAGACTTGTGCCTGGTGCTCGCGGGGACTCAAGACCACAGACAGCGGCTGCGGGATGCACAGACCAAAAAGTCGCTCGGTGTTGCGGGTCACGCCGGGTGCGTAGCGGTGCCGCCACTGCGGGTAAATTTCGTACACATTTTCCAGGCCCCAGTCGGTCAGTACGTGGCCGGGTGCCTGGGCGTCCAGCCCGGTTTCCTCGGCCACCTCGCGAGAGGCCGCCACTGCAAACGGTTCGTCTTCCTGGTCGAGAGATCCGGTCACCGACTGCCAGAAACCCGGTGCATCGGCACGCTCGATCAGCAGCACCTCCAGCGCCGGGGTGTGGATCACCACCAGCACCGACTGCGGAATTTTGTACGGGCGCGCCGAAGTCAAGAAAGCCTCACAGCCAGCGCCGTCCTGCTCGCTGCCACAGTCGCCAAGCCGACCAAGCGCCCCAGCTCAGGCGAAACAGCCGCGTCGGCTTTCGGACCACCCAGACCACGCCCACCGTCAGCACCGGCAAGAGCACGGCCGTCGGACGGGATCGCACCCAGACCCACGCATCCTGTGCATGGTCGGCCAAGGTGAACGCTGGCGCGAGCGCGCGCAGGTTGGTGTCCAGCTGGCCGCGCAGCTGCTGGGAACGCAACACCAGGGCTTGCCGTCGCTGCGCGAGCGCTTGTTGGGATTGCGCCATGGACTCAGGAGCGCAGCTGCTCGCGGTCCTGCCGCAGCTCGGCCAGGCTGCTGGCGAACAGGGCCGAGCCGCGGCGCGCGCGCTGCCATGCCATCCAGGTGGCGATGCCACCCAGAGTGAGAAAGAGCGTAGCAAACACCGCCAGCGCCAACAGGCGCTGCGTGTCCCACAACGCTACCGTGATGAAGATGGCCAAAAAGCCCAGGCCCATGGCCAGCAGAAGCACCGCCGCCAAGCCCCACAGCAACAGCCCGACCACGCGCACCACCTCTTCCTGCGCTTCGACACTGAGCAACTCCAGGCGCACCTGCAACAGTGTCAACACCGTGCCGGCGAACCCCTTGAGCGAGGCGCTCAGGCGGGTGGGCGGTGGCCTGTCCATACCGATCAGCGTCGACCGATCAGCAACCCGATCACCAAGCCCACGCCCACCGCGGCGCCGATGGCAGGCCAGGGGTGCTCGTGTACGTAGTCGTCGGTGGCGCGAGCCACTTCTTTGGTTTTGACCTTGACCTTGTCTTCCAGGTCGCCCAGCTTGTGCCGCGCGTCCATGAGATTGCCGCGAATGCGTTCGCGCATCTCCACCAACTTGCCTTCGGTCTGACCCGCAGTGGCCGTCAGCAGCTCCTCGGCATCCGCAATCACGCGTTGCAAGTCGCGCACCAGTTTTTCCTTGTTGACCTGGGTATCGCTGGCGAAATCGTTCATGGCATTCCTCCTGGTAATGGGTTGTCAAAGCGTCTCAAACAAGACCGTCAACAGACTGTGATTGTGCTGCGATAGTTCCCAGCGAACCAGCGCTGGGCCCGCGCGCTCATGAATGACCGTACAAACTCAGGCTGTCTTGGCCAAGTCCGTGTTGCGCAGGCGGATGTGCAGCTCGCGCAGCTGTTTTTCATCAACCAGGCTTGGCGCTTGCGTCAGCAGACACTGGGCGCGCTGGGTCTTGGGGAAGGCGATCACGTCGCGGATCGAGTCGGCGCCGGTCATCAGCGTGACGATACGGTCCAGGCCGAAGGCCAGACCACCGTGGGGCGGCGCGCCGTATTGCAACGCGTCGAGCAGGAAGCCAAACTTGACTTGCGCTTCTTCGGGTGTGATCTTGAGCGCGTCAAACACCTTCTGCTGCACCGCCGCGGTGTGGATACGCACCGAGCCGCCACCGATTTCCCAGCCGTTCAGCACCATGTCGTAGCCTTTGGCAATGCACTTCTCGGGTGCGGTGACCATCCAGTCTTCGTGGCCGTCTTTGGGCGCGGTAAAGGGGTGGTGCACGGCGGTCCAGCGGTCGGCTTCTTCGTCGTGTTCAAACATGGGGAAGTCCACCACCCACATCGGTGCCCAGCGGGCTTCGAACAGGCCGTTTTTCTTGCCCAGCTCGCTGTGGCCGATCTTGATGCGCAGCGCGCCGATGGCGTCGTTCACCACCTTGGCCTTGTCGGCGCCGAAGAAGATGATGTCGCCGTCTTGCGCGCCGGTGCGCTTCAAAATCTCGGTCACGGCCGCGTCGTGCAGGTTTTTCACAATCGGGCTCTGCAGGCCGTCGCGGCCTTTGGCCACTTCGTTGACCTTGATCCAAGCCAGGCCCTTGGCGCCGTAGATTTTGACGAAGTCGGTGTAGGCGTCGATTTCGCTGCGGCTGATTTCCGCGCCGCCGCGCACGCACAAGGCCACCACTCGGCCGTTCTTCATCGTGGCCGGCGCGCTGAACACTTTGAAATCCACGTCGGCCATCACGTCGGTCAGCTCGGTGAATTCGAGTTTGACGCGCAAGTCGGGCTTGTCGGAGCCGAAGCGGTGCATGGCTTCGCTGTAGGCCATCACCGGGAACTCGCCCAGGTCCACACCCAGGGTGTTCTGGAACACGGTTTTGATCATGCCCTGGAACATGTCACGGATGTCTTCCTCGGTCAGGAACGAGGTTTCAATATCGATCTGCGTGAACTCTGGCTGGCGATCGGCGCGCAGGTCTTCGTCGCGGAAGCACTTGGTGATCTGGTAGTAGCGGTCAAAGCCGGCCACCATGAGCAGCTGCTTGAACAGCTGGGGCGACTGCGGCAGCGCGAAGAAGTGGCCGTCGTGCACGCGGCTGGGCACGAGGTAGTCGCGAGCGCCTTCCGGTGTGCTCTTGGTCAGCATCGGGGTTTCGATGTCGATGAAGCCGTTGGCATCGAGAAACTTGCGCACTTCCATGGCCACGCGGTAGCGCAGCATCAGGTTGTTTTGCATGTACGAGCGGCGCAGGTCCAGCACGCGGTGCGTGAGGCGGGTGGTTTCGCTCAGGTTGTCGTCGTCGAGCTGAAACGGCGGCGTCACCGACGGGTTGAGCACCTTGAGTTCGTGGCACAGCAGCTCGATCTTGCCGCTCTTGAGGTTGTCGTTGGTGGTGCCGTCAGGGCGCGCGCGCACCAGGCCGGTGATCTGCACGCAGTATTCGTTGCGCACGTCTTCGGCCACCTTGAACATGTCGGCGCGGTCGGGGTCGCACACCACTTGTACGTAGCCTTCGCGGTCGCGCAGGTCGACAAAAATGACGCCGCCGTGGTCGCGTCGGCGGTTGACCCACCCGCACAGGGTCACGGTCTGGCCCAGCAGGGCTTCGGTCACAAGACCGCAATAGTGGGTACGCATAGCCATGGCAATTTTTCTTTCAACAGTGTCGCCACCGAGGTGGCGGGGAAACATTCAGGACGGGGTGTTGGTGGCGCTGGCCGCAGCCATTTGCGCCACTTGAAGTTGGGCATTGTTCGGCCCGCCAGGCACGATCACACCCATGGAAACGATGTAGGTCAGCGCGGCATCGACGCTCATCTGCAGTTCGACACAGGCGCTTTTGCGCACCATCACAAAATAGCCGCCGGTGGGGTTGGGCGTGGTGGGCACAAAAACGCTGTAAAAATCATCTTGCGGGCTGGCGCCACCAGGCTGCGCCTGCAATTGGCGCAACACATCACCCGCAGGAGCGCCGGTCAAAAAGGCGATGGTCCACATGCCTTCGTGAGGCCACTGCACCAGCAGCGCCTTGCGAAAAGCGTTGCCTTTTTCAGAAAACAGGGTGTCCGATATCTGTTTGACGCCGGAATAAATGGAGCGCACCACCGGAATGCGGTGCAGCAAGGCGTGCCACCAGTGCACCAGCTTGTTGCCAATGATGTTGGACGCCAACGCGCCAATGGACAGCACCACCGCCAGGGCAAACACCACCCCCAGCCCGGGCACATGCACGCCCAGCAACTGGTCGGGATGCCAGTTGACGGGCAAGATATGCAGCGTCTGGTCCAGCGTGGTGACGACCCAGTCCAGCACCCACAGGGTGATGATCAGGGGCACCAGAACCAGCAGGCCAGCGAGCAGCCATTTGCGCAAGGAGGGCATCAGGGCGGTCTCAGGTGGACGTCGTCGAGCCTGATGATGGCGCCGGCGAGGCAGCGGGAGCCGCGGCCGGCGCCGCAGCAGGAGCCGGCGCCGCGGTGGAGGCACCGGCAGGCTTGGCTGCGTCAGCCGCAGCCGGGGCAGCACCCTCTGCGGACACGGCCGGCGGGGTGGCGGTGTTGCCACCGCGAAAATCGGTGACGTACCAGCCTGAGCCCTTGAGCTGGAAGCCGGCAGCGGTTACCTGCTTGCGAAAACTGGGCTGACCGCAGGCTGGGCAAACGCTCAGCGGGTCATCGGACATTTTTTGCAACACGTCCTTGGCATGGCCGCAGGACTCGCACTTGTAGGCATAGATGGGCATGACGTGAACCAGTAGGGGACTCGGGTCGCTTCGGCAAATGCAGTGGCCAGGGGCCGGGCCGTCATTCGCCGAAGGGAAGTTGAACAAAACCCGACATTATAAATTGGGGGTCCGGCGCTGTGCCGTCCACCGGTCAGGCACTTGGCCGCTCGGCAGTCCGTGCAGGGGGTGCGGTTCAGCCACTCACCACAGGCGCACGCGCACCAGCAGCTGCATGACGAGCAAACCCAGCAAGAAGCCCAGTCCGCCGTACAGAATGGCCTGCAGCAAACGGTTGGTGCGGCGCTGCTCGGTCAGCAAGCTATCGAGTTCGCGGCGCAACTCGTGGGGTTTGTGCTGCAGGTAGTCGTGCAGCAGCCGCGGCAGCGCAGGCAGCAGCTTGGCGTATTGCGGGGCTTCGGCCTTGAGTTGCTCCAGCAACTTCTTGGGGCCCAGCTGGTCCACCATCCACGTTTCCAGGAAAGGCTTCGCGGTGTTCCACAGGTCCAGCTCGGGGTCCAGGTCGCGGCCCAGGCCCTCGATGTTGAGCAGGGTTTTCTGCAACAGCACCAGCTGCGGCTGGATCTCCACCTGGAAACGGCGCGAGGTCTGAAACAGGCGCATCAGCACCATGCCCAGCGAAATTTCTTTCAGGGGGCGGTCGAAATACGGCTCACACACGGCACGAATGGCCGACTCCAACTCGTCCACCCGCGTGTCACCGGGCACCCAGCCCGACTCGATGTGCAGCTCGGCGACCCGCTTGTAGTCGCGGCGGAAGAAGGCGGTGAAGTTTTGCGCCAGGTATTCTTTGTCGAACTCGGTGAGCGTGCCGACGATGCCGAAATCGAGCGAGATGTAGCGCCCAAACGTGGCCGGTTCCACACTGACCTGGATGTTGCCCGGATGCATGTCGGCGTGAAAGAAGCCGTCTCGAAAAACCTGGGTGAAAAACAGGGTCACGCCATCGCGCGCCAGCTTGGGAATGTCCACCCCCAAGCGGCGCAACTCGTCCACCTTGTTGATGGGCAGGCCGTGCATGCGCTCCATCACCATCACCTCGGTGTGGCAGTAGTCCCAGAGCATTTCGGGAATGAGCACCAGGTCCAGACCCTGCATGTTGCGGCGCAGCTGGGCCGCGTTGGCGGCCTCCCGCACCAGGTCCAACTCGTCGTGCAGGTATTTGTCGAACTCCGCCACCACCTCTTTGGGTTTCAGGCGCTTGCCGTCGGCCGACAAAGCGTCCACCCAGCCGGCCATCATGCGCATCAGGCTCAGGTCTTTGTCGATGACCGGCAGCATGTTGGGCCGCAGCACCTTGACTGCGACCTCGCGCCCGCCATGGCGGCCATCGCGCAGGGTGGCAAAGTGAACCTGTGCGATGGACGCACTGGCCACCGGCACCTGCTCAAAGTGCGAAAACACCGCGTCCAGCGGTTTGCCAAACGCGCGCTCGATGGTGGCCACCGCCACCGCGCTGGGAAACGGTGGCACACGGTCTTGCAGGCGGGCGAGCTCGTCGGCAATATCGGGTGGCAGCAGGTCGCGGCGGGTGGACAGCACCTGCCCGAACTTCACGAAGATCGGCCCCAGCCGCTCAAGTGCCTCACGCAGGCGCTGGCCGCGCGGTGCGTCCAGATTGCGGCCAATGGAAACAATGCGCGTCAGCAGCCGGATGCCGCGGCCCCGAAAGCTGGAGAGCACCAACTCGTCCAACCCATAGCGCAACACCACCCAAACAATGAACGCGCCTCGAAACAAGCGATTCATGCGGCAGTTCCGTCAGCACCTGGGGCGGTTGCAGCCGGTGGGGCTTCGGCGGGTGCCGGTGGAGCGCCTGGTGACGCAAAAGGCGGCCGGGGGAAACCTTCGGGCTTGCGTGCCACGAACGACTTGACGGCCTGCGCCGCCGAACGGGCAAAACGCGTCAGCGTGTGGGCGGGGGCGTCGCCCACGAACCGAGACAGGTCTTCTTCTGGGTCCCAGCGCACGTTGTCCACCAGCCAGGCCACCTCGGCCGCCAGTTGCACATCGCCCTGAATGTCCACACCGGGCTTGTCACCGGCCAGCACCGTCTGCGCCAGGGCCAGGGGTGAAGTCTGGGTCAGGGTCACCCGCAGTTCGGGCTGGGCGTCGGGCGCTGCGCGTTCGAGCAGGCCCGCAGCGGTGGGGGTGAGCGTGAGGTGAAATTCGCCCCACTGCATCTTCACCGGTTTGCCTTTTTGGCGCCGCAGACGGTCTTGTGCTGCTTTTTCCTGCATGAGCACATGGTTGAGAAACAGAACGATGCGGTTCTGCAACTCATCCACCACCCAGTCAGGCGGCCTCACGGCACCCAGCAGGGATTGCAGGAAATTGGGAAGGGAGCCGCCAGTGGACGGTCCAGACGAAAAAACGGGGGGTTCATTTTTCATGACCCCCCGATTTTGACGGATAAAGCCAGGCGCAACGGGTGCGCGGGGCTCTTGTTTGCGACGGCGGCTACTGCAACGCCTGAACGCCCGCCACCAACCAGCCACCCGACCCGTTCTTGGGGCGGGTGATGTTCCAGACCTCACGGAAAGGATTGGGCCCGGCTGACACGTCTTCCCGGATCAAGCCCGAAAATTCGACGCTGGCCATGTAGCCTGCATCCATTTCTTCGATACCCAGCAAATGGGCTTCCAGCATCACCACCTCGGTCTTGTTGACCGTGCCACCACCCGAGCGCTCCCGCTCAGACAGCTGGCTCTGGATCTGCTCCAGCATGCCATCGGTCATCATGGCGCGCAGACTGGGAATGTCTGAACGGTCCCAGGCGTCTTGCAGGCTGAGAAAGTTGGCCTTGGAAGCCTTGAGAAAGCCTTCGGCATCAAAACCGGCGGGAACGCCCCACCCCTGCGATCCCGACAAGGACGAGCCGATCATGGAACCACCGGCTGCGGCATCAGAAGCGCCAGCATGGCTCTCCCACGGGCGGGCAGAGGCGTCATTGCCCACGTTCTTCGGGCTGTAACCCCGCGGCGTGGCGGGGTCAAACTGAGAATTGCCGCCACCGGCAGCCGCCTGGTAGGCCAGCCCCGAGGACCCTGCGCTGGCGCGGCGGCGCATCAGCATGCCGACCACGGCGATCACCACGGCGGCGAGCAACGCAAACAGGAGGAACTGGGCAAAACCTTCACCCAGGCCGAGGCTGGAGGCCAGCCAGGCCAAACCGAGGCCTGCCGCCAAGCCGCCCAGCATGCCGCCCCAAGCGCGCTTGGGTGCAGGCGCTGCAGCCGTGCTGGCGGCGGCGGGGCGCACAGCGGCATTTTGTGTGGGTGCCGGCGCAGCCTGCTGCGCAGGCGGCGTGCTGCTGCGCTGCGTCACATTGCCCGACTGCTTGCCAAACGACAAACCGCCGCCGATGCGCTTGGCCCAGACGTCCTGAGCGCCAACGACCATGGCACACACCAGCACCACCGACCACAATGTTTTGTTACCCATCTTTGTCCCCCCAGACGAAAAAACCAACCGACCCATATCAGATCAACATTTGATCCCCATGTGTAGAGCCACCACACCCGCCGACAGGTTGTGCACGTCCACATGCCCAAACCCGGCACCCTTCATCAACTGCCGCAGCTCTTCTTGCCCGGGGTGCATGCGAATGGATTCGGCCAGGTAACGGTAGCTGTCCTCGTCGTTGGCCACCAGCCGCCCCAGCTTGGGCAGGATGTTGAACGAATACCAGTCGTAAGCTTTTTCAAGTGGCTTGGCCACCCGGGAAAACTCCAGCACCAGCAACTTGCCGCCCGGCTTCAGCACCCGCTGCATCTCGGCCAGCGCACGGTCTTTGTGTGTCATGTTGCGCAAACCAAACGCCACCGACACAAAGTCGAACGCGTTGCTTTCAAACGGCAACTGTTCCGCGTCGCACACCAGCGTGGGCAACACCACACCCAGATCGAGCAGGCGGTTGCGCCCTTCGCGCAACATCGCCTCATTGATATCGGTATGAACCACGCGACCTGTAGGGCCCACCTTCTTGGCGAATGCCAGCGACAGGTCGCCGGTACCGCCAGCAATGTCCAGCACCTGGTCACCTGGCTGAGGGTTGGCAACCGTCAAGGTGTAGCGCTTCCAGACGCGGTGCAGGCCAGCCGACATGAGATCGTTCATCACGTCGTAGCTGGGTGCCACCGAATCGAACACGCTGCGCACGTGCTGCGCTTTTTCGCGCTCGTCAACCGACTTGAAACCGAAGTGTGTAGAGGCCATACAACAATCCTAAGCGGTTAATGGCTACCGCAGGCGCTCCCGCCCTTCGCCGCCATGGGCGCATCGCGTTCCATGCCGGCCGCTTGCAGGCGAGCGTTGTAATCGGCCCACAACTCGGTTTGTTTGGAGCCTAAAAAATACAGGTAGTCCCAGGAAAAAATGCCGCTGTCGTGCCCGTCCGAGAACGTGGGTTGCACGGCGTAGTTGCCCACCGGCTCCAGCGCGATGATGCCAACCTCGCGCTTGCCGGTCTGCAGCACTTCCTGCCCCGGGCCGTGGCCCTGCACTTCAGCCGACGGCGAGTACACGCGCATCAGCTCAAACGGCACATGAAACTCGCTGCCGTCTGAAAAGCCGATTTCCAACACCCGCGATTGCTGGTGCAGGGTGATGGATTGCGGCGTGGGGGTGTTTTTGTCAAGTCCGGCCATGGTGTCTCCTGTTGTCGCTGGGTGGAATCAAACGAGAACGCGTTCGATGCCGCCTTCATTGGCCTTGGCCACGTATTCGGGCAACCAATCTTTGCCCAAAATCTGGTTGGCCATTTCGACCACGATGTAGTCGGCTTCAAGCAAGCCGTTGTTGAGGTCGTCGCCGTAGCGTGTCAGGCCCTGCAGGCAGCTAGGGCACGAGGTCAGCATCTTGATGTTGGCGGTTTCGCCCACCGTGCCGGCCGCGCGCAAAGCCGCTTCGCCTTTTTTGATCTCTTCTTCCTTGCGAAAACGGATCTGGGTCGAAATGTCGGGCCGGGTCACGCCCAGCGTGCCGCTTTCGCCACAGCAGCGCTTGCTCTCCAGCACGTTGTCGCCCACCAGCGCCTTCACCGTCTTCATCGGGTCCTGCAGCTTCATGGGGCTGTGGCAGGGGTCATGGTAGAGGTAACCGCCCTGCCCGGCTGGCAAGGTGATGCCTTTTTCCAGCAGGTATTCGTGGATGTCGATGATGCGGCAGCCCGGGAAGATCTTGTCAAATTCGTAGCCCTGCAACTGGTCATAGCACGTGCCGCAGCTCACCACCACGGTCTTGATGTCGAGGTAGTTCAGCGTGTTGGCCACGCGGTGGAACAGCACCCGGTTGTCGGTGATGATCTTCTCGGCCTTGTCGAACTGCCCCGAGCCGCGCTGCGGGTAACCGCAGCACAGGTAGCCGGGTGGTAGCACGGTTTGCACACCGGCGTGCCAGAGCATGGCCTGGGTGGCCAGGCCCACCTGGCTGAACAGCCGCTCGGAACCGCAGCCGGGGAAGTAAAACACCGCCTCGGTCTCGCTCGTGGTGCCCACCGGGTTGCGGATGATCGGCACGTAATCCTTGTCCTCAATATCCAGCAGCGCGCGGGCGGTTTTCTTGGGCAAACCGCCAGGCATCTTCTTGTTGATGAAGTGGATCACCTGCTCTTTGATGGGCGCCGGGCCCAGCGTGGCTCGGGGCGCCGCCGTCTGCTTGCGCGCGACCCGCTTGAGCAACTGGTTCGCCAGGCGCTGGGCCTTGAAGCCCACGTCCACCATGGCCGAGCGCATGAACTTGATGGTTTCGGGGTTGGTGGCGTTCAGGAAGAACATGGCCGCGGCGTTGCCCGGACGGAAGCTCTTCTTGCCCATCTTGCGCAACAGGTTGCGCATGTTCATGGTCACGTCGCCAAAGTCGATCTTGACCGGGCACGGACTCAAGCACTTGTGGCAGACCGTGCAGTGGTCGGCCACATCTTCAAACTCCTCCCAGTGCTTGATGCTGATGCCGCGGCGGGTTTGCTCTTCGTACAGAAAGGCCTCCACCAGCAGCGAAGTGGCCAGAATCTTGTTGCGCGGGCTGTAAAGCAGGTTGGCGCGCGGCACATGGGTGGCGCAGACCGGCTTGCATTTGCCGCAGCGCAAACAATCTTTGACCGAATCGGCGATGGCGCCAATGTCGCTCTGCTGCATGATCAAAGACTCGTGGCCCATCAAACCGAAGCTCGGCGTGTAGGCATGGCTCAGGTCGGCGCTGCGCAGGTTGCCATCAGCGGCCAAGCCTTTCACGCCAGAAATGTCGCGCAGCAGCTTGCCTTTGTTGAAGCGGCCTTCCGGGTCCACCTTGGCCTTGTATTCGGCAAAGGGACGCAGCTCTTCGTCGGTCAAAAACTCGAGCTTGGTGATGCCAATGCCGTGCTCGCCCGAGATCACGCCATCCAGGCTGCGCGCCAGCACCATGATGCGGGCCACCGCTTCGTGTGCGGTTTGCAGCATCTCGTAGTCGTCGCTGTTGACCGGGATGTTGGTGTGCACGTTGCCGTCGCCGGCGTGCATGTGCAGCGCCACCCACACGCGGCCTTTGAGCACGCGTTTGTGAATCGCGGTGCACTCGGCCAGGATGGCGCCAAACGCCGCCCCGGTGAATATCTGCTGCAGTGGCGCACGGATCTGCGTCTTCCAGCTGGCGCGCAGGGTGTGGTCCTGCAGCTGCGGGAACAGCGTGTCCACATCGCGCAGCCAGGTGGCCCAGAGCGAACGCACTTCGCGCACCAGCGCCAGCGCCTGCTGCACGCGGTCTTCCAGCAGCTCGGCACTCGGAATATCGTTCGCGTCGTCGGTCTTGCCCAACGGCAGGTTGCCTTTGACAAAGAAGGTTTCCAGCGCTTCACACAGCTTGAGCTTGTTGCGCAGCGACAACTCGATGTTGATGCGCTCGATGCCCTCGGTGTACTCGCCCATGCGCGGCAGCGGGATCACCACGTCTTCGTTCACCTTGAAGGCGTTGGTGTGCTTGCTGATGGCCGCGGTGCGCTTGCGGTCGAGCCAGAATTTCTTGCGCGCTTCGGCGCTGATGGCCACGAAGCCTTCGCCGCTGCGGCCGTTGGCCAAGCGGATCACCTCGCTGGTGGCGCGGGCCACGGCGTCGGAGTCGTCGCCCACGATGTCCCCAACCAGCACCATTTTGGGCAGCGTGCCGCGTTTGCTCTTGGTGGCGTAACCAACCGCCTTGAGATAGCGGTCGTCCAGGTGCTCCAGGCCCGCCAGGATGGCGCCGCCCGGGCGCTTCATCTCGGCGAACATGAAGTCCTTGATGTCGACGATGGACGGAACACAGTCCTTGGGGTTACCGAAGAACTCCAGGCACACGGTGCGCACGTGCTCGGGCATGCGGTGCACCAGCCAGCGCGCGCTGGTGATCAGGCCGTCACAGCCTTCTTTCTGGATGCCCGGCAAGCCGGCCAGGAACTTGTCGGTCACGTCCTTGCCCAGGCCTTCCTTGCGGAAAGTCGAGCCGGGTATCACCAGCTGTTCGGTGCGAACGGGCGTCTTGCCGTTGGCTTCGAAATACCTCAACTCAAAGGTGGCCACCTCGGCGTCGTGAATCTTGCCGCGGTTGTGGTCCATGCGCGTGACTTCGAGCCACTGCGCCTGCGGCGTCACCATGCGCCAGCTCACCAGGTTGTCCAGCGCCGTGCCCCAGAGCACGGCCTTTTTGCCGCCGGCGTTCATGGCGATGTTGCCGCCCACGCACGAAGCTTCGGCCGAGGTCGGGTCCACCGCAAACACATGGCCCGCGCGCTCGGCCGCGTCGGCCACGCGCTGCGTCACCACGCCGGCTTCGGACCAGATCGTGGGCAGCGGCTCGGCGTGGCCGGGCACCTGCACGAACTCCACCTCGGTCATGGCTTCGAGCTTTTCGGTGTTGATCACCGCGCTCTTCCAGGTCAGCGGGATCGCGCCGCCGGTGTAGCCGGTGCCGCCGCCGCGCGGCACGATGGTCAGACCCAGCTCGAAACAGCCGCGCACCAACTCGGCCATCTCGGCCTCGGTGTCGGGGGTGAGCACCACGAACGGGTATTCCACGCGCCAGTCGGTCGCGTCGGTCACGTGCGACACGCGCGAGAGGCCGTCAAACTTGATGTTGTCGTGGGCGGTGAGCTTGCGCAGCGCCTTGGTGGCGCGCTGGCGCAGCGCGGCCATGTCTTCAAACGAACGGGCAAACGCATCGACCGCGCTGCGTGCAGCGGCGAGCAGCTCGCCCACCAAGGCGTCGCGGGCCTGGTCGTCTTGCGGCGTGCGGCGCTTGGCCACTTCGCCCAGGCGGTGGTGCAATGCATCCACCAGCTGCTTTCGGCGCTTGGGCGTGTCCAGCAAATCGTCTTGCAAATACGGGTTGCGCTGCACCACCCAAATATCGCCCAGCACCTCGTACAACATGCGGGCCGAGCGCCCGGTACGGCGCTCGCCGCGCAGCTCATCGAGCAAGGCCCAGGCGCGCTCGCCGAGCAGCCGCATCACAATTTCACGATCCGAAAAAGACGTGTAGTTGTAGGGGATTTCGCGCAGACGCGGCGCGTCGTCGGTGGCGTTTTCGAGGAGCGAAAGCGGGGTGGGAGCGTTCATGGGAAGTAGGCTGCCAGCAGAAAGAGCTGAACGGGCGATGGTACCGCAGGGCCACATACACATACCCGGGCGCTGGGTACTGGCACACTCTGAAAACACACGCTTCAAACCGTCCATGCAACCCGACGACTCACCCCTGGTCACACCAAACCGGCCCTGGCCCTACCCGCGCTGGATCGCCCACCGCGGCGCAGGCCTGCTGGCGCCAGAAAACACCTTGGCCGCATTGCGGCTCGGTGCTGCTCACGGCTACCGCATGTTTGAGTGCGACGCCAAACTGAGCGCCGACGGCGTGGCCTTTTTGCTGCACGACAGCACGCTGGAGCGGACCACCAACGGCCAAGGCGTGGCGGGTGATGTGGACTGGGCGGTGCTCAGCCAGCTCGATGCCGGCGCCTGGCATTCAGCCGCCCACGCCGGCGAACGCCTGCCCACGCTGGCTGACGTGGCGCGTTGGTGCATCGCCAACGGCCACTGCCTCAATATTGAGATCAAGCCCACACCGGGCACCGACCAGCACACCGGCCGCACCGTGGCCCTGGCGGCCGCGCAGCTCTGGGCGGGCCATGCCCAACCGCCTCTGCTCACCTCGTTTCGTCCCGAGGCCTTGGCCGGCGCCCAGGAAACCGCCCCGGCCCTGCCCCGCGGCCTGCTGCTGGAAACCCTGTGGCCAGGCTGGCAAAACGCCGCACAAATCCTGGGCTGCCAGGCGGTGGTGTGCGAACAAGGGCTGTGGAGCGAAGCACTCATGCACCAAGTGCGTAGCGCCGGTTGGCGCGGCCTGGCCTACACCGTGAACGACGCCACCGCCGTGCAGCGGCTGCTGGCGCTGGGCCTGGACGGCATCATCACCGACCGGGTAGACCGCTTTGCACCCGACCGCTGAGCCGGCTCAGCGCCGCCGCATCCACCAGCCCAGCGTGCCTTGCACCAGCACCAGCGCCGCGTAGGTGGCCATTTTTCCGTCGCGACCAAAAAACACCAGCCCAGCCAGCAGCACAGCCACACCGGCTGCCAGCAACACCGTCAGATCGATCGCACGGCTCCAGCGCGCCACGCGTCCTTTGCTCGACCACTGGGGCGCCAGCCACAGGACAAAGCCGACCACCAGTGCGGGTGCGATGAAGCCCGCAACATGCGCCAGGAAGGCAAAGAAATTCATTGTGTGTGGGCCGGGACGTGCATAAGCGATCAATTTTATAATCTGCACATGTCTGTCTGGGCGCTCGGCATCAACCACCACACGGCTCCGCTTGATCTGCGGGGCCGGTTTGCGTTCGCGCTCGACCAAATTCAGCCCACGCTGCACGGTTACCGCCAGAGCCTGGCGCGCCAGCCCGAAGCCACCCTGCTGTCCACCTGCAACCGCACCGAGCTGTATGGCGCGGGCGACCAGGCCGCCGTCGAGCCCACCCTGGAATGGCTGGCCCAGACCGGCGGCGTCAGCACCCACGTGTTGCGCGACCATGCCTATGTGCTGCGCGAAGACGACGCCGCGCGCCACGCGTTTCGCGTGGCCAGCGGCCTCGACAGCATGGTGCTGGGTGAACCACAAATTTTGGGTCAGATGAAAGACGCGGTGCGAGCCGCCAGCGACGCCGGCGCCCTGGGCTCCACGCTGCACCAGCTGTTTCAGCGCTCGTTTGCGGTGGCCAAGCAGGTGCGCACGTCCACCGAAATCGGGGCGCATTCCATCAGCATGACCGCCGCTGCCGTGCGCCTGGCCGGGCAATTGTTTGAAGACCTGCAGGACATCCGGGTGCTGTTCGTAGGCGCGGGCGAGATGATTGAGCTCGCCGCAACCCATTTCGCTGCCAAATCGCCCAAAAGCATGGCGATCGCCAACCGCACCCTGGAGCGCGGTGAAAAGCTGGCCGGCCGCTTTGGCGCCGAGGTGATGCGCCTGGCCGACGTGCCCGACCGCCTGCACGAATTCGACGCCGTGATCAGCTGCACCGCCAGCACGCTGCCCATCATCGGCCTGGGCGCGGTGGAGCGGGCTTTGAAAAAGCGCCGCCACCGCCCGATGTTCATGGTGGACCTGGCCGTGCCGCGCGACATTGAAGTGGACGTGAAAGAGCTGGACGACGTCTACCTCTACACCGTGGACGACCTTGCCGCCGTGGTGCAGACCGGCAAGGACAGCCGGCAGGCCGCCGTGGCGCAGGCCGAAGTCATCATCGACGCAGGCGTGCTCAGTTTCATGCACTGGCTGGAGCAACGCGACCCAGCCAACGGCGTGGTGCCCCTGATCCAGCAGATCAACGCCCAGGCCGACGAATGGCGTGCCGCCGAAATGGCCCGCGCCCGCAAGCTGCTGGCCAAGGGTGAGCCGGTGGAAGCCGTGCTTGAAGCCCTGTCACGCGGCCTGACGCAAAAAATGCTGCATGGCACCTTGGCCGAGCTGCACACCGGCGACAGCGCCGCGCGCGCCGCCACCGCGCAAACGGTGTCGCGCCTGTTTCTTCGCGAAAAATCCTAGCGCAGCGCGGGCTTGCCCAGCGGGTGCGTTGCCTGGCGATGCACCGTTGCGGTGCGCCAACCGCTGATGGTCCAACCCACACACCTTCATGAAGCCCTTCGTCCACGACACCCTGATGCGCCAGCGCGTGCGCCTGCACGAACTGGACGCACTGCTCTCAGCCCCCGACGTGGTCGACAACATGGACCGCTTTCGCACCCTGAGCCGCGAACACGCCGACGCCTCGTTGATCGTGGACGTGTTCAACCGCTACCTGCAACGCGAAGCCGACCTCGCCTCGGCCGAAGGCATGCTGCAAGACCCCGACATGGCCGAGATGGCGGAAGAAGAAATACAGAGCGCCAAGGCCGAGCTCGGCCAACTCGACGCCGAACTGCAACAGCTGCTGCTGCCCAAAGACCCGGACGACGAACGCAACGCGTTCATGGAAATCCGCGCCGGCACTGGCGGTGACGAGTCGGCATTGTTTGCTGGTGACCTGGCCCGGCTTTACACCCGCTACGCCGAACGCCAGGGCTGGCAGGTGGAGGTGGTGAGCGAATCGCCCAGCGAACTCGGCGGCTACAAAGAGGTGGTACTGCGCATGGCCGGGCACGGCGCCTACGGCAAGCTGCGCTTCGAGTCCGGTGGCCACCGGGTGCAGCGCGTGCCCGCGACCGAAACGCAAGGCCGTATCCACACCAGCGCGGCGACGGTGGCGGTGATGCCCGAGCCCGACGAAACCGAGGCCGTCAAGCTCAATCCGGCCGAGCTGCGCATCGACACCTACCGCGCCAGTGGTGCCGGCGGCCAGCACATCAACAAAACCGACTCTGCCGTGCGGGTCACTCACCTGCCCACCGGTATCACCGCCGAATGCCAGGACGGCCGCAGCCAGCACAGCAACAAAGCCAAAGCGCTACAAGTGCTCACCGCGCGCCTGCAAGAAAAAGACCGCAGCGAGCGCGCCGCCAAGGAAGCCGCCACCCGCAAGGGCCTCATCGGCAGCGGCGACCGCAGCGACCGTATCCGCACCTACAACTTTCCGCAGGGCCGCCTCACCGACCACCGCATCAACCTGACGCTGTACAAGCTGCTGATGGTGATGGAAGGCGACCTGGACGAAGTCGTTCACGCGTTGCAGGTGGCACGCGGCACCGAACTGCTGGCCGAACTCGAACAGCGCAACAGCCTGTGAGAGGCAGAGTCTTTCGCCCATGAACGCCACACCCACCCTGCGCGAGACGCTGCAGCAAGCCCAACAGCAGGGTCTGGAACGCCTGGACGCCCAGATGCTGCTGCTGCACGCCCTGGGCCGCTCGCCACACGACCGCGCCTGGCTGATGGCCCACGACAGCGACATGCTGCATAAAGAGGTCGCAAACCGCTGGCAGGCGCTGCAACAGCGCCGCCAAGCCGGCGAGCCCGTGGCCTACCTGCTCGGCGAAAAAGCCTTCTTTGGCCTGAACCTGGCGGTGGACGCCCGGGTGCTGGTGCCGCGCCCGGACACCGAGGTGTTGGTGGAATGGACGCTGGACGTGCTGCCTGCCGCTGGCGGTGACATGCCACCCTGCGTGCTCGATCTCGGCACGGGCAGCGGTGCGATCGCGCTGGCGCTGGCCCGGCAACGGCCCGACGCCCAGATCCACGCCACCGACGCCAGCGCGGACGCCCTGGCCGTGGCACAGGCCAATGCCACCCAACTCGGGCTGTCGGTTCTGTTCCACCGTGGCCACTGGCTGGGCGCTGTGCCTGGCCTGCGTTTCAATGTGATCGCCAGCAACCCGCCCTACATTGCCGAGGGCGACCCGCACCTGGCCGCCCTGCGGTTTGAACCCAGCTCTGCCTTGGCGGCTGGCCCCGACGGCCTGGACGACATCCGAACCATCATCAACCAGGCGGACCAAGCCTTGCTACCCGGCGGGTGGCTGCTGCTGGAACACGGCCACGACCAGGCAGAAGCGGTACGCGCGCTGCTGTTGCACGCCGGATATGAGCACGTCAGCAGCCGCAACGACATTGCGGGCATTGAACGCTGCAGTGGCGGGCGCTGGCCTCAGCAGCGATAATTGACCATTTTTACGGGTTATTGAACACCCAACCGCAAAAGGACCCATCTGCCATGAGCGACGCCCAAATCCGAATCGACCAACTGGTCAAGTCCAACGACATCGTGCTGTTCATGAAGGGCAACGCGAGCTTCCCCATGTGCGGCTTTTCAGGGCGCGCCATTCAAATCTTGAAAGCCTGCGGCGTAGACCCCAAAGCGGTGAAAACCGTGAACGTGCTGGAAGACGACGGCGTGCGCCAGGGCATCAAGGAATACAGCAACTGGCCCACCATTCCCCAGCTGTACGTCAAGGGCGAGTTCATTGGAGGCTCGGACATCATGATGGAGATGTACGAATCGGGTGAGCTGCAGCAGGTGATCACCGGCGAAGCCTGAAGACACGCTGCAGCCAGCGAGACCTAGAAAAGCCACCCTCGGGTGGCTTTGTGCTTTCTGGCGGGTGCCTGTTGCGCGCGTCTGGTGCATTTTCGGGCGACGAACCAGGCAATTGCCCTTGAAGCCCGGTTTTTGTGAGGCTTTTCCTGCATTGAGATCGGGCACATCTTGTGCTTGAATGAAAGCGTCGCCGAAACCCACAAGGAGAACCGCATGAGCTCACGCAGCCTGGTCGCTTCACCCTCCCTCGGTCTGCCCATCGCCCAGATGCGCAGCGTGTTCAGCGCCGACGATGTCGAGCGCAAACTGCACAAGCTGCAAAACAGCGGCAGCGAACGCGAGTACGAAAGCCTGCGCAGCACCTACCAACGCATGCTGGAGCGCGGCCCGCAGCGCTTCGCCGTCAAACCGTCGGGTGTGCCCGACATGGCACCGTTGTACGATCTGCTGCCCAATTTTGGTGAGGTACTGGACGACGTGAAGCGCCACGTGGCCCTGAGCCAAGACAGCCGCGACAGCCTGGAGGTCACGCCCATCTTGCTGCTTGGGCCGCCCGGCGTGGGCAAGACCCATTTCGCCCGCCAGATCGCCGACCTGCTCGGCACCAGCATGAGCCTGGTGCCCATGAGCTCCATGACCGCTGGCTGGCTGCTGTCGGGCTCGTCGTCGCAATGGAAAGGTGCCAAGCCGGGCAAGGTGTTTGAAGCCCTGGTGGACGGCCAGTACGCCAACCCGGTGATCGTGGTGGACGAGATCGACAAAGCCAGCGCAGACGCGCAATACGACCCGCTGGGCGCGCTCTACAGCCTGCTGGAGCACGACACGGCGCAAAGCTTTGTGGACGAATTCGCCGAGGTGCCCATTGACGCGAGCCAGGTGATCTGGATCACCACCGCCAACGACGAGCGGGCCATTCCCGAGCCCATTCGCAACCGCATGAATGTGTTTGAAATCGCGCCGCCCTCGCCTGATGCAGCCCGCAAAATTGCTGCCCACCTGTACCGCGGTATCCGCAGCGAACACGATTGGGGCCAGCGCTTCGACCCGGAACCCGCAGACGACGTGTTGGACCAACTCACCGGCTTGGCGCCGCGCGAAATGCGCCGGGCGCTGGTCACGGCTTTTGGCAATGCACGTCTGGACAACCGCTACAACATGGAGGCGGACGATCTGCCGCGGCATGGCGCCGGCAAAAGCCGCATTGGCTTCCTGCAATAACGCTTGCGGCTGGTGCTTGGGGCAAACCGACGCTCAGGCGTCCGGATGCACCCAGTTTTTGGCGGCGGCGTACACCGCATTCGGGTATTTGTCACGGCCACGGCTGCCGTTGTAACGGCCCAAGGCCATGAACGAGTCGCCTCGCTCGCGGTCCAGGTAGTGCCTCAAAATCACACAGCCGAAACGCAGGTTGGTCTGCATGTTGAACAACTTGCCGGCGTCGCCGTCACCAATCAGGCGCGACCAGAACGGCATGATCTGCATGTAACCCCGCGCACCCACGCTGGAGATGGCGAACTTGCGAAATGCACTTTCCACTTGAATCAGTCCCAGCACCATCGTGGTGTCCAAGCCCGCCCGGCGCGACTCGTACCAGACGGTCTGCAAAAACTCGATCCGCGTTTGAAAGTCGGTTTTCCTGCGGTGCAAACGGTCGCTCATGGCCCCCAGCCAACGCAGGTGCGCCAGGCGCGCTTCCAAACTTGAAAACTCGGGCACTGGCGGTGCATGGTTGGAAATGGCGGCAATCAGAGCGCCCCGCACCGAGTCGGCCAAAGGCTCTTCCAGCTGACCTCCCGCGGCTGCCAACGGTATCCCTTGCAGCCCCAGCCCTGCACCCCACGTAGCCACAGACACCAGGCATTGGCGGCGGTTCACCCGCGGTCCATCTGCCGTGGTCCCTGGCAGGCCCGCTTGCCCAACCAGCGCAATCATTGCCCCAGTTTGCCCTTCAGCATCTCAAGAATGTCGGCAGCCGCCACCTGGGTGGCTGCTGCGTCACGGCGGTGCTGGTATTCCACCTGGCCTGCCTTCAGCCCACGGTCGCCAATGGTCACGCGGTGTGGCACGCCAATCAGTTCCCAGTCGGCAAACATGGCGCCCGGGCGTTCGCCACGGTCGTCCAGAATCACATCCACGCCGGCCGCCAGCAACTGTTCGTGCAGTTGCTCTGCCGCGGCCTTTACCTCGGGGCTGCGGTCCATGCCAATCGGGCAAATTACCACGGTAAACGGCGCCAGCGCATCGGGCCAGATGATGCCGCGCTCATCGTGGTTTTGCTCAATGGCCGCTGCGGGCAAGCGGGTGATACCGATGCCGTAACAGCCCATTTCAAAATGCGCCGGCTTGCCGTCTTCGCCCAGAAACGTGGCACCCATGGCGCGCGAGTATTTGGTGCCGAGGTAAAACACATGGCCCACTTCAATGCCGCGTTCAATCGCCAGCACACCCTGACCGTCCGGCGAAGCATCGCCCTCGACCACGTTGCGGATGTCGGCCACCAGATCGGGCTCGGGCAAGTCGCGCGCCCAATTGACGCCGGTCATGTGGAAATCAGCCTCATTGGCTCCGCAAATCCAGTCGGCCATCACCGCCACCTCGCGGTCAGCGATCACCTGCACGGGCTGCTTCAGGTTCACCGGGCCCAGGTAACCGGGCTTGCTGCCAAAGTGGGCCTCAATTTCGGGCACGGTAGCAAAGCGGAAGCCCAAATCGAGCCCAGGCAACTTGCCGACCTTCACCTCGTTCATGTCGTGGTCACCACGCAGCAGCAGCAGCCAGATGCGCGACTTCACAATTTCGTCGCGCTCGTTGATCTCGTCGGTGGCCAACACCAGCGACTTCACCGTGCGGGCCAGCGGCACGCCCAGCAACTCGGCCACGTCGGCGCAGGTGCTCTTGCCCGGCGTTGGCGTCTTCACCATCGGGTTGGCCGCTGCCGGACGCGCATTGGCAGGTGCCAGCGCTTCGGCTTTCTCCATGTTGGCGGCGTAATCGCTGGTGGGGCAATACACGATGGCGTCTTCGCCGGTAGCGGCGATCACCTGAAATTCTTCACTCAGGTCGCCACCAATGGCACCGCTGTCTGCGGCCACAGCGCGGTAGCGCAAACCGAAGCGGTCAAAGATGCGCCGGTAGGCGGCTGCCATCGTCTGGTAACTGGCCTGCGCGGCATCACCGTCCCGGTCAAAGCTGTAGGCGTCTTTCATGATGAACTCGCGCCCGCGCATCAAGCCAAATCGCGGACGGCGTTCGTCACGGAATTTGGTCTGGATCTGGTACAGATTTTTCGGCAGCTGTTTGTAGCTGCGCAGTTCCTGGCGCGCGATGTCCGTGATCACCTCTTCGCTGGTGGGCTGCACCACAAAGTCGCGCCCATGGCGGTCCTTGATGCGCAGCAACTCCGGCCCCATTTTCTCGAAACGACCCGTTTCCTGCCACAGCTCTGCCGGCTGGATCACCGGCATGGTGAGCTCAACCGCACCGGCGCGGTTCATCTCCTCGCGCACGATGGCCTCCACCTTGTGAATCACCCGCAAACCCATCGGCATGTAGCTGTAGATGCCAGCGCCGAGCTTCTTCACCATGCCCGCACGGGTCATGAGTTGGTGGCTGACAACCTCGGCGTCCGCCGGGGCTTCCTTGAGGGTGGTGATCAGAAACTGGGAGGCTTTCATGGGATCGGCTGCCACGTTGGCAGAGGTGAGGTTGGCAGATGGGGAGGGATCGCACCACAGCGTTGGCGGTATGCCCGGCAGACTAGGGCATACCCGCATGCGTTCGGGCGCAATACAGGTGGGTGATCACTTCGCAAGCCCCGGTTGGCGATGCATAATGAACACAGTTTAAAAATTTGGGGTTGATTATGCTTGACAGAGAAGGCTTCAGGCCCAATGTCGGCATCATTCTGCTCAACCAGAGAAACCAGGTGTTTTGGGGCAAGCGCATCCGCTCCCATTCCTGGCAGTTCCCGCAGGGTGGTATCGACCGGGGCGAGACACCCGAACAGGCGATGTACCGCGAGCTGCACGAGGAAGTGGGTTTGATGCCCGAACACGTGAGTATTGTGGCCCGCACGCGGGACTGGTTGCGCTACGAGGTGCCTGACCGTTTCATCCGGCGCGACGCGCGCGGACACTACAAAGGACAAAAGCAGATCTGGTACCTGTTGCGCCTGGTTGCGCAAGATTGGAACCTGAACCTGCGCGCGACCAGCCACCCGGAATTTGATGCTTGGCGCTGGCACGACTACTGGGTGCCTCTCGACGTGGTAGTCGAGTTCAAGCGCGGTGTCTACGAAATGGCACTGACCGAACTCGCGCGCTATCTGCCGCGCAACGACACCCGTAACCGCTTTCTTCGCGGTGGCATGCGCCAGCGGATGACCGATGACGGCCCACCCAACATGCCTTTTTCGAGCATGCCCCAAGGGCTGGAACTGCCACCGGGCGCCAGCTTTGACCCCGATCCGCAGAGCGACAACCGGGCGCAAGAGGCCTGGGCTCAACACGGCGAAATCAAATAGGCTGGGACCCGTGCCGAGGGGGTGGCTTTAGCCAACCTCGGGAAATAGGTGTTGTGTTGGGCTGCGGCAGTTCAGCATGCCCCCGCACAGCTTAAAGCTGCTGGGCAACGGATTTTTGAAACGCAAGCGGTCAACCGGAGCGGGGAACCTGCGAGGAAACGGACTGCGCCAATGGCGCTTGTCAAAGAGACGACCTTCGGCCGGCCCCGAAATAACGTCAACCGCGGGCCAGCACCAGGTTGTCGCGATGAATCATTTCGGGCTCGGCCGAATATCCCAGCAGACGCTCGAAGTCGCTGGAAGCCTTGCGGCAGATCAGTCGCGCTTCCGAACTGGCGTAGTTGGCCAGGCCGCGGGCAATTTCCTGACCGTTGGCGTCGCGCACAGCAATCACGTCGCCGCGCGAAAAGTCACCCTCCACGGCGGTCATACCAATGGGCAACAGGCTCTTGCCTTCGCTCACGATCTTGCCCACTGCGCCAGCGTCCACACACACCGAACCACGCAATTGAAGATGGTCAGCCATCCAACGCTTGCGTGCCTGGTTCTTGGGCGTCTGCGCCAGCAAGCAGGTGCCAATCGCTTCCCCGTCGCACAGACGCATCAGCACCTGGGGCTCACGCCCCCAGGCGATGACGGTCGAGGCACCCGAGCCAGCAGCCCGCTTGGCAGCCAGAATCTTGGTGATCATGCCGCCCTTGCCAATGCCCGAGCCAGCGCCCCCAGCCATCGCTTCCAGCAAGGGATCGCCCGCACGGGCAACGTGAACAAACTGCGCCGCCGGATCGCGCCGCGGATCTGCCGTGTAAAGACCCTTTTGGTCGGTCAAAATGACCAAGGCATCGGCTTCGACCAGATTGGCCACCAGCGCACCCAGGGTGTCGTTGTCGCCAAACTTGATTTCATCGTTGACCACGGTGTCGTTTTCGTTGATCACGGGCACCACACCCAGCTGCAACAGCGTGAGCAGTGTGGATCGGGCGTTGAGGTAACGCTCGCGATCAGCCAGGTCAGCGTGCGTCAACAGCACTTGCGCACTGCCCACACCGCATTCACGCAGCTTGGTCTCGTACATCTGCACCAAACCCATTTGCCCCACGGCGGCCGCTGCCTGCAGCTCGTTGATTTCCTTAGGCCGCACGGTCCAGCCCAGGCGCTTCATGCCCTCGGCCACAGCACCACTGCTGACCATGATCAGCTCTCGACCATCTTTGACTAAGGCCGCCAGCTGCTGGCTCCACTGGCCAATGGCCTCTTCGTCGAGACCTCGGCCTTCGTTCGTCACCAGGCTGGAGCCCACCTTGACCACGATTCGGCGGGCGTTCTTCAGCAGCGCGGACTGGGCGACCTGCTGGGCATTCGGGGAAGCATCAAGCTGCATGTGCGTTCAGGTACCGTCAACAACAGGAAATCTACTCGAAGGGCATCAGTTCGCGTCGGGCGCTACGGCAAAGCGTGGGTCAACCTCAACCGGCTGCTGTGCATGGTGCACCTGCGCGATGTGCTGGTACACCTTCTGAACCAGCAACTCGCACCCCTCACGCGTCAACGCGGAGATTTCAAACACCGGCCCCTTGTATTTCAAGCGTTTCACAATGTCTTTGACCCGGGCTTCGCGCTCGTCGGTCGGCACCATGTCGAGCTTGTTCAGCACCAGCCAGCGCGGCTTGTCATACAGCGACTGATCGAACTTTTTGAGTTCAGCCACAATCGCTTTGGCCTGCTGGACCGGGTCAACGCCTTCATCGAAAGGTGCGACATCCACAAGATGCAGCAGCAAGCGCGTGCGCTGCAGGTGGCGCAGAAACTGATGACCCAGACCTGCCCCTTCCGAGGCGCCTTCGATCAAGCCAGGCACATCTGCCACCACAAAACTCTTTTCAGGCGCCACGCGAACCACGCCCAGATTGGGGTGCAGTGTGGTGAAAGGATAGTCAGCAATCTTGGGGCGAGCGTTGGAAATGGCGGAGATCAGGGTGGACTTGCCGGCATTGGGCATGCCCAGCAGCCCCACATCGGCCAGCACCTTCAGCTCCAGCTTGAGCGTGCGCCGCTCACCCGCCCAGCCCATTGTTTTCTGGCGCGGCGCACGGTTCGTCGAACTCTTGTAGTGCATGTTGCCAAAGCCGCCGTCACCGCCCTTGGCGATCGTGACCTGCTCTCCGGGCTGCAGCAATTCGTGCAACACCTCGCCCGTTTCGGCATCCGCAATGATGGTTCCCACTGGCATCTTGAGCACGATGTCGTCACCCTTGACACCAAACATGTCCGAGCCTTTGCCGTGTTCACCCCGGTGCGCTTCAAACCGACGGGTGTATCGAAAGTCGACCAGGGTGTTCAGACTGGCATCAGCTACCGCATAAATGTTGCCACCACGCCCGCCATCGCCTCCGTCGGGACCGCCAAATTCCTTGTACTTCTCATGCCGGAACGATGCGCAGCCGTTGCCACCATCGCCAGCAGCGACATCAATCGTAGCTTCGTCCACAAATTTCATGACATCTCTTCCCAGGAACAACTGACACAACAATGACCAATACAAAAAGCCCGCACAGGCGGGCCTTTTGTATTCAGGACATCACCAACGCCGGTGAACTGCGAGGTTTTCACAAACCCGGCAGCCACACCGGCAAGCCACATCACAAAGGTGTGATGTTGACCGTCTGGCGATTCAGCGCGCCTTTGATGGCGAAGCTGACACGGCCATCGACCGTCGCAAAAATGGTGTGGTCCTTGCCCAGACCGACGTTCATGCCGGGGTGGAACTTGGTACCGCGCTGGCGCACGATGATCGAACCTGCGCTGACCACTTCACCGCCAAACGCTTTCACGCCGAGCATCTTGGGCTTGGAATCGCGCCCGTTTCGCGTTGAGCCGCCGCCTTTTTTCTGTGCCATGTTGACTTACTCCTCAGGCTGCGATCGACGAAATCTGCAGTTCGGTGAAATTTTGACGGTGACCTTGGCGCTTTTGGTAGTGCTTGCGACGACGCATCTTGAAGATGTGTACCTTGTCGTGCCTGCCATGCGACAAAACCGTGACTGTGACCGTTGCGCCGGAAACCAAGGGAGTGCCTACCTTGATCTCGCTGCCGTTGCCGACAGCCAGAACCTGGTCAAACACGATCTCTTGGCCCACATCCGCAGCAATCTGTTCTACTTTAATTTTTTCGCCAGCAGCAACACGATACTGTTTGCCGCCGGTTTTTATGACCGCGTACATATGAACCTCTTGTAAAAAATCCACGAATGGATATTCGGCAGACCAAATTCCACCGAACTCAAAATTTTAGCACGGGTTAACGAGCAGAGCAAGAACCGCCCACCAAAGCCGCCGCTGGCTCACCGAGCCGCAGCGGTCCTGCACCCGGCTCAGCCAGAAACGCGTTGTTCCCGTTTCTATAATCCGGGACTGCTTTTAGAAAAGCCCACCACCCGCAGAGCCACCTTGACCACTCTTTCAAGCCACCCAGCCAACCCGCTGGACCTCATCCAGCCCGACATGCAGCGGGTTGACCAAGTCATCAGCGAAAGGCTCACCACAGAAGTTCCGTTGGTGCGCGAGGTGGCGCAATACATCATTTCAGCCGGCGGCAAACGGCTTCGCCCCGCGCTACTGCTGCTCATGAGCGGTGCTCTGGGCAACCAAAATACCCACCGCCACACGCTGGCCGCGGTGGTGGAGTTCATTCACACGGCGACGCTGCTGCACGACGATGTGGTGGATGAATCGACACTGCGCCGCGGGCGCGAAACGGCCAATGAACGCTTCGGCAACGCGGCCAGCGTGCTGGTGGGTGATTTTTTGTACTCGCGCGCGTTTCAAATGATGGTGGACGTGAACAACATGCGCGTGATGCAAGTGTTGTCGGACGCGACCAACGTGATCGCCGAAGGTGAGGTGCTGCAACTCATGAACATGCGGGACGCCTCGCTCAGCGAGGCCGACTACCTGCGTGTGATCCGCTCCAAAACGGCAAAATTGTTTGAAGCCAGCGCACGCCTGGCCCCGATTCTTGCCAACGCCGATGCCCGCACAGAAGAACTATGCGCTACGTACGGTCAAGCACTGGGTACAGCCTTCCAAGTGATTGATGACGTGCTGGATTACGAAGGCAAAGCCGAAGAACTGGGCAAAAACTTGGGAGATGACCTTCGAGAAGGCAAGGTTACGCTGCCGATCATCTGCGCGCTGAAAACAGCCTCAGAACCCCAGAAACAACTGATCCGCCATGCGATCGAACAGGGCGATGCAGCCCACCTCGACGACATCTTCGCCATCATTCTGGAAACGGGTGCACTGGAGACCGCACGGGCCAGCGCAATGACTGAAGCACAACGCGCCGTTGACGCGGCGAAGCAGCTTCCAACCAATGAATACAGCGCTGCTTTGCTAGAATTGGCCACTGGTTTGATGGGTCGCCGCTCGTAAAAAGGGGGGCTGAATCAAGACCCCTCCAAGCGGTTTTGGAGATGCGATCGGGGTGTAGCTTAGCCAGGTAGAGCGCTACGTTCGGGACGTAGAGGCCGGAAGTTCGAATCTTCTCACCCCGACCACCATCTTCATGCAAACAGGCAGGACAGCAAGCATCCCGCCCGTCACCGGGTTTGTGCGCAGCGTTTTCCGGTCCTTCACACAACGCCGAAAACGTCAGTTTCTGCGAATCCGACACAATTCGCCTGAATAAACGGATGCAAGTCGTTGATTTACGTTAGATTACGGTTTTATGGCGTCTGTCGATACGGTTATTCAAGATAGCTCCACCATGGCACTGCCTGGCTTGGGGCGAGCACTCGTGGCTGCAGGCAAGCTGGGGCAAAGAGCGGCCGAAGACCTGTACAAAAAAGCGCAGAGCAGCCGAACCAGCTTCATCGCAGAGCTCACAGGCTCTGGGGCTGTGTCGGCCTCAGACATGGCGCACACCATGTCCACAGCCTACGCGGCGCCGCTGCTGGACCTGGATGCGATCGACATCACCCGCCTGCCCAAAGGCTTGCTCGACAGCAAAATTTGCGCGGACTACCGCATTGTGGTGCTCAGCAAGCGCAACAACCGCCTGATGGTCGCCACGGCGGACCCTGCTGACCAGCAGGCTGCCGAGAAGATTAAATTTGCCACGCAGATGGGCGTGGACTGGGTCATTGCCGAATACGACAAGCTGAGCAAGTTGGTCGACAGCCAGACCACGAGTGCCAACGAAGCGATGGACAACATCGTTGGTGGTGACTTCGAGTTCGATGACATTGCCACCGAAGCGGTGGTCACCGACACCGCCGAAAAAGCCACCGAGGTGGACGACGCGCCGGTGGTCAAGTTCCTGCACAAGATGCTGATCGATGCCTTCAACATGCGCGCATCGGATTTGCACTTCGAGCCTTACGAACACAACTACCGCGTTCGCTTCCGTATCGACGGTGAGCTTCGCGAAATCGCGTCCCCGCCGATTGCGATCAAGGACAAGCTGGCTTCCCGCATCAAGGTGATTTCCCGAATGGACATCTCCGAGAAGCGCGTGCCGCAAGACGGCCGGATGAAGCTCAAGATCGGTCCGGACCGCGTGATCGACTTCCGGGTGAGCACGCTGCCTACGCTGTTTGGTGAAAAGATCGTGATCCGTATTCTGGACCCGAGCAGCGCCAAGGTAGGTATTGATGCCCTGGGCTACGAGCCGGAGGAAAAAGAGCGCCTGATGAACGCGATCGTGCGCCCTTACGGCATGGTGCTCGTGACAGGCCCTACGGGCTCGGGAAAAACCGTATCGCTGTATACCTGCCTAAACATTCTGAACCAGCCAGGTATCAACATCTCCACCGCCGAAGATCCGTCCGAGATCAACTTGCCCGGTGTGAACCAGGTGAACGTCAACGAAAAGGCAGGCCTGACATTCGCCGCCGCGCTCAAAGCGTTCCTGCGTCAAGACCCCGACGTGATCATGGTGGGTGAGATTCGCGACCTGGAAACTGCTGACATTTCAATCAAGGCGGCCCAGACCGGTCACATGGTGCTGTCCACCCTGCACACCAACGATGCACCCACCACGCTCACCCGCATGATGAACATGGGGATTCCCACGTTCAACATCGCGTCCAGCGTAATCCTGATCACGGCCCAGCGCCTGGCTCGGCGCTTGTGTCCGAATTGCAAGGCGCCGCTGGATGTGCCTCGCAAGGCCCTGATTGATGCAGGTTACAAAAGCGAAGACCTGGACGGCACTTGGACACCCTACAAACCAGTAGGCTGTTCAGCTTGCAACAATGGCTACAAAGGCCGCGTTGGCATTTACCAGGTGATGCCCATTTCAGAAGAAATACAGCGCATCATTTTGCGCGGTGGCGGCGCCTTGGACATTGCCCAGCAAGCCAGCAAAGAAGGTGTTCGCACACTGCGCGAGTCCGGTCTGCTGAAGGTCAGACAAGGGATGACCTCGCTGGAAGAAGTGCTCAGCGTCACCAACGAGTGATGCAGCGCTAGACACACGACTCCGAGGACACCATGGCAACCGCTGCATCTAAAAGCATCAAAGACTTTGTTTTCGAATGGGAAGGCAAAGACCGCAATGGCAAGACCGTTCGCGGTGAGACACGCGCGGTAGGTGAGAACCAGGTGCTGGCCGCCTTGCGCCGCCAGGGCATCGTGCCGGGTAAAGTCAAAAAGCGGCGCATGACATCGGGCAAGCGCATCAAGCCCAAAGACATCGCCATCTTCACACGCCAGCTGGCGACGATGATGAAGGCTGGTGTACCGCTGTTGCAGGCCTTTGACATTGTCGGGCGAGGCAATCCCAACCCCAGCGTGACCAAGCTCTTGAACGACATTCGGACCGATGTCGAAACGGGTACCTCGCTGAGCGCCGCCTTTCGCAAGAATCCGCTTTATTTCGACAGCTTGTACTGCAATCTGGTAGAGGCTGGTGAGGCTGCCGGTATTCTGGAAGAGTTGCTCGACCGTCTGGCGGTTTACATGGAGAAAACCGAGGCCATCAAGTCCAAGATCAAGTCGGCTTTGATGTACCCCATTTCGGTGGTGATCGTTGCCTTTGTGGTCGTTGCAGTGATCATGATTTTCGTGATCCCGTCGTTCAAAGAGGTGTTCAGCTCCTTCGGCGCAGACCTGCCCGGACCCACGCTTTTCGTCATTGCCATCAGTGAAATTTTCACCGAATTTTGGTGGTTGATTTTTGGCGGCCTGGGTGGCGGGATCTACTTTTTCATGCAAGCCTGGAAGCGCAATGAAAAAGTGCAAAAGGTCATGGACAGGTTCATGCTCAGGATGCCAATTTTCGGCACCCTGGTCGAAAAATCGGTCATTGCCCGCTGGACGCGTACGCTTTCAACCATGTTCGCCGCAGGTGTGCCCTTGGTTGAGGCTTTGGATTCGGTGGGAGGCGCATCGGGCAACTCGGTCTATGCATCGGCCACAGAGAAAATTCAGCAGGAAGTATCGACCGGTACCAGCCTGACCAACGCGATGACCAACGCCAACATTTTTCCGTCCATGGTGCTGCAGATGTGCGCCATTGGTGAAGAGTCGGGCTCCATTGACCATATGCTGGGCAAAGCTGCCGACTTCTACGAAGCGGAGGTGGACGACATGGTGGCCGGCCTGTCGAGCCTGATGGAGCCCATCATCATCGTGCTGCTGGGCACCATCATTGGCGGCATTGTGGTGTCGATGTACCTCCCCATCTTCAAGCTGGGCCAGGTGGTCTGATGCTGGGCATCAGCACGGCCGACGCAGCTCTGCTGGGTCTTTTGGGCTTGTTGGTCGGCAGTTTTTTGAATGTGGTGATACACCGCCTGCCCAAGATGATGGAGCTGCAATGGGCAGCCGAGTGCGCTGAACTCCAGCAGGGGTCTGCCGGTTTGGCCAGCGATCCAACGGCTGAACCCACCCGATTCAATCTGATGGTGCCCCGCTCCAGGTGTCCTCATTGCGGCCACCAGATCCGCTGGTTTGAAAACATTCCCGTTGTCAGTTACCTAGCCTTGCGAGGCAAGTGCGGCAACTGCGCTGCGCCCATCAGCGCACGCTACCCTGCTGTGGAACTGGTCTGTGGAGCGCTGTTCGCTTGGTGTGGCTGGAACTGGGGACTGACATGGGAAGCGCTGGTGTGGTGCGGTTTTTCTGCTTCAGTGCTGGCACTTGCCTGTATTGACTGGGACACCACGCTGCTTCCCGATGACATCACGTTGCCGCTGCTCTGGGCCGGGCTCTGTGCGGCTGGGCTGGGGTTGATCAACACCGCCCTCACAGACGCCCTGTGGGGCGCAGTCGCCGGCTACCTGTCGCTGTGGCTGGTTTACTGGGCGTTCAAACTGATCACGGGCAAAGAAGGCATGGGCTACGGCGACTTCAAGCTGTTTGCAGCGTTTGGCGCCTGGTTTGGCTGGCAAGCACTGATCCCGGTGATCTTGATGGCATCGGTCATCGGTGCCGTGGTCGGTATCGCCATCAAAGTGTGGGGGCAGTTGCGCGAAGGCGGCTATGTGCCGTTCGGCCCCTTTCTCGCCATGGCGGGGCTGACTTCGATGATTTTTGGTCCGTCTGCCATTCTGGCATTCATCGGTCTGTGAGCCCGGCGATGCACGCTCGTCCTGCGCTGAGGCTTGGACTGACGGGTGGCATCGGGAGTGGCAAAAGCACCGTTGCGGCGCTGCTTGAGCAACGGGGTGCGTTCGTCATCGACGCAGACGCCATCTCACGTGCTTGCACCCTCAGTGGCGGTAGCGCCATGCCCACCATTGCAAGCACTTTTGGCCAAGACTTTGTGAATGCCGATGGCGCGCTGGACCGACAGCGCATGCGAGACCATGTGTTTGCCCGTCCTGACGCACGGCGCACATTGGAAGCCATCATCCATCCGCTGGTTGGCGCAGAAGTTCGGCGCCTGGCTGCCTCGTCAAACGCCCGCTGCCTGGTCTTCGATGTACCGTTGCTGGTCGAATCGCCACATTGGCGCCACCAATTGGACCGAGTGGTGGTGGTGGACTGCTCGCACACGACGCAAATACGCCGGGTCAGCCAGCGCAATGCGTGGGACGTCCACACCATTGAAGCTGTGATTCGCAGTCAGAGCCCACGCGTCCAACGCCTGGCGGCGGCTGACGTGGTGCTCTTCAACGACACGGACAAGATCGAACACTTGCAGCGGCTGGTGAGCGGGTTGGCCCAACGGTTCGGGCTATGATGAAAGCCTTGTTCGCCCTGGCCTCTTGGCCCCTTCTCCACGAAGCTCCGCCGCTGTGATCCTGTACGAATACCCTTTCAACGAACGTATCCGCACCTACTTGCGGCTGGAACAGCTCTTTCGCCGCCTGTCTGAACTGGTTCCTCGCAGCCACTCGCTGGACCACCACTACGCGATCCAGACCATTTTCGAAATCATGGACGTGGCCTCGCGTGCCGACATGAAGTCAGACGTGCTCAAGGACATTGACCGGCAAAAGCTTCAACTCAACAGCTACCGCGGCAACCCGGCCATTTCTGAGCAGGTGCTTGACGGCGTGATCGCACAACTGGACGACTGCTTTGCCCAGCTGAACCAGTTGAGCGGGAAAACCGGGCAATCGTTAACGGAAAACGACTGGCTCATGAGCATTCGCAGCCGCATCGGTATCCCAGGTGGCACGTGTGAGTTCGATCTGCCCGCCTACTTCCACTGGCAGCACCACAGCGTCGAACAGCGCCATGCGGATTTGCAGCGCTGGGTGGCGCCACTGGCGCCGCTGGCGGCCTCCATCGGGCTGCTGATGAAAATGTTGCGTGACTCAGGTTCCGCGCAAAAAGTGGTTGCACCCAACGGCCAGTTCCAACAAAACCTGCCACAGGGGCGCACCTTTCAGTTGCTGCGCTTGCGCATGGACCCCTCCGCAGGTCTCATACCTGAGATCAGCGGTAACCGTTTGATGCTTTCCGTGCGCTTGATGCGCCAGGGTGAAGACGATCGCCTTCATCCCGCGCAAGAAGACGCTGCGTTTGAACTCACCCTCTGCGCTTGAGGTCTTGCATGTCGAACGAAGGAACGGAAATTCCCGTCAAGATGGTTCGCTGCCCGGCCTGCGCTGGCCCCAGCGTTTATGCAGCCAGCAACCCTTACCGGCCGTTTTGCAGCCAGCGCTGCAAAAGCATGGACTTCGGTGCCTGGGCCAGTGAAACCTTCAAACTGCCTGAAACGCTGACCGACAACGACCCGGAATTCCAGCAGAGCTGAGATGCCACAAAAACGGCATGCAGCTCAAGCTGTTGGCTCATCCGCCAGCCACTCCAGCACCGGTACCGTGCCAGGCAACACGGGAGAACATCGAACGGGCAAGCGCTCCCAACTAAAGTCTTGGCCCTCGTGCATCTGCAACGCTCCAGTCCATTCGAATACCTTGCAGAAGTGCAGACGCACGAGCGCGTGGGGATAGTCAACGAGCTTCTCTTTCCAGGCGATTACCGGGCCAATGTGCACGCCAATCTCTTCTTGTAACTCGCGCCGCAAAGCCTGTTCAACCGACTCACCCGCCTCCAGCTTGCCGCCGGGAAACTCCCAGTAACCGGCATACACCTTGCCCTCAGGCCGGGATGTCAGCAAAAACTCGCCGCTGGGCGCGATCAGCAAGCCCACGGCCACATCCACCACCGGGCGCGCTGGCCCATCCGCCCGGCGAAGTTCACCGTCCACCAACAAGATCGAATCGCTCACCGCAAGCCTTTGTGCCGAATCAGCTTAGCCACGCGCCGCATGGGTACCCGCGTAATCACGGGCGAACTGGTAGGCCACCCGGCCGCTGCGTGAACCTCTTTCAAGAGCCCACACCAGCGCTGCAGGCCGAGCCGACTCAATGGCCTCGACGGACACGCCGAAGGACGCCAGCCACTGCGCCACGATGGTGAGGTACTCATCTTGGCTGAAGGGGTAGAAACTCACCCAAAGACCAAAGCGCTCAGAGAGGGAGATTTTTTCTTCCACCACCTCACCCGGGTGCACCTCGCCATCAGCGGTGTGGGTGTAGCTGAGGTTTTCTTTCATGTATTCCGGCAGCAGGTGGCGCCGGTTACTGGTGGCGTAAATCAGCACGTTTTGACCCGCCGCCGACACCGAGCCGTCCAGGATCGACTTCAAAGCCTTGTAGCCAGGCTCGCCGTCTTCAAAACTCAGATCGTCACAAAACACCACAAAACGCTCGGGCCGGTCAGCCACCACATCCACAATATCGGGCAAGTCCACCAAGTCGGCCTTGTCCACCTCAATCAGGCGCAGTCCTTCAGAGGCGTACTCGTTCAGGCAAGCCTTGACCAAGGACGACTTGCCCGTACCGCGGGCGCCTGTGAGCAGCACGTTGTTGGCCGGCAGCCCCTGCACAAACTGCAAGGTGTTGCGCTGGATCTTTTCCTTCTGCCCACCGATTTCCTGCAGGTCGACCAAACGCATGTGCGCGACCTGGCGCACAGGTTCCAGCACACCATGGCCACTGCTGCGCTTGCGGTAGCGAAAGGCCACCGATGCCGACCAGTCGGGAGCGCCCAAGGGTTGCGGCAGCACCGACTCGATGCGCGCCATCAATCGCTCGGCACGCTCCAGCAGGCGTTCGAAGTTGGCATTCATGACCGGTAATCGGCGTTGATGGTGACGTAGTCGTGGCTGAAATCGCAGGTCCAGACTGTGTCGGTTGCATCGCCACGGCCAAGGCCTATGCGCACCAGGATCTCGGCGTCCTTCATGACGCGCTGACCGTCTTCCTCGCGGTAGTCGGGGTGCCGGCCCCCAGCCGCCACCACATGCACATCGCCCAGGTGCAATTCAATTTTCGTGGCATCCAGATCGGCAATGCCCGCGTAGCCCACCGCCGCCAAGATGCGGCCCAGGTTCGGGTCGCTGGCAAAAAATGCGGTTTTGACCAACGGCGAATGCGCCACCGCGTAGGCCGCCTGCAGGCATTCAGGCGACGTCTGACCGCCCTCAACCCGGATGGTGATGAATTTGGTCGCGCCCTCTCCATCGCGCACGATGGCGTGCGCCAGGTGTTGCGCCAGGGGCACCAGCGCGGCCAGCAGGGCTTGACCGTCGGGGCTGCTGAGATCGGTGATGGGTGCGTGCCCGGCCTTGCCTGTGGCGACCACCACAAACGAGTCGTTGGTGGACGTATCGCCATCCACGGTGACACGGTTGAACGACACATCGGCGAGCCGGCGGGCCAGTGTGCCCATCAGCTCTGGGGCCACACAGGCATCGGTGGCCAGAAAACCGAGCATGGTTGCCATGTTGGGGCGGATCATGCCCGCCCCTTTCGCAATACCGGTGGCACTCACCGTGGTGCCGCCCAGCACGAACTGACCGCTTGCCGCCTTGGGCAGCGTGTCGGTGGTCATCACGCCTTCAGCGGCAGACAGCCACTGGGCACCCGATGCCACAGGCGACTGCGCTGCGAGTTCAAGCGCCTGGGGCAAACCCGCCAGGAGCCGGTCCAGGGGCAAAGGCTCCATGATCACCCCGGTGGAAAACGGCAGCACCTGTTCATGACCCAACCCGAGCGCACGCGCCATGGCCGTGCAGGTCTGGCGCGCCGCAGCCAATCCTGGCTCGCCCGTGCCGGCGTTCGCGTTGCCGGTGTTGATGACCATGGCACGAATGGCAGCACCCGAGGCCAGGTGCTCACGGCACACCTGCACCGGTGCAGCCGCATAGCGGTTTTGGGTGAAAACCGCACCCACCGCACTGCCTTCGTCCAAAAGGAAAACGGTCAGATCTTTGCGGTTGGCCTTTCGGATACCCGCCTGAGCCACACCAATGCGTACACCGGGGATGGCCAGCAAATCAACAGCCAGCGGGATATCAAGTTGAACAGGCATGGAAACTCCGTGAAAAAGACGTGGCTTGCCGTGGGGCACCCGAACGGGTCAGCCGCGGGATATCAGTCCAGCTTGCCGTGGCAATGCTTGTATTTTTTGCCACTGCCGCAAGGGCACGCATCGTTGCGCCCCACACGGGGTACGGCGTCTGCCAAGGCACCCGAGGCGGTAGCCACGGCTCCGGCGCTGGTGATGACTTCCACCTCACCCGTTTCGGTCGGCGCGGTGTAGGTCATGTTGGCAATCTGTTCGGCTCGCTCTTCCAGTTGCTCTGCAGCCTGGGCAATTTGCTCCGCGGACTGCACCCGCACGTTCATCAAAATACGCGAGACATCGTTCTTCACGCTGTCCAGCAGCTGCCCGAACAACACGAAAGCTTCGCGCTTGTATTCCTGTTTGGGCTGCTTCTGGGCGTAACCCCGCAGGTGAATGCCCTGGCGCAGGTAGTCCAAGGCCGACAGATGTTCGCGCCACTGGCTGTCGATGGTTTGCAGCAACACCACCCGCTCGAACTGGGTGAAGTTCTCTTCACCCACCACCTGGACCTTGCCGTTGAAGACCTCTTTGGCAGCGGCCAACACACGTTCCACAATATCATCAACGTCGATGGCCTCGGCGTCTGACACCCAACTGGACACCGGCACATCCACTGCCCACTCTTCGCGCAAATTGCGCTCCAAGCCAGCGAGATCCCACTGCTCTTCCACGCTGCCCGCAGGCACAAACTGGTGCACGAGGTCGATGAAGCAGCCGTCGCGCAGCGAGTCGATCTGGCCGCGCAGGCTGTCAGCGTCCAAGATATCGTTGCGCTGCTGGTAGATCACCTTGCGCTGGTCGTTGGACACATCGTCGTATTCCAGCAGCTGCTTGCGAATATCGAAGTTGCGCGCCTCAACCTTGCGCTGAGCGCTCTCAATGCTGCGGGTCACGATGCCCGCTTCAATGGCCTCGCCCTCGGGCATCTTCAGGCGATCCATGATGGCGCGCACGCGATCGCCCGCAAAGATGCGCATGAGCGAATCGTCCAAACTCAGGTAGAAGCGCGACGAACCGGGGTCGCCTTGGCGCCCCGATCGCCCACGCAACTGGTTGTCAATGCGGCGCGACTCGTGGCGCTCGGTCGCGATGATGCGCAAGCCGCCCAGTGCCCGCACCTTCTCGTGATCCAGCTTCCATTGCTCGCGTACCGCTTCGATGCGCGTGGCCTTCGTGGCATCGTCGAGCGAAGCATCGGTCTGCACCGCCTCAACCATTTTTTCCAGGTTGCCACCCAACACAATGTCGGTACCGCGGCCCGCCATGTTGGTGGCGATGGTGATGGCACCGGGGCGCCCCGCCTGGATGATGATGTCCGCTTCGCGGGCATGCTGCTTGGCGTTCAGCACCTCGTGGGGCAGGTTTTCAGCCTGCAACAGCGTGGCAATGATTTCGGAATTTTCAATCGACGAGGTACCCACCAGCACCGGCTGACCACGCTCGTGGCATTCGCGAATGTCTTCGATCGCTGCGACGTATTTTTCTTTCGTCGTCTTGTACACCCGGTCGAGCTGATCGGTGCGCGAACTGGGGCGGTTGGGTGGGATCACCACCGTTTCCAGACCATAAATTTCCTGGAATTCGTAGGCTTCGGTGTCGGCCGTGCCCGTCATGCCGGAAAGCTTGCCGTAGAGGCGGAAATAGTTCTGGAAGGTGATGGAGGCCAGCGTCTGGTTTTCAGGCTGGATCGTCACGCCCTCTTTGGCCTCCACGGCCTGGTGCAAGCCATCGCTCCAGCGACGACCCGACATGAGGCGGCCCGTGAATTCATCGACGATGACAATTTCACCGTTCTGGCTGACGTAGTGCTGGTCGCGGTGGTAGAGGTGGTGCGCCTTCAGCGAAGTCACCAAATGGTGCAACAAGGCAATGTTGGACGGGTCGTAGAGCGAAGCGCCTTCGGGCAACAACCCGGCCTGGCTGAGCAAACGTTCGGCATTCTCGTGCCCTTGCTCGGTCATGTGGATCGAGTGCGCCTTCTCGTCCATGGTGAAGTCGCCTGGCTTGATCACGCCCTCGCCCGTGCGCGGATCGGCTTCGCCTTCTTGGCGCACCAGCTGGGGAATCAGCTGGTTGATGGCAAGGTACAAAGGGGTCTGGTCTTCGGCCTGGCCGCTGATGATCAGCGGCGTGCGTGCCTCGTCGATCAGGATCGAGTCCACCTCGTCAACGATGGCGTAGTTCAGCGCACGCTGAACCCGGTCACCAGCCTCGTACACCATGTTGTCACGCAGGTAGTCGAAACCGTACTCGTTGTTGGTGCCGTAGGTGATGTCGGCACGGTAAGCGGCCTGCTTCTCTTCCCGAGGTGCTTGCGGCAGGTTGATGCCCACCGTCAAACCCAGAAAGTTGTACAGCCGTCCCATCCACTGAGCGTCGCGGCTGGCCAGGTAGTCGTTCACCGTCACCACGTGCACGCCTTTGCCGGTGAGTGCGTTCAGGTAAACGGGCAAGGTGGCGGTGAGCGTCTTGCCCTCACCCGTGCGCATTTCGGCCACTTTGCCATGGTGCAAGGCCAAACCACCCACCATTTGCACGTCAAAATGACGCATCTTCATGACGCGCTTGCTGGCCTCTCGAACCACCGCAAAAGCCTCGGGCAACACCGACTCCAGCGCCTCACCGTCGGCCACTCGGCGTTTGAAAATCTCGGTCTGCGCCTTCAACTCCTCGTCGCTGAGTTTTTCAAACTGCGCCTCCAGACCATTGATGCGCTCCACGGTCTTGCGGTAGGTCTTGAGCAAACGGTCGTTGCGGCTACCGAAAATTTTGGTGAGGAAGTTTGTGGCCATACGTACAGGCCTGAACGGACACCCGAGGGTCTCCGTTCAGGCAAAAGGGGATTCGGAAGGTTCTTTCGAACGTGGGTGGCATAGGACACCAACGGCTTGCCGTCAGGTTCCGCCGAACGCTCATATTTCAAGAGCAAGGCGGCATTTTACCTGCCGCATCAAGGCGCTTTCAGGGTTTACGGGCTCGACCCTGTTGCAGCTGCGCCGTTGCCATCGACTCACCCGCAGCCAGAAAGCGCTGGGGGTCCTGCGGGACGCCCGACACCCACACCTCAAAATGCAGATGAGGGCCAGTTGAACGCCCCGTCGAACCTACATCGGCGATCTTCTGACCACGCTTCACAATGTCACCTTTTTTCACGAACACCTGAGATGCATGGGCGTAGCGGGTGATCAGCTCATTGCCGTGATCCACTTCAACCATATTGCCGTATGCCGGATGGTATTCCTGCACCACGACCATACCGCCGGCCGCAGCCAGAATGGGCGTACCGGTGTCCGCCGGGAAGTCCAGGCCGGTGTGCAAGGCAGATCGGCCGGTGATGGGATCGATGCGAAAGCCGAAGGGGGAGCCCACGCGAACGCCCGCCACGGGTTGCTCGGTAGGCACCATGGTTCGCTGAATCTTCTGGTCAAAAAGGCGAGATTCCACCACCGTCAACCAATCCACGCGCGAGTCACTGGACATATCGAGCTGCTCCATGGCGGCCATCAACTCGGGTACGGAAAGCTCCCGAACAGCCACCAAAGACCCGCCAGCACCGGGAGCCGTCTTGAACTCGGCTGGATTGAGGCCAGCCAGCCCGGCCACCCGATCGCCCAATGACTCCAACTGCATCATCCGGGCCTGCATTTCACCCAGCTTTCGAGCCATGGCATCCAGGTTTTCACGCATGAAGACTTCCTGGGTTTCCACCTCGCTCTGGTGCACCATGCGCCCTACCGAGGCAAAGCCCGGCCACCCTTGCCGCACCCCTTCCAGAAATACGCCGTGGTACGCCACCACAGAGCCCAACATCAACAAGACCGAGGCCAGCAAACCAGCACCGATCAATTTGTAACCGCTGAGGTGCAGGGCCCGACTTTTCGCCAACCAGGCGTCCGTGATAATGATGTGCAAAATTCAACCTTTTCGAAAAGTCACCGCGTCGAGTCGACGCACACCCACCGAATGCGAACAGCCCCACGACTCAACACCATGCTCAGCCTGGAGCAGGCAGTCGGCGAGGCACCCAGCCTGGCTGCGCTACAAGAACGGATTCAGGCATCGCAGCGCTGCCTCCAACAAGTGAGCGCTCTGATCCCCGCGACATTGCGCCAGCACGTCAAAGCAGGCCCGATTCAAGAGAACGAGTGGTGCATATTGGTGAGTAGCGCATCGGCTTCAACCAAACTTCGCCAGCTGCTGCCGGCGATGCTGCAAGTGTTGGCCCAAAACGGTGCGCAGGTTAACGCAATTCGGATCAAAGTCCAAATGGCGGGCAGCTGAGGGCAAACGCCGCCGGCACATGGCCCTGCAAAAAGGGGTGGTGCCGCTTGTCTGACTCGAACAGACGACCTATCGCTTACAAGGCGATTGCTCTACCAACTGAGCTAAAGCGGCACAAAAAAACATTTTACTTGACGCGGGTGAGCTGCGGCCGCCCGCCCCCGCGCGCAGGCCCATCGGGCTGAGGCGGTGGAGGCTCGCCCCCCTCTGATGCGGCCTCTTCCACGGGCACAGCGCGCAGCGCACCGCGGACGGGCGACTCGGCTGAATCTTCCGTTTCGCTCGCGTCCTCCAAAACAGACATCACACCCTGTGGAGCCCCACCGACCCCGCTGACCGTGGCCACCGGTGGCGCAGGGAAAGCCATGCCTTGCCCGTTTTCACGTGCGTAGATGGCGATCACATGGCTGACAGGAACAATGATCTCGCGCGCCACACCGCCAAACCGGGCCTTGAACTCGATGAAGTCGTTGCCTAGGCGCAAAGCGCTGGTGGCGTCCACACCGACGTTGAGAACAATCTCACCGTTCTTGACGAACTCCATCGGCACCCTCACCGATGCATCCACCTGCACCGCAATGTAGGGCGAAAAGCCGTTGTCAACACACCATTCGTGCAAAGCACGAATGAGGTAGGGACGTGTGGAGGGTGTTTCCGACTCGAAAGATTTCATGGGCTGTCCACATGCAAAAAATGGCACCAGACACAAAAGGTCTGGTGTACCGATTATTTGCGCATGACCTTTTCAGAAGGCGTCAGCGCTTCAATGTAGGCTGGGCGCGAGAAGATGCGCTCGGCGTACTTCAGCAAGGGTGCAGCATTTTTGCTGAGCTCAATACCGTAGAAATCCAGACGCCACAGCAGGGGGGCGATCGCCACATCCAGCATGGAGAAATTGTCGCCGAGCATGAACTTGTTTTTCAAGAACACGGGGGCCAACTGGGTCAAACGGTCGCGTATGTGCGCACGGGCTTTTTCCAGCGCCTTTTCATTGCCTTTGGTGCTGCGCGATTCCAGCATGGACACGTGCGTGAACAGCTCTTTTTCGAAATTCAGCAAAAACAGGCGCACGCGGGCGCGGTCAACGGGGTCGCCGGGCATCAGCTGGGGATGCGGAAAGCGCTCGTCGATGTACTCGTTGATGATGTTCGACTCGTACAAAATCAGATCGCGCTCGACCAGGATCGGGACCTGTCCGTAGGGATTCATCACGCTGATGTCTTCGGGCTTGTTGTACAGGTCCACGTCGCGGATCTCAAAGTCCATGCCTTTTTCAAACAGGACAAAGCGGCAGCGGTGGGAGTAAGGGCAGGTGGTGCCCGAATACAAGACCATCATGAGGGAGTCTCCTTAAAGCAAAAACAGTGGGTTGCATAAACACCGTGCGGTGCTGCAAACCACTGTGGAACGGAGGGTCCCGCGCTCTAGAGCGAGGGACCCGACCCGGATCAAATTATTTGATGTCTTTCCAGAACACCGCGTTCAGGCGCCAGGCGATGACGGTGAACACCGAAAGGAAGAGCAAAACCCACACGCCAATGCGCACACGGTTATTTTGCTCAGGCTCGGCCATCCATTGCAGGTAAGCAACCAAATCGCCCACGTTTTGGTCGTAGGCAGAAGCGGTCATCGTGCCAGCCGTCACAGGCTCCCAGCCCTTGTGGACCTCGATTTCGGCACCATGGCTGGTCACTTTGTCGAAGACCGGCTTTCGCTCGCCCTGGAGTTCCCACAGCGGGTTTGGCATTCCAATGTTGGGGAACACCAGGTTGTTCCAGCCTGTGGGTTTGGTCTCGTCGCGGTAGTAGGTGCGCAGCAAGGTGTAGATGTAGTCAGGGCCAGAACCCTGCTTGCTGGCGCGTGAGCGAGCCACCAAGGTGAGGTCGGGCGGGTTGGCGCCAAACCACTTTTTGGCCAACGCCGGGTCCATATTGGACTTCATGGTGTCACCGATTTTGTCGGTGGTGAAGGTCAGATTCTCAGCAATTTGCTTGTCGTTCAGACCAATATCGCGCAGGCGGTTGTAACGCATGAACGATGCCGAATGACAGCTGAGGCAGTAGTTCACGAACAACTTGGCACCGTTTTGCAGCGCGGCCATGTCATTGGTTCGCTGTGGGGCTTTGTCCAGCGGGAAACCCGCGCCTGCAGCCAGCGCGGCACCCGACAAACCCAAGGCCATCATGAAGCCCAGAAGAATTTTTTTCATTTGATTGACTCTCCGGAATCGCTGGTAGGGGCTCAGTGGGGCGTAAACGTGACGCGGGTCGGGACGGGCTTGAACTCGCCGATCCGGCTCCACCAAGGCATCAGCAGGAAGAAGCCAAAGTAGAACAAGGTACCGACCTGCGAGACGCGCTCACCGATAGGCGATGGGGGCAACACACCCAGGTAGCCGAGGATCAGGAAGTTGATCACGAACACGGCGTAAAGCCACTTGTTCCAGCTTGGACGGTAACGGATGGATTTGACAGGGCTGTTGTCCAGCCAAGGCAGGGCAAACAAGATCACCACGGCACCACCCATCGCAACCACACCCCAGAATTTGGCATCAATGGCGAGCATCAGCGCCACCATCACAACAGCGCCGCCGACGACAGCCGCCTTCATGGCCGAGCCGATCTTGGCCTTAACCACACCCAGCACAGCACCAAGCAAAACGCAAGCGATCAGCGCGTACATCATTTCGTTGGTGATGGCACGCAGCATCGAATAGAACGGCGTGAAGTACCAGACGGGTGCAATGTGCAACGGCGTCACCAGGGGATCGGCTGGAATAAAGTTGTTGTATTCCAGAAAGTAGCCGCCCAGTTCAGGGGCGAAGAACACGATGGCGGAGAAGGCCATCAGGAACACGGACACACCAAGAATGTCGTGAACGCTGTAGTAGGGATGAAAGGGAATACCATCCAGCGGGATGCCCTTTTCGTCCTTGAGCGCCTTGATTTCAACGCCGTCTGGGTTGTTGGAACCCACCTCGTGCAGCGCAATGATGTGAGCAACCACCAAGCCCAGCAGCACCAGCGGCACCGCAATGACGTGGAAGCTGAAGAAGCGGTTCAACGTGGCATCGCCCACCACAAAGTCGCCGCGGATCAGCAAAGCCAGATCAGGACCCACAAAGGGGACCGCGGCAAACAAGTTCACGATCACCTGGGCGCCCCAGTACGACATCTGACCCCAAGGCAGCAGATAGCCCATGAAGGCTTCCGCCATCAGGACCAAGAATATGGCGCAGCCGAACACCCAGACCAACTCGCGCGGCTTGCGGTACGAACCGTAGATCAAGCCACGGAACATGTGCAGGTAGACGACCACAAAGAACGCCGAGGCGCCTGTAGAGTGCATGTAGCGAATGAGCCAGCCCCACGGCACGTCGCGCATGATGTATTCGACCGACGCAAAGGCCACCGGCACGCCAGCAGCGTTCAGGTTGGCGTCGGGCTTGTAATGCATCACCAGAAAAATACCGGTGACGATCTGGATCACCAGCACCAACAGCGCGAGCGAACCGAAGAAGTACCAGAAGTTGAAGTTCTTGGGAGCGTAGTACTCGGCCAAGTGCTCGTTGTAGAGCTTGGACAACGGAAACCGGTTGTCGACCCAGTTGAGCGCTTTTTGGCCCATGGGAGCATCGGGGGAAATTTCTTTGAATTCAGCCATTATTTGCCTCTGAGGTCAGGTGTCTGCTTGCACTGCGAAGTACGGCAGCTCAGGCCTTCTTCTCTTCGCCGACCAACAGGGTCGTATCGGACAGGTAGTAGTGCGGGGGCACTTCGAGGTTGTCAGGCGCAGGCTTGTTCTTGAACACCCGCCCTGCCACGTCAAACGTAGAACCGTGGCAAGCACACAGGAAACCACCCTGCCAGTCGTCAGGCAGCGAAGGCTGCGGACCAGGAGACAACTTGTCGCTGGGTGAGCAACCGAGGTGGGTGCAAATACCCACGGCCACGAGCACTTCGGGCTTGATGGAGCGGTGGCGGTTTTTTGCGTATTCGGGAGTGGGATAAGCATTGCGATCCGAGTTGGGATCGGCGAGCTGGTCTTCTTGCTTTTCAAGAGCCGCCAACTGCTCGGGTGTGCGGCGCATGATCCACACGGGCTTGCCACGCCACTCGACCACACGCTTCTCGCCAGGCGCGAGCGTGGAAATATCGACTTCGACGGCGGCACCGGCTGCCTTGGCCCGCTCGGACGGCTGAAAACTGCTGACGAAGGGGACGGCGACAGCGGCTGCACCTACGCCACCCATGGCGCAGGATGTGATCAGCCAGGTTCGGCGGCTGTTATCCACAGTCGCATCGACGGTTGCTTCACTCATGGGGATCTTTCAAACTGGTTCGAGAGGACACTAGGGACAACCCGTGATTGTACTGGACCCAAAGGTGCCCACTGTGGCTTGCCGGGGTATGGGAGTGGGCTATTGTCACGTTGACAAAAGCGCAACAGCTGCACAGCGCGTCAGCCGCTTGTAATGCGATGGTATGCGGTGGCAAAATCGCCAACCGGTTCAGACGCTGCCGACCAGGCAGACCTATTTGACTTCTCGCAGTGTCGAACACTTTAAACAACTTATCTGGAGGAAGCGGCCATGGGCATGATGCAGGAATTCAAGGAGTTTGCTGTCAAGGGCAATGTGATCGACCTGGCTGTGGGTGTGATCATTGGTGGAGCGTTTGGCAAGATCGTGGGGTCTTTGGTTGACGATGTGATCATGCCTGTGGTGGGCTCCATCTTTGGCAGCCTCGATTTTTCCAACCTCTACCTGGCACTTGGTACGGTGCCCGAGGGCACCGCCCCTACTTTGGCGGCGATGAAAGCTGCTGGCGTTCCGACCTTGGCCTACGGCAATTTCGTGAGTGTGGCGATCAACTTTTTGATTCTGGCATTCATCATTTTCATGATGGTCAAACAGATCAACCGCATGAAGCGCGCTGAAGCTCCCGCCCCAGCCGCCCCCCCGGCCACACCGGAAGACGTGGTGTTGCTGCGCGAGATTCGCGACAGCCTGCGCAAGTAAGCCTGCGCAACCTGTTCAAAGCCGCTGGCGCCATGAGGCGCAGCGGCTTTTTTATTGGGTTGAGCTGGCCTCCAGGGCCGCATCCAACGCTGCCAGCAAACTGGCCGCACTGGCTCGTCCGGTGCCGGCGAGGTCAAAGGCGGTACCGTGGTCCGGGCTGGTGCGGACAAAAGGCAGACCCAGCGTGGTGTTGACCCCATGCTCCAAGCCCAAAAGCTTCACAGGTATCAATCCCTGGTCGTGGTACATCGAAATGACCACGTCAAACGCCCCTTGGCGAGCGCGCATGAAAACGGTGTCGGGCGCATGCGGACCGCTGCAATCCAGACCTTCAGCTTTGGCCTGCTCGACGGCTGGCGCGATGGCATCAATCTCTTCACGCCCGAACAAACCGCCCTCACCTGCATGGGGATTGAGGCCTGCCACGGCAATGCGCGGCTTCGCCAAGCCGCAGAGAAGAAAATGGGCCTGCGTGATGCGCACCGTTTGCAAAACCTGCGCTTGAGTGACCGCGTCGAGCGCATCCCGCAGCGACACATGGATGCTCACCAACACCGTACGCAAGCCTGGGCAACTGAGCATCATGCGCACGGGCAAGGCCGAGACGGCAACACCGAGGTGCTCTGCGGCAAGCGCCTGCAACAACTCGGTATGCCCGGGAAAAGCCACGCCGGCAGCAGCCAATGCCTCTTTGTGAATGGGTGCGGTGACCACGGCGCGCGCTTGTCCCAAGAGAGCCGCGCCCGCAGCAAACCGAATGCAGTCGGCGGCAGCCTCGCCCGCTTCAGTGCTGATGCGCCCCAACACCACGGGCTGCTTCAGGGAACAAGCTTGAAGGACGCCCATACAACCAGGGGGAACTTCGCTGAAATGTTCAAGCGCGCTCAATTCGGCCAACACCGGGATTGGCTGCGTCTGCGCAGTTGCCAACGCCACACATTGCATGGCCCGACGCATCGTTTCCATATCGCCCGCCACCACCACCTGCTGCATCAGGCTGGGCCGCTCGCGAAACGCCTGGGCAATGATTTCAGGGCCGATACCAGCAGGATCGCCCATGGTCAACACCACGGGCTTGATTAAAGAGTTCTTGACCACAGAGGGATTCATGGCTGATGCCCTCAGGCGGGGTTGTCGATGTCAATGAATTGGTGAGACAAGCCAAGCGCCTGCGCCACATGCGCACCCACAGCCTGCACGCCATACCGTTCCGAGGCATGGTGCCCGCAGGCGATGTACGCCACACCGCATTCCCGCGCGTAGTGCGCCTGTGGCTCCGAAATCTCTCCGGTGATGAACACATCGGCACCGGCTGCAATAGCGGATTCAAAGTAAGACTGCGCCCCCCCCGTGCACAGTGCAACGCGCTCGACGGGCCGGTCGGGTTCGACCACCAGCGTCACCGCACGCCCCAAGGTCTGCTCCACATGGGCCGCAAGCTCGGCCGCAGACGCCGAGCGCCGCTGCCCCATCAAGCCCAACGATTGGGCACCGAAACGTCCCGCAGGTCCGTCAAACGCAGACACCCCAAGGCGCAAGGCGAGCTGCGCGTTGTTGCCAAGTTCGGGGTGGGCATCGAGCGGCAGGTGGTAGGCCAGCAGGTTGATGTCGTGCGCAAGCAGGCGCGCAAGCCGCTGTTTCATCCAGCCGGTGACGCACCCGTCCTGGCCTCGCCAAAACAAACCATGGTGAACCAAGATGGCGTCAGCCCCAGCGGCAATCGCTGCGTCAATCAAGGCCCGACTGGCCGTGACGCCCGTGACCAACTTGCGAATCCCCTGGCGCCCTTCTACCTGCAAGCCATTGGGGCCATAGTCGTTGAACAGGGCGGGCTGCATCAAACCGTTCAAGGTTTCTAGCAACATGGTGCGTGAAACCGCGCGCTCGGGTGTTTTCATAGAAAAGGCCTGTCTTGAAAAATTGGCACGGGCGTGGCCCAGTTAAAAGACCAACCAACCTTTCATTTTGACAGCCCCAGCAGACAAGAGCGCAACCCTTGGCAAGCGAGGGATTGATCGCGACACAGACTGGCCGTGAGGCCGTTCAGCGCTGCGCCTGTTCCGACTCCAGCATCTTGCGGGTGAAAAATCGGTAAAACCAGATCGCCATGCCAATCATAAAAATGATGCCGGAAATGCTGAACAGTCCGTAATCGGTCGAGAAGAGATCCACGATGGCTTTCATTTTTTACTCCATTCCTCTAACAAAGGCTTTCATTGCACCGCGTCCAACGCCCGCGCGCCTTGACGTGGGTCAAGCCGCTTGAACTCAAGGGGTTGGCAACCACATACAGCACAATCTGGGGACCAGCTTCGATCTGCCAACAACACCTTTGCCTCAAAACCACCCATGAAACGACTCTGGCTCGTCTTTGCCCAATCCGTCACTGTGCTGCTGGCTGCCTTTTTCGTGGTCGCCACACTCAAGCCACAGTGGCTAGACCGCCGGCCCAATCTGCCCACCGTGGTGCCGGTGCTCGAGTCGGCGGCGCCAACCCACTCCACCGGCAGCACCAGCGGCTTCAGCGGTGCAGCCCGAGCCGCCTCACCGGCGGTGGTGAGCATCAACACCAGCAAGGCGGCCGTGAACAACATTCACAGCGACGACCCGTGGTTCCGCTTCTTTTTTGGTGACCAACCGCAGGCTCAGCCGCAAACCGGCCTGGGGTCGGGTGTGATCGTGAGCCCGGCGGGCTACATACTCACCAACAACCACGTCATTGAAGAGGCCGATGAGATTGAGGTGATGCTGAACGATGGCCGCAAAAGCATCGCCAAGGTGATCGGCACCGACCCGGAAACCGACCTCGCCATTCTCAAAATCGAATTGACCGAACTGCCCGTGATCACGCTAGGCAACTCAGATGCCCTGTCTATCGGCGACCAGGTGCTGGCCATCGGCAACCCCTTCGGCGTGGGTCAAACCGTCACGGGGGGCATCGTCAGCGCACTGGGTCGAACCCAGTTGGGCATCAACACCTTTGAAAATTTCATCCAGACAGATGCGGCCATCAACCCTGGAAACTCGGGCGGTGCACTGGTGGACGTGAACGGCCATCTGATGGGTATCAACACCGCCATCTACTCCCGGTCGGGCGGCTCCATGGGCATTGGTTTTGCCATTCCGACGTCCACCGCGCGCAGTGTGATGGAGGCGATCGTGCGTGACGGCCAGGTAACCCGGGGCTGGATTGGCGTAGAGCCACAAGAACTCAGCGCAGAACTGGCCGAGAGCTTTGGCATTCCTGCGGGCAGCGGCGTGATCATCACCGGCGTGCTGCAAAACGGCCCTGCGGCTCAAGCCGGCATACGCCCTGGCGATGTGATCACACGCGTCGCCGGGCGCGAAGTGGGCACAGTGGCCCAGTTGCTATCGGCTGTGGCTGCACTGCCACCCGGCACGTCGGCCGCTGTGGATGTCGTGCGGCGCGATGGCAAGACACAACTGAACGTCACACCAGCGCGTCGCAATCCGCTGCCCCGTCAGGAACAGCGTTGAGGCGCAGCCGAATATCGGTCAGCGCGAAAGCGCATGCACTTCATCCGAGAGGGAGTGCCTGAAGCGGTTCGCAAACACCGTTTAGCTTGTAGCGTTGCAGGCCACCCCTAGACAAAACGTAGCACCTGTTATGCGCCCCCACCGTTGAGGCCTACTTTGCGGTGTCTTCTGCGGTCGACTCTGAAGGCGATGCCGCCTTTTTGATGAACCACTGCGAGCCAAAAATGCCCAGTTCATACAGAAGACACATGGGAACGGCCAGCGCCAACTGCGAGATGACGTCGGGCGGCGTGACGATGGCCGCAATGACAAATGCCACGACGATGAAGTAACCGCGGAAATCACGCAGCTGCTTCACCGTGACCATGTTCATTTTCACCAGCAACACCACCACGATAGGCACCTGGAAAGCCAGGCCAAAAGCGAGGTAAAGAGACAGGATGGCTTCAACGTAAGACGCAATGTCGGGTGTGGCCGCCACGCTGTCTGGGGTGAACTGCTGGATAAAGCCAAACATCTTGTCGAGCACAAAAAACTGCACAAAGGCAATGCCCACATACGCCAGCAAACTGCCCAGCAAGATCAGCGGGATCGCAAAGCGCTTCTCGTGGCTGTACAAGCCCGGCGCCACAAAAGCCCACACTTGGTACATCCACCACGGCAATGACAACAACAACGCGGCCATCGCCAGCACTTTGATGGGCACAAAAAACGGTGAAAAAACGCCCACAGCGATCAGCTTGGCGTCTGGCGGCATGTGTGCACGAATCGGCACAGCGATCAGATCAATCAACCCGCTCGGGCCCGGCCAAAACGCCAGCAGCGCCATGCAGATCGCCAGACCCACCACGCCATAGAGCAGGCGATCCCGCAGCTCCATGAGGTGCTGGACAAACGGCTGCTCGGAACCGGCGAGTTCGTCGGTGGAATCTTTGGGGTCGGACATCAGCGGGGGGCAGAAGAAGAACGGGGCCGAAAGCGCGCCACTCGGGCGGCTCCGGACTGGGTGCGGGTACGCACGCCGGTGCGTGCCTTGTACCACTGGGGCATGGCCTTTTGCTTGATGCGCCAGTTCTTTTTGGGGTGTTTGTAGCTGGGGTGCAGGTCCGAGCCGATGCTGTGGTGCGCGTCGGAACCGTAGGAAGTTGCGCCGTCCAGCCCGGCGGTGGCTTCAGACCAGGATTTTTCAAAGTCGCTGGCACCGCTTTGCACCGACGACTCCACATCGCGGGCAGCGCTCTCCACCGTGTCTTTCATTTTCTTGAGCTCTTCGAGCTCCATCGAACGGCTGACCTCGGCCTTCACATCCGACACGTAACGCTGTGCTTTGCCCAGCAAGGCACCCACCGTGCGGGCCACGCGCGGCAGTTTTTCAGGGCCGATAACGATCAACGCCACCGCCCCAATGAGCGCAATCTTGGAAATGCCCAGATCAATCATGTATCAGCCATCCTGCGGGCAATGCGGAGCCTTGGTTCAAGACTCTGAACCTGGCTGGCCCATGCTCAAAAGCGCATGACCACCAGGTAGAAATCGAAGCGACGAAATCAGCTTTTTTGCTTGGCTTCGACGTCGATGGCGTTTTTATCGGTGCGGGTGTCTTGCGTCACCTGACCTGCAGGCGCCGACTCGGCGTCAGCGGCGTTTTGGCTGCCATCTTTCATGCCGTCTTTGAAGCCTTTGACCGCACCACCCAGATCAGAGCCCATGTTTTTGAGCTTTTTGGTGCCAAAGACCATGACCACGATCAAGAGCACGATCAACCAGTGCCAGATTGAAAAGGAACCCATCGTTTTCTCCAAATATAAAAGTAATGCGTTGAACGCTTCGGGTGGGATTCTAAGCCGGCACAAGAGTTCAGTACTGGCTCAGCCAAAAAACCGGACCGAGGACTCAAACGCCGTCCCAGACATTTAACCCCGCAGCCACGGGCGCGGGCCGCCCATCACATGAATGTGCAAGTGGTGCACCTCCTGCCCACCTTCGGTGCCGGTGTTGCAGACCATGCGAAAGCCTCCGTCCGGGTAGGGGTTGCAGCCCTGCTCCATGGCCAGTTTGGGCGCCAGCATCATCATGCGCCCCATCAGGCGCTCGTGCTCGGCTGTCAGATGCGCCATGGACGGAATGTGCAACTTGGGCACCATGAGAAAGTGCACCGGCGCCCAGGGGTGGATATCGTGAAAGGCAAAGATGTCTTCGTCCTCAAAGACTTTTTTGGACGGGATCTGGCCGGCGATGATTTTGCAAAAAATGCAGTGGGGATCGTGTGCGCTCATGGAAATTTCAGTCGGGCATGGCTTGGCTGGCGTTCATGCGCACCATGCCTTTGACGATGCGGTAGAGAAACCAGATGGAAATCAAGGCCCAGGCGATCATGCCGGGCAACACAAAGAGAAACCACAGCGGAATGGTGACGACGTAAAGCACACCGGCCCAGATCACGGTGCGGATGCGCCACGAAAAATGGCTGGCCTGCCAGGTGCCTTCAGCGTCGGATTTCTTCACGAGATCGATCACCAGCGCCACGATGAGCAAACCCGCACCTACCTGAGCGCCTGGCACCACCGCCGCCACCGCAACGATCAGGTGAAGGATGTAACTGACCCAACCCACGCTTTTGAGCGACTGGGCCTTTTCGCTGTCGATGGCTTTGACGTCGATGATGTCGCTCATGCATGACCCCCCGATGACAAGGATTCGGACTCGCGCGCCAGAACTTTCCTCATCGCCTTTTCTTCCAGACCGCTCAGCCCCTCGCGGCGCACCAGTTCGCTGACCACGTCAGCCGGCGTCTTGCCGTAGTGGACGAGCGCAATCATGCTGTGAAACCACAGATCGGCGATTTCATTGACAAGCTTTTGAGCATCCCCGCCATGGTCGCAGTCCTTGGCCGCCATGACGGCTTCGGTGGCCTCTTCTCCAATTTTTTTCAGGAAGGCGTCAGGGCCCTTGTGGAGCAAGCGGGCCACGTAGCTTGTTTCGGGATCGCCGCCGTTGGCCGGTTTGCGGCTCTCGATCACGGCCGCCAGGCGCGCCAGGTCATCGGTGTTGGACATATCGTTATTTGTAAATGGATTCAGGGTCTTTGAGCACCGGGTCTACCGCCTGCCAGGCGCCACTTTCATAGCGCTGAAAGAAGCAGCTGTGGCGTCCGGTGTGGCAGGCAATGCCAGGCTCGTGCCCCAGCTGGGTCACTTTGAGCAAGACCACATCGTTGTCGCAATCCAGACGGATGTCATGCACGGTTTGCACATGCCCGGACTCTTCGCCTTTGAACCACAGCCGGCCGCGCGATCGGCTGAAATACACAGCCCGCCCCAGCTCAGCGGTTTTTTCAAGCGCCTCGCGGTTCATCCAGGCAAACATCAGCACGTCGCCGGTCGCGGCTTCCTGCGCAATCACCGGGACCAAGCCTTGGGCGTCCCATTTCACTTCTTCAAGCCAATTCATGCCATGAATCTACCATGTGCCTCGTGCACTTAGGCTGGCGCACCCAGGTTGCGCGTACGATGGCTTTTGCATTCACCGCCCAGCACCCGCTGACGCAGCCTGCACCAGGAGGAGCCCCATGAAATTTCGTACCCTTTTTCTGATCATTTTCATCTTGCTGGTGGCCGGTTTTGTGGCGCTCAACTTTGAAGCCATCTTGACGCCGACCACCCTCAACTTTGCCGTGGCCGAGGTTCAGGCACCGCTGGGCCTGGTGCTGCTGGGCATGCTGGCGCTGGTGCTGGTGGTGTTTTTGCTGGCCTTGGTGTACTACCAGACGACGCACCTGATGGAGGTACGGCGCATCACGCGCGAAGTGGCTGAGCAGCGCACCTTGGCGGACAAAGCCGAGGCATCCCGACTCACTGAATTGCGTCAGTTTTTGCAGGCCGAGCTACAGGCCACGGCTGCCCGCGAACAGGACCTGTCTGAAAAGACGCACCAAAAGATGGACCGCTTGCAAACGGCCTTGACTGAGGTGATCGAACAGACTGGAAACGGTCTGGGTGCCAGCATTGGCGAGATGGAAGACCGCATGGAGCGGCAATTGCAGCAACGCGCAAACGGAGCGTAAAGGCGGCGGTGCCTCGCGTCACAGACGAGGCATGCCTCAACCACCCGTCTAAAGGCGCACAGGGATCCCGCGCTCGGCCATGCGCGCCTTGGCTTGGCCCACGGTGAACTCCCCGTAGTGGAAGATGCTGGCGGCCAGCACGGCGTCGGCGCCGCCCTGTTGCACGCCGTCGGCCAGATGGTCCAGGTTGCCCACGCCACCCGAGGCGATCACGGGCACGTCCACCGCATCGACCACGGCGCGGGTCAGGGCCAGATCGAAGCCGCTTTTGGTGCCATCGCGGTCCATGCTGGTCAGCAAAATTTCACCGGCACCGTGCTCGGCCATTTTTCGGGCCCAGGCCACAGCGTCGAGCCCGGTGTTTTTGCGTCCACCGTGGCTGTAAACGTCCCAGCCTTCACCGCGGGCCAGCAGGTCTTCACCCAAGCGGCGCTTGGCGTCGATGGCCACCACGATGCACTGGGCACCGTATTTGTCTGAGGCGTCGCGGATGACTTGCGGGTTAGCCAGTGCGGCTGAATTGAAGCTGGTTTTGTCGGCCCCGGCGTTGAGCAGGCGGCGCACATCGTCCACGGTGCGCACCCCGCCGCCCACGGTGAGCGGAATGAACACTTGCGAGGCCACGGCTTCGATGATGTGAAGGATCAGGTCGCGACCGTCGCTGGTGGCCGTGATGTCCAGGAAGGTCAGCTCGTCGGCGCCCTGGTCGTTGTAACGGGCCGCAATTTCGACGGGGTCGCCCGCGTCACGCAGTTCGACAAAATTGACGCCCTTGACCACACGGCCACCGGTGACGTCCAGGCAGGGAATGATGCGTTTAGCGAGCATGTTCGACGTGGGTTGGTTTTGCCGCCGGGCCGCCCCAAGGCAAAACGCGCTCCCTTGGGGGGCAGCGACCCGCGCAGCGGTGGAGCGTGGGGGCCTTGTTCATCCGTTGAGGTCGTCGGCCAGCAGTTGCGCGGCTTCGAAGTCGAGGTCCCCGCTGTAGATAGAGCGACCGCAAATCACGCCCTCAACACCTTCGTCTTCCACGCCACACAGGGCGCGAATATCGTCCAGGTTGGACAGGCCGCCCGAAGCGATGACCGGGATGGACAAGGCCTGTGCCAGCTTGACGGTGGCGTCGATGTTGATGCCGCTGAGCATGCCGTCGCGGCCGATGTCGGTGTAGATGATGGATTCGACGCCGTAGTCTTCGAATTTCTTCCCCAGGTCCACCACCTCGTGGCCGGTGAGCTTGCTCCAGCCGTCGGTGGCGACTTTGCCATCCTTGGCGTCCAGGCCGACAATGATGTGGCCGCCAAACGCGGTGCAGGCGTCCTGCAAGAAACCGGGGTTTTTCACGGCTGCAGTGCCAATAATGACGTAGCGCAGGCCCGCATCCAGGTAACGCTCGATGGTGTCGAGGTCTCGAATGCCGCCGCCGAGCTGCACGTCCACTTCAGAGCCGATCTCTTTCAGAATGGCACGGATGGCCTGCTCGTTTTTCGGCTTGCCGGCAAAGGCTCCGTTCAGGTCCACCAGGTGCACGCGGCGCGCGCCTTTGTCGACCCAGCTGCGCGCGATGGCCGCCGGGTCTTCGCCAAACACCGTGGATTGGTCCATGTCGCCCTGTTTGAGGCGAACGCACTGGCCGTCTTTCAGATCAATGGCAGGAATCAGCAGCATGATGGTGTCGGTATCAGTAGGGAACGAGGGAACGGGAGGACTCAGGGATTCCAGTGGAGGAAGTTGCGGTACAGCGCCAAACCCTGATCGGCGCTTTTTTCGGGATGAAACTGGGTCGCAAAAATATTGTCGCGGGCAATGGCGGCGGCAAAACGGCCGCCGTAGTCGGCCTCGCCCACGCAGTGCAGCGGGTTGGCCGGCTTGGCGTAGTAGCTGTGGACAAAATAAAAGTAAGCACCATCGGCAATGCCGTCCCACAGCGGGTGGGCCGGACCGCGGCCGAGGTCGTGAAAGACCTGGTTCCAGCCCATCTGCGGCACCTTGAAGCGGCTCCCGTCGGCCTGCAGCCGGCCGGCAAGTTCAAAGCGCACCACTTCGCCCGGGATCAGCCCCAAGCCATCGGTGGGCCCCTCTTCGCTGCGGTCGAGCAGCATTTGCATGCCCACGCAGACACCAAACAACGGTTTGTTCGCAGCCGCGTGCATCACCGCTTCCAGCAAGCCCGAGGCCGCCAGTTCGCGCATGCAATCGGCCATGTGGCCCTGGCCCGGCAACACCACACGGTCGGCATCCAGCACTTCTTGCGCGTGGGACGTGACCAGTACCTCCACGTCGCTGGCCATCGCCACATGTTGCACCGCCTGCGACACCGAGCGCAGGTTGCCACTGCCGTAGTCCACCACGGCGACTGTCTTGCGTTTCATCAGATGAACCCGCTCAGAGGGAGCCTTTTGTGGAGGGAATCACATCGCCCATGCGGGCATCGCGTTCCAGTGCCATGCGCAGGGCGCGGGCAAAGGCTTTGAACACGGTTTCGGCCTGGTGGTGGGCGTTTTCGCCGTGCAGGTTGTCAATGTGCAGCGTCACGCCAGCATGGTTGACAAAGCCCTGGAAAAATTCAAAAGCAAGCTGGGTGTCAAACCCGCCCACCATGCCGCTCTTGAATGGGACGCGCATGTGCAGACCGGGACGACCGGAAAAGTCGATCACCACGCGCGAGAGCGCTTCGTCCAGCGGCACATAGGCGTGACCGTAGCGGCGAATGCCTTTTTTGTCACCCACGGCCTGCGCAAACGCCTGGCCGAGCGTGATGCCCACGTCTTCCACCGTGTGGTGGCCGTCGATGTGCAGGTCCCCTACGGCCTGAATGTCGAGGTCGATCAGCCCGTGGCGGGCGATCTGGTCGAGCATGTGGTCAAAAAAGCCGATGCCGGTGGACAGGCTGGCGGCGCCAGTACCGTCCAGGTTGACGCGGACACTGATTTGCGTTTCTGCGGTGTTGCGCTGAACATGCGCCACACGGTCGGCCACGGGGGTTGCGGAAAGCGTCTGGGTCATAGGGAAATTTGAAGGGCGTCGATCAACTGGGCATTCTCGTGCGGTGTTCCCACCGTCAAGCGCAAACAGTTGTGCAACAAAGGGTGCATTTTAGAAACATTCTTGACCAGCACGCCGTGCGCCTTGAGTCCTTCGAAGCTGCGCCCGGCATCGGGCACCCGCACCAGCACCATGTTGGCTTCGCTCGGAAAGGGCTTCACGCCCGGGAGGCTGGTCAACGCATTCACCAGCCAGGTGCGCTGCTCGCGAATCTGACTGGCCTGTTGTGCAAACACATGGGCATGATCTAACGCGAACAACGCGCATTCGGCATTGAGCACGCTCACGTTGTAGGGAGGTCGCAGTTTGTCTACCTCTTGCACCAGCGCCTGCGGGCCCAGCATGTAGCCCAGGCGCACGCCGGCCAAGCCAAATTTGGACAAGGTGCGCATCAGCAACACATTCGCGTTGGCGGCGGGATGGGCGCGTATCTCATCGAGCCAGCTCAGACTGGAAAACGGCTGGTAGGCCTCGTCCATCACCACCAGCCCGCCAAACGTGGCGGCTTCGGCGATCAACCGGCGAATCACGGCGGCATCCCACAGGTTGGCGGTCGGGTTGTTGGGGTAGGCGATGTAGGTGATGGCAGGCTGTTGCTCGCGCAAGGCGGCCAGCATGGCGGGTTCGTCCAGCTCAAAGTCGGCGGTGAGCGGCACGCCATGGAAGGCCAGCCCCTGCAATTGCGCGCCCATGGCGTACATCACAAAGCCGGGCAGCGGCGCGAGTATGGACGCACCGGGTACGTCGCAGGCCATGGCCAGCAGAGAAATGAGCTCGTCGGAACCGTTGCCCAGCATCAGGCTGCAGCCTTCGGGCAAATCCACATAGCGGGCCAGCGCCTGCTTCAGGTCGTCAATGCGGGCGCCGGGGTAGCGGTTGATGGCCACGGCGCCCAGGCGCTGACCCAGTTCGGCTTGCAGCTCGGGCGACAACGAAAAGGGGTTTTCCATCGCGTCGAGCTTGACCATGCCGGTCGCGTCCTGTATCGCGTAGGCGTGCATGGACTGGATGTCCTGCCGAATAAAGCGCAAGGGGTTCGGTGTGTTCATGGCGCTCATTTCGCGGCTCGCATGGGAGGGACAACGTTGAGCCGCAGTTCAGCGGCGCGGGCATGGGCCTGAAGGCCCTCGCCGTAGGCCAGTTCGGCGGCGATGGTACCCAGCGTTTGCGCCCCTGCCGCGCTCACCTCGATCAGGCTGCTGCGTTTCTGGAAGTCGTACACGCCCAACGGCGAACTGAAACGCGCAGTGCCGCTGGTGGGCAGCACGTGGTTGGGGCCGGCGCAATAGTCGCCCAGGCTTTCGCTGGTGTATGCGCCGAGGAAAATGGCACCGGCGTGTTTCAGCAGCGGCTCCCAGCGGTGCGGCTCGGCGCTGGACACTTCCAGGTGCTCGGGCGCAATGCGGTTGCTGATGGTGCAAGCCTCCTCCATGTCGCGCGTGAGGATGAGCGCGCCGCGGTCGTTCAGGCTCTTGGCAATGATGGCCGCGCGCGGCATGGTGGGCAGCAGACGGTCAATGGCGGCATGCACCGCATCAATGTAGGCCGCATCGGGGCACAGCAAAATGCTCTGGGCCAGTTCATCGTGTTCGGCCTGGCTGAACAAATCCATCGCCACCCATTCGGCCGGCGTGCTGCCGTCGGCCAGCACCAGAATTTCGCTCGGGCCGGCGATCATGTCGATGCCCACGGTGCCGAACACGCGCTTCTTGGCACTGGCCACGTAGGCGTTGCCAGGACCGGTGATCTTGTCAACCTTGGGTACCGTTTGCGTGCCATAGGCCAGCGCGGCCACTGCTTGGGCGCCGCCGATGGTGAAGGCGCGCGTGACGCCGGCCACGTAGGCGGCGGCGAGCACGAGCGCGTTTTTTTCACCGCGCGGCGTGGGCACCACCATGATGATTTCGTTCACACCCGCCACATGGGCAGGAATGGCGTTCATCAGGACACTGGAAGGATAGGCAGCCTTGCCGCCGGGCACATAAATGCCCACGCGGTCCAACGGCGTGACCTTTTGGCCCAGCAGCGTGCCGTCTTCGTCGCGGTAGCTCCAACTCTCGCCACTGGCCCGCTTTTGCGCCTCGTGGTAGCTGCGCACCCGGCGTGCGGCGGATTCAAGAGCGGTGCGCTGGGCATCGGGCAGGCTGTCGAATGCCGTCTTAAGCTCGGCTTGCGTCAGCTCCAGCGCGTTCAGGTCAGGCGCATCCAGTCCGTCAAACCGGGCGGTGTAATCCAGCACCGCAGCGTCGCCGCGCTGCTTCACATCAGCCAAAATATCGGCCACCCGCTGTTCAATGGCGCTGTCGGTATCGGCAGACCAATGCAGGCGCGCGGCAAACTGCGCCTCGAAATCGGACGCACAGGTGGACAGGCGAAGCGGAGCGGCGGTAAGGGTCATGACGGAACGGCCTGGATTTCGGTGGCTCGGGTTTCGATGGCTTGAGAAAAGGCGTTGATGATGGGCCGAATGGCCGCCTGTTTCAGCTTGAGCGCCGCCTGGTTGACCACCAGGCGCGAGCTGATGTCCATGATGTGCTCGACCTCGATCAGGTGGTTCGCCTTGAGCGTGTTGCCAGTGGACACGAGGTCAACGATGGCGTCGGCCAGGCCCGTCAGCGGAGCCAGTTCCATGCTGCCGTACAGCTTGATCAGGTCCACGTGCACACCCTTGCTGGCGAAGAATTCGCGCGCAATCGTGGTGTATTTGGTGGCGACCTTCAGGCGCGAGCCCTGGCGCACAGCACTGGCGTAATCAAAGTCAGCACGCACCGCCACACTCATGCGGCAGGCTGCAATCTTCAGGTCCAGCGGCTGGTACAAGCCTTGACCACCGTGCTCGATGAGTGTGTCTTTGCCGGTCACGCCAATGTCGGCGCCGCCGTATTCCACGTAGGTCGGCACGTCGGTGGCGCGCACCAGCACCACGCGCACGCCAGGCTGGTTGGTGGGCAAGATCAGCTTGCGCGACTTTTCCGGGTCTTCCAGCACCTCGATGCCGGCGGCCGCGAGCAGCGGCAAGGTTTCGTCAAAGATGCGACCTTTGGACAGGGCTAAGGTAATCATTTGATGCGTTCGATGTCAGCGCCAATGCCGCGCAGCTTTTCTTCCATCTGGTCGTAGCCCCGGTCCAGGTGGTAAATACGGTCCACGATGGTGTCGCCTTGGGCCACAAGGCCGGCGATCACCAGGCTCGCAGAGGCGCGCAAGTCGGTTGCCATCACCGTGGCACCTGACAGTTTTTCGATGCCCTCGACCACCGCCACCTTGCCATCGGTCTGGATTTTTGCGCCCAGGCGCACCATCTCGTTGACGTGCATGAAGCGGTTTTCAAAGATCGTTTCAGTGACCTTGGCCGTGCCGTGCGAAATGCAGTTGAGCGCCATGAACTGGGCCTGCATGTCGGTCGGGAAGCCCGGGTATTCGGTGGTGCGAAAGCTCTGCGCTTTCAGGCGACCCGACGCACGCACGCGAATGAAATCACCGCCGGCATCTTTGCCGGCTTCAATTTCAGCGCCGGCTTCCAGCAGCTTGTCGATCACCGCGTCCAGATGGTCGGCACGGCCGTGGCGCAGAACCACGTCGCCGCCGGTGGCCGCCACCGCACACAAAAAGGTACCAGCTTCAATGCGGTCGGCCACCACCTGGTGGGTGCAGCCGTGCAGCCGCTCTACCCCCTGAATGTGGATGCGGCTGGTGCCGTGACCTTCAATCTTGGCGCCCATGGCGATCAGCATTTCAGCCAGATCGGCAATCTCGGGCTCCTGGGCGGCGTTTTCCAGCAAGGTCTCGCCCTCGGCCAGGGCCGCGGCCATCAGGAAGTTTTCCGTGCCGGTGACGGTGACCATGTCGGTGGCAATGCGGGCACCATGCAGGCGCTTCTTGCCTCCGACCAGCTGAGCCACCATGTAACCTTGTTCCACCACAATTTCAGCGCCCATGGCCTGCATACCTTTGATGTGCTGGTCCACCGGACGCGAACCAATGGCGCAACCACCCGGCAGCGAGACGCGTGCACGGCCAAAGCGCGCCAGCAGCGGCCCCAGCACCAGCACCGAAGCGCGCATGGTCTTGACCAGTTCGTAAGGCGCTTCGGAGTTGATGGGGTCGGCGGCGTGCAACGTCATGCCACCGCGCTCGCCGTGGGTCTGGGTTTTCACACCCATGTTGTCCAGCAGGTGGCGCATGGTGGCCACGTCGCGCAGGCGCGGCACGTTGGTCAGCGTGACCGGGTCGGCCGTGAGCAAGGTGGCGCACAGCTCGGGCAAGGCGGCGTTTTTGGCGCCAGAAATGATCACTTCTCCGTGCAGCGCGCGGCCACCGGTGATTCGCAGTTTGTCCATGGAGTGGCTCGGTCTGGTTTTAGGATTGTTTGGCCCACTCGGCGGGCGTGTAGGTTTTCATCGACAGCGCGTGAACCTCATCGTTTTGAATGCGCTCACCCAGCGTGGCGTACACCCGCTTGTGGCGCGCAATGGGACGCAGGCCCTCGAATTCGGGCGACACCACCACAGCCGCCCAATGGCGGCCATCGCCGGTGACTTCCAGGTGTTCGCAGGGCATGCCAGCGGCGATGAGTTGTTGCAGTTGGTCAGCGGTCATGTGGGCGTTTAACGAAAAAGAGGTCGGGAGACGGCGGGCTGAGGGCTGCCCTCAGTGCCGGATTTTGTAGCCAATGCGCAGCAGGTGAAGCGCCAGGGCACTCACCACGGTCAGCGCCGCGCCCACAATGCCCAGACTGAGCCAGGGCGACACATCGCTCACACCAAAAAAGCCGTAGCGAAAGCCATCAATCATGTAGAAAAACGGGTTGAGATGGCTGACTTTTTGCCAGAAGTCGGGCAAAGAATGGATGGAGTAGAACACGCCGGACAAAAACGTCATGGGCATGATGATGAAGTTTTGAAACGCGGCCATCTGGTCGAATTTTTCGGCCCACAGGCCCGCGATCAGGCCCAGCGCACCCAGCAGCGCAGCACCCATCACGGCAAACACCACAATCCACAGCGGCGCCACCATGGACGGCTGGGCAAACCACCAGGTTGCCAGCATGACGCCCGAACCCACCGCGAGGCCCCGCACCACCGACGAGCCCACATAGGCCACGAACCAGGCGCGGTGTGACAGCGGGGTGAGCAACAAAAACACCAGGTTACCCATGACCTTGCTCTGCACCATGGACGAAGAGCTGTTGGCAAAGGCGTTTTGCAGCACGCTCATCATCACCAGACCCGGCAACAAAAAGGCGGTGTAGCCCACCGTGTCGTACACCTGCACCCGGCCCTCCAGCACGTGGCCGAAGATCATGAGGTACAGGATGGCGGTGATGACCGGCGCGGCGACGGTCTGAAACCCCACCTTCCAGAAACGCAAAATTTCCTTGTAAAACAGCGCTTGCCAACCGCTCATGCTGCCACCTCGCTCTGGGGTGCGGGCGTGGCCGGCCGGGGGTGGGTGCCGGTCAGGTCCAGGAACACGTCCTCCAGGTCGGCCTTGCGAATCTCGATGTCTTCAGGCACCACACCCAACTCGCGCAGCCGGGCCAGCACGCGCTCGACCGCATGTGCATCGTTGGCCGGCAGCTGCACCACCCGCCCGGTGATGCGGGCCTGCGCGGCGAGCTCGGGCGGCAGGGTGGCATCGGTTTTGAATCGCAACACATTGGACGCAGCACGCGACAGCAGCGCCGAAGTGGATTCCAGCGCCACCACTTGGCCCTGCTTGAGCATGGCAATGCGCCCACACAGTGCTTCAGCCTCTTCTAGGTAGTGCGTGGTCAGCAGCACGGTACTGCCCAGGCGTTTGTTCAAGTCCGAAATGAACTGCCACAGCGTCTGGCGCAGCTCCACGTCTACGCCGGCGGTAGGTTCATCCAGCACGATCACGGGCGGCTTGTGCACCAGCGCCTGCGCAATCAGCACACGGCGCTTCATGCCGCCCGAGAGCTGGCGCATGTTGGAGCCTGCCTTGTCGGCCAGACCGAGGCCGTCCAGCAGTTCGTTGATCCAGGCGTCGTTGTGGCGGATACCGAAGTAGCCCGACTGAAACCGGAGCGCTTCGCGGACGTTGAAAAAGGGGTCGAACACCAGCTCTTGCGGCACCACGCCGAGCTGGCGGCGGGCGGCCTGGTAATCCGCCTGCACGTCTTTGCCGTGCACCAGCACCCGTCCGCTGCTGGCGCGGGTGAGGCCCGCCAGGATGCTGATGAGGGTGGTCTTGCCAGCGCCGTTGGGCCCCAGCAAACCAAAGAACTCGCCAGGCATCACGTCAAACGACACGTCTTTGAGGGCGTGCAGGTCGCCGCGCGGCGAGGGAAATATTTTGGAAACGTGTTGGAAAGAGACTGCGGGCATGTTGGAGGCGGCACCCCGAAAGACACCTGCGGAACGCAGGACATCTGGAGCCGGCAAGTGAACCCGTGATTTTAAGCCCCGGGGGCGGCGCTGGCTTCGTTGGACGCACAAGACATCTGAGGGCGGCGGATGTTCGCGACCAGCGACCCCCGTCCGACAGGCGCCCAAGGGTTCAGGCTGGCAGCAACTCGCCAACGCCGTACAGCGTCACCAGCTGCTGCAGCCGGGTGGGCGTGTGGCTGAGCTGAAGGGTCTTACCACGGGCAGCCAGCTGGCGCCGCAGTTCGAGCAAGACAGCCACCGCCGACGAATCAAAAACACGCAAAGCCTGCGCATCCAGCACCACGGTCTGTGCGGGCTGCTTCGCCAGCGTCTGGCCCAGCTGGTCCAGCACCTGAGCCGCCACGTGCATGGTCAGTTGCTCAGGCAGTGCGGATACGGCCACGGGCGCCGCTGCAGGGGGCAACGGGGCCGACATCAACCAGCCTTGGCGGTGTTGCTCTTGTTGCGCTGCGCCAGCGTGGCGATCAGACCGTCAATGCCTTTGGCACTGATTTCCTGCGCAAACTGGGTGCGGTAGGTTTCCACCAGCCAAACGCCCAACACATTCAGGTCGTAAATTTTCCAGCCGTTGGCGGTTTTCTCCAGCCTGTAATCGAGCTGGATCGGTTCACCCCGGCCGCGCACTTCAGAGCGAACCACCACGTCGGTGTCTTCAGGACGCGCCCGCAGGGGGCGGAAGCTGACCGTCTGGTCTTTGACTTCGCCCAGCGCACCCGCATAGGTGCGCACCAGCAGGGTTTTGAACTCGTCCTGTAACTGCTTTTGCTGTTCAGGCGTGGCCTGGCGCCAGTAGCGGCCCACGGCAGACGAGGTCATGCGGGCGAAATTGACGCTGGGCATGATTTTGGTGTCGACCAGCGTGATGATGCGGTTCACATCACCGGCCTGGATCGCAGGGTCGGCTTTCACAGCGGTCATCACTTCGCCCGAAATGCGCTTGACCAGCGCGTCTGGGGCTTCCTCGGTCGCATGCACGGGCAGTGCCAGCAGGGCCGCCACTGAGACCATCCATCCGCCCAGCCAGGTACGTCGATTCAACATGATTTGCCTTTCCGGGCCATGGGCCCTCTTCTATCCGCTGCACGCGAGAGCATGCAGCGCTGCACATTGGAGCAGACCCCAAGGGCCCCGGTTCCACCGCAGAGGTGTTTCATTTGCTGTTTTCTGTATCTTCCGTGCCGTTGCGCACACCAATACCCAAATCAATCAAGTCTTCAATCTGGCTTTGGCGCCGGCGCAGGTACACGTCACGCGTAAAGCTGTACTTGTCCAGCGCGGCCCCTTCAAGCATGGAGGTGGCGCGCAGCAGGTTGGCCCGTGTTTCGACCGCCCTCAGCACCGTCAGCGCATTGCGCGTGGACACACTGTCCACGCCTTGAATCAGGTCGCCACGGGCTTCGACGCTGAACCCTGCCGCATCGCGGAAAGAAGACGGGCCGAAGATGGGCAAGACGAGGTAAGGACCTGAGGGCACGCCCCAGCGGCCAAGTGTCTGACCAAAATCCAGGCGGGTGCGCTCAATGCCCATTTCGGAAGCAATGTCCAGCACGCCACCCAGCCCGAAAGCCGTGTTGACACCAAAACGCAGGAAGTTCTCGCTCGCCTCACGCGGGCGCAGCTGCAGAGAAGCGTTGATGAACGACCAGACGTCACCCAGGTTAGAGAAAAAATTGCTCACACCGGTGCGCACCAGATCGGGCGTCACATCGCGGTACACCGTGGCCACAGGCTTGAGCACCATTGAATCCACCGATTCGTTGAACGCAGAGACGTCCCGGTTGAACGGCTCCAGCGGATCTTGCGGATTGGCGTTGGGGCCACTGGCGCAGCCAGCCATGAGCGCGATCACCACCGCGCCCCCCATGCAACGACCCAGGATCGATTGCGTCGACATGATGAAACCCCCTGGGCTTTGCGCCCTTAGTTGTTGATGCGAGCGAACCCACTTGGCCACGAGCGGCCCTCGGAAACCGCTCGGTGCCAGCCTAGTTGGCGCTGCCCGTCCCACTGTCCGCCGCCTTATTGAACAGGAACTGCCCAATCAGGTTTTCGAGCACCATGGCCGACTGGGTCTGTGTGATCACGTCCCCTGGGGCGAGGTTGCGTTCGTCACCGCCGGGCTCAATGCCAATGTACTGGTCACCCAGCAAGCCCGCGGTGAGGATTTTGGCCGAAGAATCCTTGGGAAACAGGAAACCCTGGTTGACCTCCATGGTCACCAGGCCCTGGAAGGTCTGGGCGTCCAGCGTGACACTGGTGACGCGGCCCACATTGACGCCCGCCGAGCGCACCGGCGCCCGGGCTTTCAGGCCACCAATGTTGTCAAAACGCGCCTGCACCGTGTAGGTTTCGCCCCCGTTGGTGAAGCTGCCCAGGTTGGCCGCCTTGAGCGCCAGAAAGAGCAGACCCGCCGCGCCCAGCACGACAAACAGGCCCACAAGGATTTCGATACTTCTTTTGTTCATACGTAAGCTGCTCAGTGATCAGGGGGTCGAGAACATCAGGGCGGTGAGGATGAAGTCCATCGCCAGCACGCCCAATGAAGCGGTCACAACGGTGCGCGTGGTGGCGTAGGCCACGCCTTCGGGCGTGGCTTCGGTCTCGTAGCCCTGGTACAGCGCCACGGCGGTACAAATGACGCCAAACACGGCGCTCTTCACCACACCGTTGCCCACATCACGCCACACATCCACACCGTTTTGCTGGATCGACCAGAAGTTGCCCGCATCGATCCCGATGAGGCCCACCGCCACCACCCAGGCGCCCAGAATGCCGATGGCGGAAAACAGCGCCGCCAGCAGCGGCATGGCAATCACGCCTGCGATGAAGCGCGGCGCCAGCACGCGCTTGCGCGGGTCAATGGCCATCAGCTCCATGGCGGCAATTTGTTCACCGGCTTTCATCAGGCCAATTTCGGCGGTCAGCGAGGTGCCGGCACGGCCGGCAAACAGCAAGGCGGTGACGACCGGGCCAAGTTCACGCACCAGCGACAAATTGACCACCAGGCCCAGCGACTCGGCGGCACCAAAATTGGTGAGCGTGTTGTAGAGCTGCAAAGCCAACACAAAGCCCACCGCCAGGCCCGAGGCCAAAATGATGACGAGCGAGCGGTTGCCGATGGCATGGATCTGCGTGACCACCAGACCAAACCGGGCGAGCCCGGCCGGCACGGCCATGATCAGCTCCCAAAAAAACAAGGCGCCGTGACCCCAGGCCGCCAACACATCCAGGGCGCGGCGGCCCAGCTGCTGCAGCAGGTTCATCGTGAGGCCTCCAGGCCGAAGTCGACCGCCACGGGCGGGGCCGGGTAATGGAATTTCACCGGGCCGTCGGGCTCGCCGCGCACGAACTGCCGCACCTCGGGCTCGTCGCTGGCCATCAGCTCAGCCGGCGTGCCCTGGGCCACAATGCGCCCGCCGGTGGCCATGAGCACCACCCAGTCGCTGATGGCCATGCACTGCGGCACGTCGTGTGAAATCAGCAGCGTGGTCGCGCCGGTCACATCGGTGAGCGTGCGAATCAGCTTGGCCGCCACCCCCATGGACACCAGGTCGAGCCCAGCGAAGGGCTCGTCGTACATGATGAGCTCGGGGTCGAGCGCAATGGCGCGGGCCAGCGCAATGCGCCGCGCCATACCGCCAGAGACTTCGCTGATGCGCAGCCCCGCAGCGCCGCGCAGGCCCACAGCGTTGAGCTTCATGAGCACGATGTCGCGGATCAGCGACTCGGGCAAGTCGGTCATCTCGCGCAGCGGAAAGGCCACGTTGTCGAAGACCGAGAGGTCGGTGAACAGCGCACCAAACTGAAACAGCATGCCCAGGCGGCGGCGCAGGCGAAAGAGCTGGGCTTTGTTGCGGGTGTCGATGACTTCGCCGTCGAACACCACACGCCCGCTGTTGGGGGCATGCACGCCGCCGATCAGGCGCAACAGCGTGGTCTTGCCACAACCCGAGCCACCCAGCACCGCCGTGACCTTGCCGCGCGCGAAATTCAGCGAGATGTCGCTGAGGATCGTGCGCCGGCTGTCGTAGCCGAACGTGACATGGTCAATTTCAATGAAAGGGGTTTCGCTCATGGGGCCGCTCATATAACCCGCGATTGTCGCATGAGGGTAAATCCTAGGTGGGGCAACAGGACAGCCCAACCAAGGCATCGCGAAACAGGCTCAGTCGAGCCGACGATGGTTCGCGTCGGAGCGACATGCCCAGGCCCAGGTGCGGTGGCTCCGGCTCCGCCTGGCCACGCGCATCGCCCCAGGAGGGGGTCGCGCGCAGCGCTGCGGGGGCGTCCCGTTAACGTGGCAGGTCGGAAAATCCCATCAGGAACTCATCCACCGAGCGCGCGGCCTGTCGGCCTTCGCGGATCGCCCAGACCACCAACGATTGGCCCCGGCGCATGTCACCGGCTGCAAACACCTTGGGCACGTTGGTGGCGTAGCCACCGGTGAAGTCGGTGGTGGCTTTGGCGTTGCCGCGGGCATCTTTGTCCACGCCGAAAGCGTCGAGCACGGTGGGCACCGGGTTCACAAAGCCCATGGCCAGCAAGACCAGGTCGGCTTTGTAGTCTTTTTCGGTGCCGGGAATTTCCACCAGTTTGCCGTCCTTCATCTCGACATGCACGGTCGTGAGGCCGGTGACCTTGCCTTTTTCGCCTTTGAAAGCCTTGGTGGACACGGCAAACTCGCGGGTGCAGCCCTCTTCGTGGCTCGAGCTGGTTCGCAGCTTGAGCGGCCAGTAAGGCCACACCAGCGGCTTGTTTTCTTCTTCGGGCGGCTGCGGCATCACCTCAAACTGGGTCACGCTGACGGCGCCATGGCGGTTGCTGGTGCCCACGCAGTCGCTTCCGGTGTCGCCGCCGCCGATCACGATCACGTGTTTGCCGTCGGCGCGCAACTGGCCTTTTAGCTTGTCGCCCGCGTTGACCTTGTTTTGCTGCGGCAGGAACTCCATGGCGAAGTGGATGCCGTCCAGGTCGCGGCCGGGCACCGGCAGGTCGCGGCTCTGCTCCGAGCCGCCGGTGAGCAACACGGCGTCAAAGTCTTGCTGCAGCTGTTCGGGGCTGATGGTTTCCTTGGCCCAGTTGGTCACCTTGCTGTCTTTGGGCAGCGAACCCACCATCACGCCGGTACGAAACACCACGCCTTCGGCTTGCATCTGCGCCACGCGGCGGTCGATGTGCGTCTTTTCCATCTTGAAGTCGGGGATGCCGTAGCGCAGCAAACCACCGACGCGGTCGTTCTTCTCGAACAGGGTCACGTCGTGACCGACCCGCGCCAGCTGCTGGGCAGCGGCCATGCCGGCCGGGCCGGAGCCCACCACAGCAACCTTTTTGCCGGTCTTGTGCTTGGGCACCTGCGGCACCACCCAGCCCTCAGCCCAGGCGCGGTCGATGATGGCGTGCTCGATGGACTTGATACCCACGGCGTCGTCGTTCACGTTCAACGTGCAAGCCGCCTCGCAGGGCGCGGGGCAGATGCGGCCGGTGAACTCGGGGAAGTTGTTGGTGCTGTGCAGCACCGTGATGGCGTTTTTCCAGTCGCCCTGGAACACCAGGTCGTTGAAGTCCGGAATGATGTTGTTGACCGGGCAGCCGTTGTTGCAAAACGGCGTGCCGCAGTCCATGCAGCGCGCGGCCTGGACCTTGGCCTGGTCGGCGGTGAGGCCGACCACAAACTCTTTGTAGTGCTTCAGGCGCTCTGGTACGGGCTTGTAGCCCTCTTCCAGGCGCTCAAATTCCATGAAGCCGGTGACTTTTCCCATGATGTGTGTCCTTCGTGTGCGTGCGTTCCAGGCTTACTTGGCGGCAGCAGAAACCTGCTTGGCCGTGTCCTGTGCTTTGGTGGTGGCCGCAGCGGCTGATTTGCGGGCATTGATCTCGCCCAGGGCGCGCTTGTATTCGTTGGGGAACACCTTCACGAACTTGCCGCGCGACTCGGCCCAGGTGTCCAGCAACTCGCGCGCGCGCTTGCTGCCGGTCCAGCGGTTGTGGTCTTCCAGCAGCTTTTTCAGCTGCGCTTCGTCGGTCTGGTCACGGTGCCAGATGGCGCGGTCCGTGGTGGCTTCTTGTTCGGCAGTGCTCAGCACCTTGTCCATGCTGACCATGGCGGTGTTGCAGCGCTTGGCAAACTGGCCGTCTTCGTCATAAACGTACGCCACGCCGCCGCTCATGCCGGCCGCGAAGTTGCGCCCGGTCTTGCCCAGCACCGCCACGGTGCCGCCGGTCATGTATTCACAACCGTGGTCGCCCGTGCCTTCCACCACCGCGGTGGCGCCCGACAGGCGCACCGCAAAACGTTCACCGGCCACGCCGCTGAAGAACGCTTCACCGGTGGTGGCGCCGTACATGACGGTGTTGCCCACGATGATGTTGCGCGACGCTTCACCCCGGAAATCGATGCTGGGGCGCACCACAACGCGACCGCCTGAGAGGCCTTTGCCGGTGTAGTCGTTGGCGTCACCAATCAGGTACAGCGTGATGCCGCGCGTAAGGAACGCACCAAACGACTGGCCACCCGTGCCTTCGAGCTGGATACGGATGGTGTCGTCGGGCAGGCCTTCCGGGTGCACCTGGGTCACCGCGCCCGAGAGCATCGCGCCCACGGAGCGGTTGACGTTGCGCGCCACCTCGATGAACTGCACGCGCTCGCCCTTGTCGATGGCAGGACGCGACTTGGCGATCAGGATGTTGTCGAGCGATTTTTCCAGTCCGTGTTCTTGCGTTTCGGTGTGGAAACGCGGCACATCGGCGGGCACAGCAGGCATGGCCAGCAGGCGGCTGAAGTCCAGGCCACGCGCTTTCCAGTGCTCGATGCCTTGCTTGGTGTCGAGCAGGTCGGCGCGTCCAATCAGGTCGTCAAACTTGCGAATACCCAGCTGCGCCATGATCTGGCGCGCTTCTTCGGCGATGAAAAAGAAGTAGTTGACGACGTGTTCGGGCTTGCCGCTGAATTTCTTGCGCAGCGCCGGGTCTTGCGTGGCCACGCCCACCGGGCAGGTGTTCAGGTGGCACTTGCGCATCATGATGCAGCCTTCGACCACCAGCGGTGCGGTGGCAAAGCCAAACTCGTCGGCACCCAGCAGCGCGCCAATCACCACGTCGCGGCCGGTTTTCATCTGACCATCGGCTTGCACGCGGATGCGGCTGCGCAGGCGGTTGAGCACCAGCGTTTGCTGGGTTTCGGCCAGGCCAATTTCCCATGGGCTGCCCGCGTGCTTGATCGACGACCAGGGCGATGCGCCCGTGCCACCGTCGTGGCCGGCAATGACCACATGGTCGGCCTTGCACTTGGCCACGCCCGCGGCAATGGTGCCCACACCAATTTCAGACACCAGCTTGACGCTGATGTCGCTGTGCGGTGCCACGTTTTTCAGGTCGTGGATCAGCTGCGCCAGGTCTTCGATGGAATAAATGTCGTGGTGCGGCGGCGGCGAAATGAGGCCCACGCCCGGCACGCTGTGGCGCAGCTTGCCGATGTAGTCGCTCACCTTGCCACCGGGGAGTTGTCCGCCCTCGCCTGGCTTGGCGCCCTGCGCCATCTTGATCTGGATCTGGTCGGCGCTGTTCAGGTATTCGGCGGTGACACCGAAACGGCCCGACGCCACCTGCTTGATCTTCGAGCGCATCGAGTCGCCGTCTTGCAGCGTGTAGTCCACCTCAAACACGTCCTTGCCCAGCAGATCGGACATGGTCTGACCCTGCTTGATCGGAATGCCCTTGAGCTCGTTGCGGTAGCGCAGCGCGTCTTCGCCGCCTTCACCGGTGTTGCTCTTGCCGCCAATGCGGTTCATGGCTACAGCCAGCGTGGCGTGCGCCTCGGTGGAAATGGAACCCAGTGACATCGCACCGGTGGCGAAGCGCTTGACGATTTCCTTGGCCGGCTCGACTTCGTCAATGGAAATGGCTTTGCTCGGGTCGATCTTGAACTCGAACAGACCGCGCAGCGTCATGTGGCGCTTGCTCTGGTCGTTGATGATCTGGGCGTATTCCTTGTAGGTGGTCCAGTTGTTGGCGCGCGTGCTGTGCTGCAGTTTGGCAATGGCGTCGGGCGTCCACATGTGCTCTTCGCCACGGGCGCGCCAGGCGTATTCACCGCCAGCATCCAGCATGGTTTCCAGCACCGGGTCGTCGCCAAAAGCGGCCTTGTGCATGCGGATGGCTTCTTCGGCAATTTCAAACACGCCGATGCCACCCACGCGGCTGGCGGTGCCGGTGAAGTACTTGTTCACCGTGTCGCTGTTGAGGCCAATGGCCTCAAACAACTGGGCACCGCAGTAGCTCATGTAGGTGCTCACGCCCATTTTGGACATGATCTTGGACAGGCCCTTGCCGATCGCCTTCACATAGTTGTAAATGGCCTTTTCGGCGCTCAGGTCGCCCGGCAGGTCTTTGTGCATGGCCGCCAGCGCTTCCATGGCCAGGTAGGGGTGCACGGCTTCAGCGCCGTAGCCGGCCAGCACCGCAAAGTGGTGCACTTCGCGGGCGGTGCCGGTTTCCACCACCAGGCCTGCGTTGGTGCGCAGGCCTTCCAACACCAGGTGCTGGTGAATGGCTGACAAGGCCAGCAGCGCGGGGATGGCGATCTGGGTGGCGCTGACCGCACGGTCGCTGATGATCAGGATGTTTTTGCCACCCTTGATGGCGTCCACGGCCGACGCACACAGCGAGGCCAGCTTGGCTTCCACGCCTTCACGCCCCCAGGCGGCGGGGTAGGTAATGTCCAGCGTGGCGCTGCGGAACTTGCCCTGCGTCACCTCGTCGATGTTTCGCAGCTTGGCCATATCGGCGAAGTCGAGCACCGGCTGGCTCACTTCCAGGCGCATCGGCGGGTTCACCTGGTTGATGTCGAGCAGGTTGGGCTTGGGGCCGATGAACGACACCAGCGACATCACGATCGCTTCGCGGATCGGGTCGATGGGCGGGTTCGTCACCTGCGCAAACAACTGCTTGAAGTAGTTGTACAGCGGCTTGTTTTTGTCAGACAGCACGGCCAGCGGGCTGTCGTTGCCCATGGAACCCAGGGCTTCTTCGCCAGCGGCTGCCATCGGCGCCAGCAGAAACTTGATGTCTTCCTGCGTGGTGCCAAAGGCCTGCTGGCGGTCCAGCAGCTGCACATCGCACGGCAGCGGCTCGGCCGTGGTCGGGCCCTCCACGTCGTCCAAGCGAATGCGCAGGTTGTCGATCCACTGCTTGTAAGGCTTGCTGTTGACGAGGTTGGCCTTGAGCTCCTCGTCGTCGATCATGCGGCCCTGCTCCAGATCAATCAGGAACATCTTGCCGGGCTGCAGGCGCCACTTGCGCACGATTTTGTTTTCCGGCACGGGCAGCACGCCCGACTCGGAACCCATGATCACGAAGTCGTCGTCGGTGATGCAGTAGCGCGAAGGGCGCAGGCCGTTGCGGTCCAGCGTGGCGCCAATCTGGCGGCCGTCGGTGAACACGATCGAAGCCGGGCCGTCCCATGGCTCCATCATGGCGGCGTGGTATTCGTAAAAGGCCTTGCGGCGCTCGTCCATCGTGGTGTGCTGTTCCCATGGCTCGGGAATCATCATCATCACCGCTTGCGCCAGCGGGTAGCCGGCCATGGTCAGCAGTTCCAGGCAATTGTCAAACGTGGCCGTGTCGGACTGGCTGGCGAAGCTGATGGGGTAGAGCTTCTTCAGGTCGGCACCCAGCACCGGGGACGACATCACGCCCTCGCGTGCTTTCATCCAGTTGTAGTTGCCCTTGACGGTGTTGATCTCACCGTTGTGCGCCACATAGCGGTAAGGGTGGGCCAGAGGCCATTCGGGGAAGGTATTGGTGGAGAAACGCTGGTGCACCAGACCCAGGGCCGACACGCAACGCTCGTCTTCCAGATCCTTGAAATAGGTGCCCACCTGGTCGGCCAGCAGCAGGCCCTTGTAGACCACCGTGCGGCTGCTCATGCTGACCACGTAATACTCTTTGCTGTGCGTGAGCTTGAGCGCCTGGATGTTGGCGCTGGCCGTCTTGCGGATCACGTACAGCTTGCGCTCCAGCGCGTCCTGCACGATCACGTCGTTGCCACGGCCAATAAACACCTGGCGAATCACCGGCTCTTTTTCGCGCACCGTGGGCGACATGGGCATGTCCAGATTCACCGGCACATCGCGCCAGCCCAGCAGCACCTGGCCTTCGGCGGCCACGGCGCGTTCCATCTCCTGTTCGCAAGCCAGGCGGCTGGCGTGCTCTTTGGGCATGAAGATCATGCCCACGCCGTATTCGCCGGCAGGTGGCAGCGTGACACCTTGCGCCGCCATTTCTTCGCGGTACAGCGCATCGGGCAGCTGAATCAGCAAACCAGCGCCGTCGCCCATGAGCTTGTCGGCACCCACGGCACCCCGGTGGTCCAGGTTTTCCAGAATCTTCAGACCCTGCTGAACGATGGCATGGCTTTTGTGGCCCTTAATGTGCGCCACAAAGCCCACGCCGCAGGCGTCGTGCTCGTTGGCCGGGTCGTACAGACCTTGTTGCTGGAGTTGCTGCTGTTCGGCTGCCGTGGTCATGGCGCTTCCTTTACGGTTCGAGGGCATGAAAACAAAATTCGCGGGATGTAGAGCTTAGTGCAATGCAACAAAAATGCCAAGGCAAATAATTGGGGTCAGATTCCAATTTAAAGATAAAATATCCAACCAATTTTAAATTAGGGACGGATCAAATATGGCCAAAAACTACCTGATTTATAAAGATTTTTTTAAATTTCACCCGAAGAGCCCGAACGAGAAATAGGTCGGCCAGGACGGCTTTCGCTCACCCGACGGTCGGTTTTTTTTTGCAGTTCAGCAACAAAACCCGCATCCCCCAGCGCCCAGCCATGCAGCGCGGCGCCGGTCATGCGCGCTTCTTGTGACGCGCTCAGGCCGGCGCGCACCATTTCGGCGTATGCCGCCTCGCGTGCAAAGGGCGTGTTGCCCAAGCCCCAGTACAGCGCATGGGGTGTGAGGCGACGGTCTTGAGCCAACCCAATGTAGTGTCGGTGGCTTGACCAGGCGAAGTCCTGGGGCTGCGCCACCATGCCAGCGCGCACCGGGTTCAAGTCGATGTAGGCCATGCAGGCGAGCAGATACGGCTCTGACTGGATCAGCGTGGATTTGTAGCGCCCTTCCCACAGCGTGCCGCTGCGGTGGTGCAAATCGTTGAAGTACCGCACGTAACGCCGCCCCACCGCCTGCATCATCTGCGGTACACCGTCCTCGGTTTCAGGTGTCAGCAACAGGTGAAAGTGGTTGTCCATGATCACATAGGCGTGCAGCGCCACCTGGTGCTTCACCGCGTTTTCAGCCAGCAGATCCAGCAGGGTTTCGCGGTCCTGGTCGCTGGCCACAACGGGCTGGCGGTTGTTGCCCCGCTGGATCACGTGGTGCGGGTAGCCGGGAACGGTCAGTCGGGGAAGTCGGGCCATGAACTCGCTGTGGTCGGTGGGTTTGGGGTCTGACCCCCATTATCCATGGCCGCCACCACTTGCGGTGACGTTAGATGAACCGGCTGGTCTGCCCGACGATGAGCTTGGCCAGTTCGTCCAGCGCTGCGGTGTTCAGCTGAGCCACGGTGTAACGGGTGGTGGCAATTTCGAGCCCTCCCACCGCGGCCAGGCGAATATCAAAACTGCCGTTGTCGTGGTCGGGCGTCACACGCACGCTGGCGCGGGCGGCCATGTCGTGCTCAAACACGATCGACTGCAGGCGGTTGGTTTCTGGGTGGCGCAGCTCTTGGCGGTCGTGGCGCACCTGCCCGGCCCGCAATCGGCGCTCTACCCGCTCCAGATCGGGCGGAAAGTTGACGCTCACGCGGCCTCTCGGCAGGCCGGGCGCCAGCACCGCCGCTGTTTCAGCAGGCTCAAGGCGCCAGCCCAACGCCAGATAGTCAAACACCTCTTTGCCTCGCAGCGTTTTTTTGCGCGCGTCAAACCGGAAATCGGTCTGCTTCATGGCTGGCCAAGGTGCTTTGCCGTCCAGGCTCAGGCTGACCGCTGCGGGCTCGATCACATTGAGCTGGCGCGGCAGTTCCATGAAGTAGTGCCACACCGTCTTGCACGCAGCCTCGGTGGCGTCGGTGTTGGAGTCCAGATGCTGAAGCTCATCGCCCTGCCGCGTTTGCAGCGTCTGCGCTTGTTGCTTGAGCTGGTTCAAAAAGCTCATGTGAAATTCCCTGTCGGCACATTGGGCCGCCCTCTTCGGAGCAATCCCGTGGATGAATATGGGTCAAAGTTTAGCGGCTCACCGCCGCGCTCAAGCTGATGCCGGGTGCACAGTCCGTTTATGCCAGGCGACCTGCAGCTTTCTGGCTGTCCACACCCCAAGCAAGGAGCATGCGCCTGTGGCCACCCATGTCCAGTGCCAGCCGCCCACCCGCATGGCCAGCCACGCTACCAGGGGCGGGCCGAGAAACTGACCCAGTGACGAAAATTGCTGCATCCAGCCCACGGTGGTGGACACGGTGTCTTCACCGGGCGCCAGGACCACGGCAAGACCAAACAAGGTGCCCGGGATCAGCCCACCCACCCCGGAAAAAACCAGCACAGCCAGGTATTGCCACACCGGATGGCCCTGCGCGGCAAACGCCACCCAGGCGCCAAGCGCCATGGCGCCATAGGCCACCGTCAAGATCAGGCCGGGCTGAATGCCCCGCGCCAGCAGCCGCCCGGCACCAATGTTGCCCACCATGTTGATGCCCGCGGCCAACGCGCTCAGCATGCCCACCACCGCACCGCTGTAACCCGCCTGGCTGTAAATGGTGGGCAAGAAGCCCACCACCGCCAGCCACTGGCCAGAATACAAAAAGAAAGCCACCGCAACCAGCCACGGAGCGGGCGCACGCAAGGTGCGCGAGAGTCGCGGCCACAAGCGCGCCGGTGGCGGCTTCGCCTGGCCAGCCACCGATGCCGGCACCCAGCGCAGCAACGCGCCGGCCGCACACAACGACACCGCGGCCAGCGTCAGCCAGGCCCAGCGCCAGCCCACCAGCTGGATCAAAGGCGCGCCGAGGAGCAATGCCAGAGCCGTGCCCAGCGGCATGTAAGCACCCCACCAACCCAGCGCGCGGGCCAGGGTGGGTGCGTGGGCCACCCGCTGGCGCAACAAGCCGGGCGCGGGCAATACCGCCATCAAAAAGCCCATGCCCTCCACCACCCGGGTAAGCAGCAGCAGGTTCACATTGGGCGCCGCAGCGCCCAGTGCGCTGCCCAGCGCCAGTAGCACCAGACCCGCCAACATCACCCGGCGCGTGCCCAGCCGGTCGGCCATCAGGCCCACCACCAAACCCAGCGTCATGCCCGCCAGCTGCACCAGCGACAGCAAAAACCCCGCTTGCACAAGCGTGAGACCCAGCGCATCGCGCAGCACCGGAATAGCCACTGGCAGCTTGCCCACATGCAAAGCACAGGTGACACCTACCGCCACCACCAGCGCCGCCAGCCGGCGCGCTTGAGCAGCCGCGTCCACGCCCAACCGGGCAGCGTGGCCGGTGGTCACGGAAAGATCACCGCGCCAAACAGCCGCTCGTGCTCGCGAATGGCAAAGCGGTCGGTCATGCCTGCAATGTAGTCCGCCACGGCCCGGGCATGGTGCTGGCTGCGGCCATGCGCTTCGGGCAATTCTTTTGGGGCATTCAGGTACAAATCAAACAAGTCAGCCACCACACGGCGCGCGCGGTCGGTGGTTTCCACCACCTGTGGGTGGCGGTACAGGTTGCGCAGCAAAAATGTCTTCAGCACTTGGGAGCGCTCGCGCATACCCGGCGAAAAAGCCACCAGCCCTGGGCTGCTGCGCACATGGTCCAGGCTCTGTACGCCCGAGGCGCTGATCAGCGCGCGGGTGGTGTCGATCACGTCATACACCTGATCGCTCAGCATCAAACGTATGGTTTCAAACAACAACCGCCGCCCGGCCAAAAGGGGATGCGCCGCCAGCGCTTGCAGGCGGTAATGCTCAAACAAAGGCACTTCGCCCAGCTGCTCCATCGTCAGGAGACCGGAGCGCACGCCGTCGTCAATATCGTGGGCGTTGTAGGCAATTTCGTCGGCCAGGTTGCACAGCTGGGCCTCCAACGAAGGCGAACCGCCCTGCAGAAAGCGCTGCGCCACGCCACCCGGCTCCTGCGCCTCAAGCCGCTGCGCATTGGCGCGTGAACAATGCTTCAAGATGCCCTCACGGGTTTCAAAGCTCAGGTTCAACCCGTCAAACGCCGGGTAGCGCTCCTCCAGCTCGTCCACCACGCGCAAGCTTTGCAGGTTGTGCTCAAACCCCCAGGCTTCGGGTTCTCCACGGCCTTCGGCACTTGAAAGCCGCTTCAAGCAGGTGTGCAGCGCATCCTGGCCAGCATGGCCAAACGGCGTGTGCCCCAGATCGTGCGCCAGGGCTACCGCCTCCACCAGGTCTTCGTTCAACCGCAGCGAGCGGGCAATGCTGCGCCCCAGCTGCGCCACTTCCAGTGAGTGGGTGAGGCGCGTGCGAAACAGGTCTCCCTCGTGGTTCAGAAACACTTGGGTCTTGTAAACCAATCGCCGAAACGCGGTGGAGTGGATCACCCGGTCACGGTCGCGCTGAAACGCGGTCCGGGTCGGCGCCTCTGGTTCCGGGAAACGGCGTCCACGGCTTTGCGTGGGGTCGCAGGCGTAAGGGGCCAACCCCGCGGGCCGTCCAGCTTGCGGCGTCATGTGCGGGCGCAACTGGCTTCAATCACGCGCCCCACCACCTCATCTGGAGCACCGCGCACCACCGCCTTGCCAGGGCCGTCAATCAGCACAAATTTGATTTCACCGGCTTCAGATTTCTTGTCCACGCGCATCAGCGCCAGATAGCGGCCCACGTTGTCTTGCGCGTCCAGCACCGGCGCCACGGTGGGCAATCCGGCCCGGCTAATCAATGCCGTCAAGCGATCCACAAAAGCCTTGTCCACCAGATCCAATGCGTGCGAAAGCCGCGCCGCCATCACCATGCCGCAGCCCACCGCTTCGCCATGCAGCCATTGGCCGTAGCCCATGCCCGCCTCAATGGCATGGCCAAAGGTATGCCCAAAATTCAAAATGGCGCGCAGTCCCGACTCGCGCTCGTCTTGCCCCACCACCAGCGCTTTGATCTCGCAGCTGCGTTTCACCGCGTGGGCCAGTGCCTGCGGCTCGCGCGCCATCAGCGCGCCTATGTTGGCCTCAATCCAGTCCAGAAACGCCATGTCCGCGATGGGCCCATATTTGATGACCTCGGCCAAACCCGCGCTGAGCTCGCGCTCCGGCAGCGTCTTGAGCGTGTCCAGGTCACAAACGACGCGCTGCGGCTGGTAAAACGCGCCAATCATGTTTTTTCCCAGCGGGTGGTTGATGGCGGTCTTACCGCCCACCGAAGAATCCACCTGCGCCAGCAAGGTGGTGGGCACCTGCACAAACGGCACCCCGCGCATGTAGCTCGCGGCGGCAAAGCCGGTCATGTCGCCCACCACACCGCCACCCAGCGCAAACAGCACCGTTTTGCGGTCGCAGCCATGGCCCAGCAAGGCATCAAAGATCAGGTTGAGCGATTCCCACGTCTTGTACGACTCTCCGTCGGGCAACACCACCGTGTGGATGACGGGGTAACGAGGCGTCAGCGCAGCAGCGAGGCGCTGCGCATACAAAGGCGCCACGGTTTCGTTTGTCACGATCACCGCACAAGCCGCTGCCGGCAGGCCCACATAGCTAGAAGCCTGATCAAACAGCTGGTCGCCAATCAAAATGCCGTAACTGCGATCGCCAAGGGCAATCTCGACCTGCTGGGTCGGCATGGATCGCGTTTGAATAGGGTGCGGAGTCTTCGTGTTCATAGCCCTGAAGTTTAGGCCCTGAACAACCACCGCCCACGGCCGGTGGCGCCACAGCGACGCAAGATGAGCCAAGACTCCGCCCCCTTCAGTCTGCACGCCCGCTGACGCTCGTCGCAGAGCGACTATCCCAGGCGTGGGGCGCCTACCGTTTCAGCGGGCGCCGTCGAGGGAACCAACCCGGCCAACTCCAGTTGCATCACGATCATGTTCACCAAGGAAGCGACCGAAGGTCGACCCGTTTCAATGATGAAATGCGCCGTTTCCCGGTAAAGCGGGTCGCGCGCCGCGTACAGGTCACGCAAGCGCTGCAACGGGTCAGCCACCTGCAACAGCGGCCGGTTGCGGTCATGGCGCAAACGCCGAAACACCTCTTCAGGCGCGGACCGCAGGTAGATCACCTGCCCACGGTCGTGCAAATGGGCGCGGTTCACAGCGCGAAGCACCGAACCACCGCCCGTTGACAGCACACAGGCTTCCCCCTGTGTCAACTCGTCAAGCACGGCCTCTTCAACGTCACGGAAACGCTCCTCGCCCTCCCGCTCGAAGAACTCACGGATCGAACAGCCAATACGCTGCTCTATCACGTAGTCGGAATCAAGGAAGGGAAGCAAAAGACGCCGGGCGAGGTGGCGCCCAACGGTGGATTTGCCTGAGCCAGGGAGGCCGATCAAGGTGATCAATACAGAACCTACTGTGCAAACAGTTATGGGACCGTGACAGACAGCGCAGACTCTTTGCCCTGAATAGCAGCCTTCAGTAAGACCACCTCACCACCCGAGCACTGATCCAAAACAATCTGATGGAGCGTCGGCTCCGTACTATTTCCAACAGTGCTACCCAACAGCCTCGCAGAACAGGACCCAAAGCTGTTTAAAACCTCCACCGACAACGATGCATTGGACGGAAGTGGATTCCCGTTGAAATCAGCAAGCCGCACAACCAGACCATTGCGGGCAGCCGTTAGGACAGCCGTCTGTTTGATTGAAGGTATCGTGGGATCGTAGAGGCCAGGCTGCCCAATTTCACCACCAGAGAAAATAATGACGATCTGCCGCCGAACCTTTGTCGCACCATTCCAGGCGCCGTTACAGGTGTTTTGAGCAGAAAGACCAACATTCGAATTGGTCGGGCACGCCGCCGACCCTGGCGCCACACGTATGGGGTAGGTAAATTCACCCTCATTCGTACCAGTCACCAAGTTTTGATAAGCCTCAGAAAAATTGCCGTTCTCATCTTTGTCCATAAATGGAATCCCGAGATCCTCGAACAACTCCCCGGCGTCGTACCTGTTGTTGAAATTCGCATCAACAAATGACTCTTCACCGTCAGCGTATGCCAGAACGGTCACCCGTCCAGGCCTTGGATCGCCAAGTGGTGAACCCAATGGACGGTAGTTTTGACCAACCAGTCGAACACTGCAACGGCCGTTGGTACCAATCACGCAGCTGCTGGACCCTGAAGTGACCAGCTGTCCACCTTCGGCAACAAAAACAATCGGCGTGCCAGGAGGAACTGGGTTGCCCTGGCGATCTGCTGCAAAGACACTGATTTCAGTTTCGTTGCCGTTAAACCCGCTGGTAAACTGGCCGCCCACATAGTAATTGAGCTGGGTTGCCGAAATATCGAAAAACCGCTGAGTCGGCAATCCAGTCTGAATCGTCAACAAGTTCGAGTCTGTGTAGATTGTGGGTGCATCATCAAGGCTTGCACGCACCTGCACAGTTGCAGGCAGGGTACCGGAACACACCGAAAAACGGACGATGCCATTTTCGTCCGAATTCACTGCCAAATGTGGACTGTCACAAAAATTGATTCCCCCATCCGTATTTGTGAGAGCGGCACTTACTGCTTTGGTTGCGACACCTTCACCGATACTATTTACGACTTTGAAAGAAACAATTGAAGTCTTTACCCCGGTGGATCCATCTTGGTAAATTCGCGAGGGACTCGCCGAAACAAACTCTAAGCTGGTGATTGGTGGGGCCGTAACCCTGTAGCTCGCCTGTTCAGAACTTGCGTTGTAGGAAGCAGTTACTACACAGTCGCCCTCAACGTTTGTTTGCACAACCGCTGTTGCTCGACCAAACGAGTCCACAAGAGCAGTTGCAGGCGATACCTCTCCACAGGTGCTACTGAAGGATACACCAACCGAGTTAGATGCCGCTGCGGCCCCGTTTACCAGCACACTCACAGAGGCAACCAATGACTGACCTTTTTGTAGCACATTTGGAGATACCGACATATTTTGCAACTGAACCGTTCCAGGTGAAATCTCTAGAAACAATTCTTTCGTAACTTCAGTGCCATTCAAAGTTACCGTAGCCTTAGCAGTCACAATCCCTTGCGATACCACCGAAGCAGGTGCAACTTTGATGGTGGCAACACCTGCACGCGTGAGCGCAACGCCATTGACAGGCACCAACACTGCTTCTGTCGAGTCGAGACTGAAAACAACCCGAGCCATGTCAACAGCAGCACCCGCAGCATCCCTAACGCTCACTCTCAAGGACAGCTCATCTGTTTGAGAAAGCCTGTTATCTGCCACCACTGTTCCGTCTGCTCTCACAAGGGAGAAAGTCATGGTTCCGGCCAGTGCTGCGCTCGCGATTGGTGACGTTGTGCCTACACCAGTGCCTCCAACAACAGTGTACCACCACCGCCTCCACATGCGGTCAAAGCCAATGCCAGCATGCCGCCTAAAATCAAGCTTAATATTTTCATCATGACTACCCAAACTTAAATATCAAATAACTTTTAGATCAACGCATCACGCCACGGTCTGAAATTACACGCGGCGTGATAAACACAAGCAATTCCGACTTATTGGATGTCTTGCTCTTGTTCTTGAACAAATTACCCAAGACCGGCAGATCACCCAGCAGGGGAACTTTGGTGGTGTCGTCGATTTCGATCAATTCAAAAATACCGCCAATCACCACCGTGCCGCCGTTTTCAACCAGCACCTGCGTTTGGATGTGTTTGGTGTTGATGGCGATACCCGCTGCCGTGGTCTCACCTCGGCTGTCTTTGTTGACATCCACGTCCAGAATGATGCTGCCTTCAGGCGTGATTTGCGGCGTGACTTCCAGCTTCAGGTTGGCCTTGCGGAACGAGATGGCGGTGGCGCCACTGGACGTTGCAGTTTGGTAGGGGAACTCGGTACCCTGCTCGATGAGCGCTTTCACTTGGTCAGCAGTGACCACGCGGGGGCTGGAAACAATTTTTCCTCGGCCGTCAGCTTCCAGTGCTGAAATTTCAAGGTTCAGGAACCGGTTGGCCGCAGAACTGAACAGGGAAATGGCGAACGCAGCCGGCGCGAAGCCGCCGGCTCCGGTTGATGGGAGGTTCACGAAGGACGTGTTGATGGTGTCCAGCGTGTTTTCGCTTTCCAGCGTGGTGCTGGACACCGCGTTGTAGCTGCCACCGATGGCGAGGCGGTTGCTCCCGCCCACGGAATAACCGGCGTCGCCACCCCGAATGCCGCGCAGGTCGCTGCCACCAAGCCGAACACCCAGGGAGCGGCCAAAACGGTCATCGGCTTCAACGATACGCGCCTCGATCAAAACCTGGCGAATGGGGATGTCAAGACGGGCAATAAGGTCTTGCACCTGCTCCAGTTTGGACGGAATGTCCGTTACAAACAGCTGGTTGGTGCGCGGCTCAGCGATGACACTACCGCGTGGCGACAAAATGCGGGCGCTATTGCTGCCGGTGCCGCCCGAACCACCGCCGGTGATTTGCGTCGCAATGTCAGCAGCCTTGGCGTAATTCATCTGGAAGCCTTGCGTGCGCACGGTTTCCAGGCTTTCAATGGACGCTTTGGACTCCAGCTCTTGTTTTTCGCGAGCAGCAATTTCGTCTTTGGGCGCGATCCAGAGCACGTTGCCCGATTTGCGCATGCCCAGGCCTTTGGCCTGCAAGATGATGTCAAGCGCTTGGTCCCAAGGCACATCTTTCAGGCGCAAGGTGACCGCGCCAGAGACGGAGTCGGACGTGACAACGTTGAAGTTGGTGAAGTCAGCGATCACTTGCAACAGCGAGCGCACTTCAATGTTCTGGAAGTTCAGTGACAGCTTTTCACCGTTGTAGCCAGGGCCTTGCGTCAGTTTGGACGGGTCAACCTTTTGCTCGCGCACTTCCAGCACAAACTGGTTGTCGCTCTGGTAAGCCGAGTGTTCCCAGTTGCCTTTTGGCGTTACGACCATGCGAACACGGTCACCTGTTTGCGAGGTGCTGACCGTTTGCACAGGCGTGCCAAAGTCAGTCACGTCCAGCCGGCGGCGCAAGCCTTCGGGCAGTGACGTTTTCAGGAAGTCGACCACCAGGTTTTGACCTTGTTGGCGAATGTCTACCCCCACCTGGCTGTTGGCCAACTCGACGACGATGCGCCCGGAGTTGCCGACACCACGGCGAAAGTCGATGTCTTTGAGAGCAGCCGTGTCGCGGTTGCGGCTTTCGGCAAAGGCGGCTTGGGTAGCGGGCGCGGCAACAATGGCGTCGGAACGATCAAGCACCACAATGAGGGACTTGCCTTCCACCTTGGCTTGGTAGGCTGCCGGTTGCTTGAGGTTGATCACCACGCGGGTGCGGTCCCCCGCTTGCACCACATTGGCCGAACGCAGGTTGCCCTGGTTCATTTCGATGGTGTTGCGGCCTATGTTGTTGACCACACCTGGAAAGTCCAACGCAATCCGGGCGGGCGCCTGAATGGTGAACCCGGTGGGTACGGCCGCCAGAGGTTCGCTGGTTTCAATGCGAATGACTTCTACGCCACCTTGGACGCCCCCGGTCAGCGACTGAATCGCATTTTGAGCCTGGGCCCAAACAGTGGTCAGCGCCATGGAGGCGAAGACGGCGCCTCTGAGCACCGAGCGCTCCCATGCTCCGATTTTTTGGGCCATGTTGGGCTTGATCATTTAGACGCTTCCTCTTGTAGCTGCAGCGCCGCAGGGCGCTCGGTCCATTCACCGGCGGAGTCCTGCACGATTTCTCGCAGCGTGACTTCGGTTTCCGTAATTTTGTTCACACGCCCATAGTTCTGGCCCAGATAGCTTCCAGCCCGAACTTGGTAAAGCAGGTTGTCCACCTTGACCAGCGCCACCAGCTGGCCTTGGCGGTTCAGACTGCCCACCATGGTCATGGTGTCCAGCGGGTAGGCTTCCAGAGGTTGCTTGCGGCGGTTGAGCTCGGGTTCGATCAGCGCTGAGTTGACGATCGTGGTGCCGGGGCTGCCACGCAGCACACTCGCCAGCTTTTCGCTGCTGAATGGCTCCAGCATGCGCTCGCCGCCGTAGGTTTGCGGGATGAATTTCGTGGGCTCAGGTATGGGTTTGACCTGGGGTTTGATCCCGTTGCGCTCGGATTGCATCCAGGCCTGCAACTCGTCCTGACCGGAGGCTGTGCAGCCCCCCAAGGCCACCAGGCAGCCCACGCTCAAAGCGAGCAAAAGATTCTTGGCCGGCATCACTTCTTGACCTCTTTGGACTTTTGCTGAATGGCCACTTCTTCGGGGTCCAGATAGCGGAAGGTCTTGGCCGTGCAGTCCATGGTGAGCACGCCTTCACGGTCCCTGATGGGTGTCAGCGTGAGGTTGTTGAGCGTCACGATGCGGGACAGGTTGGCGATGTCGGCTGCGAAGAGACCGATGTCGTGGTAGGTGCCGGTGACTCGAACGGCAATGGGCAACTCGGCGTAATACTCTTTCACGAGCACCTGACCCGGGCGGAACAACTCGAATTGAAGGCTGCGACCCAGGCCCGCCTGGTTGATGTCGGACAGCAAGGCATCCATTTCGGCCTTGCTGGGCAACTGGCGCTCAAGCTGGTTCACATATTGCTGAACCTGCTCCAGTTGCTTCTTAAGCGCATCCAGGTTGACGGCCTGCACCAGCTTGCTGCGGTAGTCGGTGCGCAGTTGTTCTTCACGGGTTTTTTCGGCCAACAACTCTTCATCAGACGCCTTGAGCCAGGCGAACCACAGGCCCGCAATGACGGCCACGCACACGGCGACATACAAGAGGTTGCGCGGCACAGCTGGCCACTGTGATGGGTCGTTGGGATCCAGTCCTGAGAACTGGGTTTTGAGTTGTTCCTGGATTTCTTTGAAATCCACGTTGATCTGGGGCATTTTGGCCATGGTGGGTCGGTGCCTCAATCAGACTTTGCCAGGCACGACAGGCGCCGCAGTGGCCGTTCCCGGTGCCGTGGTTGCAGCGGCTGACGGCCGGACCAACGCGACACGAATGGTGAAGTTGGACACGCGCCGCTGGTCTTTGTTTGGGCCCACCACGTTGGCAGCCACGATTTCCACCAGCTCCGGGCGGCTCAGCCATGGACTGTTGTTGCCCAGATTGCGCAACAACTCAGAAACACGCTCTTGGGATTGCGCAACACCTGTGAGCAGCACGCTCTGGTTTTCCTGCTTCATGTTGCTGAGGTAAATGCCGTCAGGCAACTGCGCCACCAGCTCGTCCAACAGGTGCACCGGCAGGTTGCGGTCACCTTGAAGATCCTCAACAGCTGTCTGGCGCGCACGCAGCGATGCGATTTCTTTTTGCAGACTAGCAATGTCTTTGATCTCGACATCGAGCTTGGCAATCTCGCGCTGCAAGAAGCTGTTGCGCTCTTGCTGGATTGTGATTTGGCCTTGGTACCAGGTGAACACAGCACCGCAAATGATGCCGCCCAGCAGCGCCGACAGACCCAACTGGGTAAAGAACTGCTCTTTTTGCCGCTTTCGGGCCGCCTCGCGGTGAGGCAACAGGTTGATCAAGATCATTGGTAAAACCTCCGCAAGGCCAAGCCCGTGGAGGTCAGGTACGAAGGCGCCTCGCGCGAAATTTTGCGGGCGTGCACGGTAGAGGCCATTTCCATGGCGTCAAAAGGATTGATCACCATGCAGGCGAAAGACGTTTGGTGCGTGACAGCGTCGGTCAAACCTGGCAGGGCGGCACTGCCCCCGGCCAACAGAATGTGGTCCACCTTGTTGTACGGCGTGCTCGTGAAGAAGAACTGAAGCGCTCGCCCAATTTCTTGCGACATGCTCTCAATGAAGGGACCCAAAACGGCCGACTGGTAGTCTTCTGGCAAATCGCCCGAACGCTTTTTGGCTTCTGCTTCGTCCGAAGAAAAGCCATATTGGCGAACGATCAGCTGGGTAAGTTGCGCGCCACCAAAGGCCTGGTCGCGCTCATAGAGCACGTCGTCGTTGCGCATGACCTGCATGCTGGTGGTGAGTGCGCCCACTTCAAACAAAGCAACCAGGGAGTCAACGCCTTGATTGGGCAGCGTTTCAATGACACGACCCGCCGCCATGCGCGAAGCGTAGGACTCCACATCCATCACAACCGGCTTGAGGCCCGCAGCTTCTGCAAGGCCCTGGCGGTCGGACACTTTTTCTTTGCGGGATGCCGCAATCAGCACCTCGACATCGCCTACCGAGCTAGCGCTAGGGCCAATCAGGCAGAAGTCCAGACTCACTTCGTCAAGGGAAAACGGAATGTATTGGTTTGCTTCAGATTCAACCTGGGCTTCCAGCTCTTTGTCTGACAGACCGCCTGGAAGGATGATTTTTTTGGTGATGACCGCTGATGCGGGCAAAGCCATCGCCACATTTTTGGTTTTGCTGCCGCTTTTTCGCACCACGCGGCGCACAGCTTCGGCAACTTCATCGAATTTTTCGATGTTGCCGTCGGTGATCCACCCTCGCTCAAGGGGCTCAATGGCGCAACGCTCCAGGACCAGATCGCCGGCGCGATTGCGACCAAGCTCGACCAGCTTCACACTGGAAGAACTGACGTCAATGCCCAACATCGGTGCCGGTTCCCGGCTAAATAACGACCCCAATGAGATCAAGGCGACCCCCAAAAATGACGGCGCAACGATGCACCAAACTTAAGATTTCACTTGAATGCTAGCAGTAAGCCCCTTGTGCAGCAAAGATTTTTTGCCTTTGACACAAAAGGAAGCGTTGCCAAAAGCATACGTATTTTTGACCTGTTTGATCGCCTGCCACGCGACAGAAGGCCGCCCGATACACAACAACTCACAATATGGGCGCTTGCACTGGCATCCACACAACAACGGATTTTTATAATTCGCTACCGACCGACAGATCATCCGCATGCCCAAAGACGAACGCGCCACCCCTCACCAATCCTCAACGCCAGTATCTGCGGGACGCACGGTGGTCATCTGGATCGGTCGCCTTGCGGTGGGTCTGGCCGGACTGGCGGTGGCTGGCGGCATTGGCCTTTTGATGGTGATCGGTATCGCCTTGGCTGTGGCCTACCCCAACTTGCCCGACGTGGCCGACCTGGCCGACTACCGCCCCAAGCTGCCGCTGAGGGTCCTCACGGCCGACGGTCAGTTGATTGGCGAGTTCGGTGAAGAGCGCCGCAACCTGTTGACGATCCGGGAAATACCGGACGTGATGAAGAACGCGGTGCTGGCGATTGAAGATGCCCGTTTTTTCGAGCACAGCGGAGTGGATTACCGCGGCATGATGCGGGCGGCGCTGGCCAATCTGGGGCAAGCCAAGAGCCAGGGCGCGTCCACCATCACGATGCAGGTGGCGCGCAATGTGTACCTGTCGGCTGAAAAAAGCTACACCCGCAAGATTTATGAGGTGCTGCTGACGTTCAAGCTGGAACACATGCTGACCAAGGAACAGATCCTTGAGATTTACATGAACCAGATTTTTCTGGGACAGCGCGCTTACGGTTTTTCCACCGCCTCCCAGACCTATTTTGGCAAGCCGCTGAAAGATGTGACGATTGCCGAAGCCGCCATGCTGGCGGGCTTGCCCAAGGCACCTTCTGCCTACAACCCCATCAGCAACCCCAAGCGTGCGCGCAGCCGCCAGCTGCACATCATTGACCGCATGCTTGAAAACGGCTTCATCACCCAGGCCGAGGCCGACGCAGCAAAGGTTGAGCCGCTCAAGCTGCGTCAGAACGGTGTTCAACCCACCATCCATGCCGAATTTGTGGCCGAAATGGTGCGTCAGGCCATGGTGGCGCAATACGGGGAAGAGGCCTACACGCGCGGCCTGAACGTGACGACCACGGTACGCTCCCGCGCACAGCAGGCTGCCTACCGCGCCGTGCGCGAAGGTGTGCTGGACTACGAACGGCGCCAAATTTACCGGGGCCCCGAGCTGTTTGTTGACTTGCCGGCAGAAAAAGCAGCACTGGACGACGCGATTGATGATGCCCTGAACGACCGGCCTGACAACGGCGACCTGATGTCGGCCGTGGTGCTGGAAGCCAGTGCGCGCCGGGTGGTGGCTGTTCGGCAGGATGGCGAACCGTTTGAAATCACAGGCGAGGGCCTGCGCCCGGCCCAGTCCGGCTTGTCAGACAAGGCCGGACCCAACATCAAGATCCGTCCGGGTGCCGTGATTCGGGTGGTGAAAAGCGGAGAAAAAAGCTGGCGCATCACCCAGTTGCCGGAAGTGGAGTCGGCCTTTGTGGCCATGGACCCGCGAACCGGTGCCATTCAGGCCTTGGTGGGCGGTTTCGATTTTCAGAAAAACAAGTTCAACCATGTGACGCAAGCCTGGCGCCAGCCTGGCTCCAGCTTCAAGCCCTTCATTTACTCAGCGGCTTTGGAAAAGGGTGTGTCGCCCATGACCGTCATCAACGATGCACCCCTCTTCTACAGCGCAGGTCAAACGGGCGGCAAACCCTGGGAGCCCAAAAACTACGATGGCCGTTTTGAAGGCCCCATGTCGGTGCGCCGTGCATTGGCCAAGTCCAAAAACATGGTGTCGATCCGGGTGCTGCAACTGGTGGGCACCCAAAGTGCGCAGGAGTGGGTCTCGCGCTTTGGGTTTGACGCCGAAAAACACCCCCCGTACCTCACCATGGCGCTGGGCGCGGGTTCCGTCACGCCGATGCAAATGGCCACGGGCTACGGGGTATTTGCCAACGGCGGGTACCTTGTCTCGCCCACGCTGATCACCCGCGTCGTGGAGCACAAAGGCAAGGTGCTGTTTGAGGCGCCCCAGGTCGAGCTCTTGGAAACCCAGCGCGCCATCGATACCCGCAACGCCTTTGTCATGAGCAGCTTGCTGCAGGAGATCACACGCACCGGCACCGCTGCCCGCGCCCAAGCCACACTGAAACGCCCAGACCTATACGGCAAAACCGGCACCACGAACGATTCGGTGGACGCCTGGTTTGTGGGCTACCAGCCGACCGTCGTGGCAGCCGCCTGGGTGGGCTACGACACGCCGCGCAACCTGGGCAGCCGCGAAACGGGCGGTGGGTTGAGCCTGCCGATCTGGATCAACTACATGGCCGAAGCGCTGAAAGATGTGCCTGTGGCCGAATACACACCGCCGTCTGGCTTGATCAACGTAGGGGGTGAATGGTATTTTGAAGAATATGGGCCAGGCAACGGCGTCAGAGGGTTGGGGTTGAACGATCCTTGGCCGGGCGCAGTGTCGAACGATGCAGCTCAGTCCGAGCAACCCGGCGCTGCTGCACCCGCCCTAGAACCAGAAGACCGCCGCAGCATTCTCGACCTGTTCAGGAACTGAAAACCAGCGGCAACCCAGACTGTTCGCTGGCGTAGCGCGAGAGATTGGCAAAGAACTCGCCCTGTCCCTTGGTGTCCATCCAGGCAGCACCATCGCCATCGTATTGGTAGTGGAATCCACCCGCACGGGCAGCCATCCACACTTCGTGCAGCGGTTTCTGCAGGTTGATGATGATCTGGCTGCGGTTGGCAAACGTCAGCGTGATCATGCCCCCCACGCGCTGGTTGTCGATATCGGCGTCGGTGGTGTCGTTGATGCGGTCGCAGGTGAGCTCGATGGCCCGCAGGAGCGCCTCGGCGCGGTCCAGAAATTCGATGTCGGTCATTACAATGGGCTCATGTTGGATTTGCACCGAATTTTAGGCGGCACAGCTTGTGCGGGGCGCAAGTGCGCGCTTGCCGCCCTGCTGGGCGCCGGGTTGCTGTTGGCGGGCTGCGGCCAAAAAGGACCGCTTTTTTTGCCCGCTGCGACAAGCGCAACCCCACCTGCAGCGGTTGAGTCCAACAGCACTGACACGGACTCGAGCAACGCCACAACCGGACGCTAACCGTTCCTTCGGCCCAACCCACTCGGTTCGTGCCTCGTTGCCGCCCCGGTTGGCCGACCCACTCCTTCTGCCAAATTTCTTTCATGCCCATCACTTCTGGCGCTGTGCCCACGACACTCCCCCCGTTTTTCAGCTACCAGAACGGACAACTCATGGTTGAAGGATTGGCGCTGCATGCGCTGGCCCAACAACACGGCACACCGCTCTTCGTTTACAGCAAGGCCGCCATCTTGGAGGCCTTGAGCGCCTACCAGCGGGGCCTGGCCGGACGCGCGCACCAGATTTGTTACGCCATGAAAGCCAACTCGACGCTGGCGATTTTGCAGACGCTGGTGCGTGCAGGATGCGGGCTGGACATCGTCTCGGGCGGCGAGCTGGAACGGGCGCTGGCGGCAGGCGTAGAGCCGGGCAAGATCATTTTTTCAGGAGTTGGCAAGACGCGTGCTGAGATGCGCCGGGCGCTGGACGTGGGCATTGGTTGCTTCAACGTGGAAAGCCGCGCTGAGCTGGATGTGCTGGACGAAGTGGCGCAAAGCATGAGCCTGCGCGCTCCCGTGAGCGTTCGCGTCAACCCCAACGTGGACGCCAAAACCCACCCCTACATTTCCACCGGTCTCAAGGGCAACAAATTTGGCATTGCTCACGAAGACGTGGTGGCCACCTACCGCCATGCGGCGGCGTGTGCAGGCCTGCGGGTGGTGGGCATTGACTGCCACATTGGCTCGCAAATCACCCAGGCAGACCCGTACCTTGACGCGATGGACCGCATCCTGGACTTGGTGGAAGCCATTGAGACCGCAGGTGTTCCCATCGCCCACATCGACTTTGGCGGCGGTTTGGGCATTGACTACAACGGCGACACGCCACCCCAGGCCGACGAGCTGTGGCAGCGCCTGCTGCTCAAACTCGATGCACGGGGCTATGGCGACCGCAAGATCTTCATTGAGCCCGGCCGCTCGCTGGTGGGCAATGCGGGTGTCTGTGTGACCGAGGTGCTGTACCTGAAGCCAGGCGAACACAAGAACTTTTTGATTGTGGATGCGGCCATGAACGACCTGCCCCGGCCCGCGATGTACCAGGCGTTTCACCAGATCGTGCCGCTGGCACCTCGCGACGAACCCACAGCCTTGTGGGACGTGGTGGGCCCGGTGTGCGAAAGCGGTGACTGGCTGGGGCGCGACCGGGCGCTGGCCGTTCAGCCGGGTGATTTATTGGCGGTGATGTCGGCGGGTGCCTACTGCATGAGCATGGCCAGCAACTACAACACCCGGGGCCGCGCAGCAGAGCTGCTGGTCGATGGGGATACCGCCACCCTCATCCGCGCACGGGAAAGCGCCACCGATCAACTGCGTTTTGAAAGCTTGCTGCCCTGAAAGACGGACAGGCCGCGGGGCACTGACGCTGGGCACGCAAACTGTGGCTCAGCTCGCGGCCCTGCAAGTGAAGTAACGCCACAAGCGCCAGCCCAGCAGCGCACCCAGGATGGCGGCGTAAACAGCGACCTCGTTGAAGTCATTTTTGCCGCTGCGCATCCAGAAGAAATGCAACACCGCCAATGCGGCGACCGCATACACACTGCGGTGCAGCAGCTGCCAGCGCCTGGCACCCAGAGCACGTATTGCGCGGTTGAATGACGTGGCGGCCATCAGCAGCAAGAGCAGCCACGCGGTCGTGCCCACCAAAATGAACGGGCGCTTGATGACGTCAAGCACCATGGCGGCCAGGTCAAAGCCCATGTCAAACCAGGCGTAGGCCAGCAGGTGCATGCAGACGTAGAAGAACACGAAAAGTCCCAGCATGCGCCGAAAGCGTGCCAATGCCGGCCAGCCCGCCAACACACGCAGCGGCGTGATGGACAGCACCAGCACCAGAAACCGCAAGCTCCAGTCGCCCAGCGAGCGAATCAGCGCCTCTGCCGGATTGGCGCCGAGCTGGTCTGCCACCGCCGCCCAAAACAACCACGCCATGGGCAAGCACGCCAGCACAAACACCGCTGGTTTGGCCAACGGATGCGTCAAGCAGCGGTGCACCGCAGAGGCGCTTGCTCCGCGCTGACCCGCCTTGTGGCTCACCACCGTTGTGGCGTCAGCAGCCACGGCGTACCACCCTCATGAACACGCTCAACGGCATCAAAAGAACTTGCGCAAGTCCATGCCGGCATAGAGCTGACCCACCTGGGGCTCGTAGCCATTGAACATGAGCGTCTTGCGGCGTTTGGCAAACAGGCCTCCGTCTTCGCCAATGCGGCGCTCGGTGGACTGGCTCCAGCGGGGGTGGGACACGTCGGGGTTGACGTTGGAATAAAAGCCATATTCCTGGGGCGCCGCCACATTCCAGGCGGTGCGCGGCTCCTTGTCGGTGAAGCGAATCTTGACCAAGGACTTGACGCTCTTGAAACCGTATTTCCAGGGCACCACCAAGCGAAGCGGCGCACCGTTCTGGTTGGGCAACACCTCGCCATACATACCAAAAGCCAGCAGGGTCAGCGGGTGCATGGCTTCGTCGAGCCGCAGGCCCTCGGTATAGGGCCAATCCAGCCCACCAGAGGCGAGTCCCCGCATGGTTTTGGGGTCAGCCTGGGTCACGAACTCCACGTATTTGGCGCCGCCCTGTGGCTGCACCTGTTTGATGAGCGCGGCCAACGAATAGCCCACCCACGGAATCACCATGGACCACCCTTCGACACAACGCAGCCGGTAGATGCGCTCCTCCATCGGGGCCAGCTTCAGAAGCTCGTCCAGCCCGTAGGTCTTGGGCTTGTTGACGAGCCCCTCCACCGAGACGGTCCAGGGGCTGGTCTTGAGCGACTTGGCGTACGCCGCAGGGTCCGACTTGTCGGTCCCGAACTCATAAAAGTTGTTGTACGTGGACGCGTTTTCGTACGTGGTGAGCGTTTCAACGGTGCTGGCACCCGCGACTGCGGAACGCACGCCACTCAGTGCCGCGAGCCGTCCGGGCCGGGTCACCGCAGCCTGGGCCAGCGCCTCGCGCGAAGCCCAGCTGGCCATGGCAGCCCCCCCTGCGCCCAGCGCCAGACGCTGCAGCAGAGCACGACGTCCAACGTAATCAGACGGCGAAGTGATCTCACTGGGAACGGGGTGCTGAAACCCGTCGTGGTTGAGGCGAATGATCATGAATGGCTCCAAGGTTCCGAATGAATCTTCGGAGCCCTGTCATTCTTACAAAGTTCCAGCTATCTGGCCGGTAGGTGGCTGGACAACCCTACCCAGGAAGGGCGGTCCAGCTTTGGCGTCACAGCTCGCCGTAGCTGTGCAGGCCCGAGAGGAACATGTTCACACCCAGGAAAGCGAACGTGGTGATGGCCAAGCCCACCAGCGCCCACCAAGCGGCCACCGTGCCGCGCAGGCCCTTCATCAGCCGCATGTGCAACCAAGCCGCGTAATTCAACCAGACGATCAGCGCCCAGGTTTCTTTCGGGTCCCAGCTCCAGTAACCACCCCAAGCCTCGGCAGCCCACAGAGCGCCCAACACGGTGGCGATGGTGAAGAAGGCAAAGCCCACGGCGATGGCTTTGTACATCACGTCGTCCAGCACCTCAAAACTGGGCAAGCGTTCGGCAATACGGCGGCGGCCTGTCAGGATACCGCCCACGATCAACGCCGACACACCGAAGTAAACGAACCAATAGCTGCCACCCTTTTCAAGCGCCGACTGGCGAAACACCAGGGGTTCCAGGCACAGCACGATACCCAGCAACCACAAGGGTGCCAGCTTGTACCAGCGGGTTTCGGTGGCACTCTGCTTGATGAGATAGGCAAACGCCAGCATGGCGGCGATGGCAAATGTGCCGTAGCCCACAAAGTTGGCCGGCACATGCACCTTCATCCACCAGCTCTGCAGGGCTGGAACCAAAGGCTGAATGGCATGGGCCTCGCGCACCAAGGTGTACCAAAGCAGGAAGCCCACAGCAGCGCTGACCACCAACATGGAGAACGCACCCATGGAACGGGTCTTGTACTGGTCTTCGTAATAGAGATAGAACAAGGTCGTCATCCAGCAAAACAGGACGAACACTTCGTAGAGGTTGCTCACCGGAATGTGGCCAATGTCCGGGCCAATCTGATGACTTTCATACCAGCGCACCATGGTGCCGACCAGCGCCAGCGTCACGGCCACCCAGGCCATGCGCGAACCCAGGGACTCGAATGCATCGCCTGCCCGGGTCAGCATGCCCACCCAGTAAAAAACCGTGCTCATGAAGAACAGCACGCTCATCCAGAGGATGGCGGACTGGCTGGAGATGAAATACTTGAGCATGAAGACCTGGTCGGCCCGCGCCAGGTCGGCTGTGCCTTCAGGGGTCTGGTACAGCCAAATCGCGAGCAGCGCCAGCGCACCCACAACCACCGACAGCAAGCGCAACGGACGCCAGAACCAGCCCAGCCAGATCATGGAAGGGACGGCACCGACCAGAATGGCCTTTTCATAGCCGTTCATCGCATGGTCGTATTGCAAAAACGCCCAGGCGGCGCCTGCAACCAGGACGGCGGCAAACAGCCAGTCCCACAGGTCGCGACGGGCAAAGTAACCCGGCGTGGCGCCAGACCCGTTGTTCTTCAGCTCAATGGTGCGATTCGCAGTGGCAGTGTTCATGGGTTCACCTTCAGCAATTGGCTCTTCAAAACATCAAACTCTTGGTCGGATTCCATCGTCTTGCGGTTAGACGAAAGCGCCATCTGGGCTTGTGACGAGCGTTCGCCAGACGGCGACAGCCACACCCACACCCGCCGCTCGCGCACATACAGCATCGCAAAAACGCCCAGGATGAGCAAGAGACACCCCAGGTACACGATGTTTTGGCCCGGCGCACGCGCCACCTGGAACACGCTGGCCTGCACATGTTCGAAGTCCTTGAGCTGGAATGTCATGGGTGCGGGGTAGAAAAATGCGTCGCTCAGGCTGATCACCGACGTGGTCATGAAGCGCTGGGTGGTTTCGTTGCGCTCCAGCGGTGCCAAGCCGGCGCGTTCGCGGCTGATCTGCATCAGCTCAAACAAGGTGCCGTTGAGGATGCGCACCAGCACATCGCTGGCGCGCTCGCGCTCGGGCTCGGGCACGTTGGTTTCCAGAAACGCCGACACGGCCTGCAAACCACCCTTCACCGGTCCTCGGTCCTCGGCGCCAGCAGCGGGTGCCAACACCACCTCTTCGGCGCCGGCAAACAGTCCAATGGCACGGCTCGCAGACGCCTGGAGGGCTTCAGCCAGCTCGGGGCGGCCCTCTTCCACTGCGGAAACGGCGTAACGGCGCACCGCCTCCTGGCGCATCTGCGGATCGGCGAGCGCTGAGCGCAGCCGCACAAAGTCGTCCATGCTGTCTTGCGCATCGGCCGGCACGCGCAGGTAGCGGAATGCCTCTGAGGTGGCTTCACGCATGCCCAGCAGGTACATGCGCGCACCGTCCAGCTCCATGGGCAGCATGTAGTTGTGGTATTCGATGGCCTGGCCAGCGGCGTCGCGCAGCTTGTAGGTGATGCTCGGACCTACGTTGCGCAACACTTTTTCAGTCACTGTCTTGTGGCCCGAACCCAGCCGGGCCTCAATGGAACTGCGCAAATCGACCTTGCGCACGTCAACGCCCGGAGCGCCCGCCACCTCTGAAAAGTTTTCCACGTTGATGACACGCAGGCTGGTGTATTCCAGCGTCATCTTGTCGTCGCCATTGGTCAGCGCGCTGGTGCTGCCGATCACGCCCGACACCTCAAAGGCCTTGGCAGGCCCATTGATGGGCATGGCCTGCAGGGTGACCTTGGATCCCCCGTCGTCAAAACTCGACTGGTAAATGTTGATGCCGCGGTGGCTGGCGGGGTGGTTCACCTCAACGCGCGCCTCCTTCTTCTCGCCGGTTTCGTGGTCGTGGATCACGATGTCGCTCGCAAAGAGCTTGGGCATCCCGGTGTCGTAGTACTCAACGATGAATTTCTTGAGCTCAACGGAGAAAGGCAGGTCTTGCAAGATCACGCCCGTCGGTTGCGCCAAGATGGCTGTGCTGGCCGTGGTGCCCTCGGTCACCAGCAAATTGCCTCTGAACGTGGGGTTGCTGGCAGACAACCGGTGCTGAACCGGGACGTCAGCGATCAGACCGCCACCCGTGAACGGTGTCTTGTCGGTGAACCACATTTGGGTGCGAACGATGAGGTCACCGTCCAGCAGGCCACCAATACACACCAGCACAATGGCGCTGTGGGCGGCCAGATAACCAATTTTGTTGGCCACGCCTTTTTTGGCGGCCACCATCCAGCCCGTGCCCGCGGCGGTATCGCGCGACTGCAACTTCACTTTCCAGCCCGCCCCCAGCAACGACTGACCGATGCGGTTGGCTGCGGCTTCAGGGGCTTCGTCCAAAGCGGCTTCGGCCCGGCTCGGAAATGCCTTGAGGCTTTGCTCGCGGATGTTTTCTTTGTAGGCCTTGAAGTCCGAAAAAATCTTGGGCGTGTTGCGGATGATGCACAGGCTGGTGCTCAAGACCAGAAAAGCCAAAATCAGCAAAAACCACCAGGCGCTGTAGACCGAGAACAGATTGGCGCTGGCAAACACGTCGGCCCAGAAGGGCCCGAACTGGTTCACATAGTTGTTGGCCGGCTCGTGTTGCTTGACCACAGTGCCGATCACCGAGGCGATGCAGATCACCGTCAGCAGCGAGATGGCGAAACGCATGGACGACAGCAACTCCACCATCTCGCTGGTCAAGCGCGAGCTGGTTTTGATCTGCATGCCTTGAGTGGAGACGGTCATGAAAAAAAGCTGAAGGTGAAGGGCAACAAAAAGGGCGGGTCTGGTTGCTCCAGAACTCGCCCTGTTGTGATGTGAATTTCGGTCAGCGGTTCAATACAAAAGAGGTTCTTTCGCATTGTGACGTCAAATATTAACGCTCGCTTATATCCCCGCCCACTGCGGGGGCTTGACCTGCACCGAAGCTCAACGCAGTCCGGCGATGTAGTCCGATACCGCCTTGATCTCAAGATCGTTCATTTTGGCTGCAACGCCGGTCATTTGGGCGTTGTTTTTGCGCGCACCGCTGCGGAAGGCGTTCAGCTGACTGGCCGTGTATTCGGCGTGCTGACCCGACAAACGGGGGTACTGTGCAGGAATGCCTGCACCGTTGGGGCTGTGGCAGCCTGCACAAGCGGCGATCTGGCGGTCGGCAATGCCGCCGCGGTAAATGCGCTCACCCATGCGGACCAGGTCTTTTTCTTTCGCAAAGCCCGTCTTGGCTTTTTGGTCTGCCAGCCAGAAGGCGATGTTGCGCATGTCATCATCGGACAGTGCCGCGGCAAAACCTTTCATGATGGCGTTGTCGCGCTTGCCGGACTTGAATTCCTGCAGCTGCTTGACCAGGTACTCTGGGTGCTGCTGAGCCAAGGTGGGGTTGATCGGCGTGGTCGAATTGCCGTCGGCGGCGTGGCAGGCCACACACATCTGGCCGTACAAGGCCGCACCTTTGACCAGATCGGGCTTGGCCGACTGGGCATGGGCGCTGAACGACAGGGCTGCGGCGGCAGCGGCGCAAAGGAGTGAAACAGGCAATTTCATGTCTGGGCTGACGTCGGTGGCGACGGGTTCGGTTGAGGAAATTCGCGGTAGTTTTGTTCTAAGCCTATCAATTTTACAATGCCCCACCGGGAAAACCCCAAATGACCCAACACCACACTCCAGCCCCCCCCTCCGAATCGCCGTCCCAGGACGCCCCGGCCACCGCGGCCGAACAACCCAACACTGAAAAAAACCCTGTGCCCGCCACAGTGGAAGCCAAGATCGCCCACGGCTGGCTGCACACCGCCCGCTTCCTCACCACGGCACCCCAGCTGGAACACCTGCCAGCGCTTGACCTGCCTGAAATTGCGTTTGTCGGACGCTCCAACGCTGGCAAGTCCACCTGCATCAACACGCTGACGCAGCAAAAACGCCTCGCTTTTGCGTCCAAAACGCCGGGGCGCACCCAGAGCATCAACCTGTTTTCGCTGGGCAAGCAGGGCGTGCACGACGCGGTGCTGGCCGATTTGCCGGGCTACGGCTACGCCGCTGTGCCGCGTGAAGCCAAATTGCGCTGGCAGCGCGTCATGGGCAACTACCTCATGACCCGCGAAAACCTCACGGGGGTGGTGCTGCTGATCGACCCGCGCCTGGGCATGACCGAGCTGGATGAAATTTTGCTCGACGTGATCCGGCCGCGCGTTCAGGCTGGCCTGAAGTTTTTGGTGCTGCTGACCAAGTCCGACAAACTCAGCCGATCCGAAGCGGCCAAGGCTTTGTCGATTGCCAAGCTGCAAAGCGGTGGCGGTGAAGCGATGCTGTTTTCAGCGCTAAAAAAACAGGGGCTGGACGAAGTGGCTCAGCTGCTCTGGCAATGGTCCCATGCACCCGCCAAAAAACTAAAGGGCGAACCGGTGGAACCCAGCATGGACCCGGACCAGGAACCCGAACCCGAGTCACTCGACTGAGCGGCCGGGCCGTTCAGTCCTTGTTGTAGACCGAAGGCGCCCCCGGCGGGCGGGTCTTGAAGCGCTTGTGCACCCAGTAATACTGCTCGGGCATGGTCTGGATCATAGCCTCCAGGCGCTGGTTCATGAGGGCGGTGTCGGCCTGCGCGTCAGGCCCCGGGTAGTCGGGCCAGGCGGGCAGCACCTCCACGTCATAGCCCTGCGGGGTGATGCGGCTGATAACGGGTACCACCTTGGCCTGCCCCAGCCGCGCCAGGCGGGGCAGCGTGGGCACCGTGGCGGTTGGCACACCAAAAAACGGCACAAAGACCGACTCCGCAGGCCCCATGTCCATGTCGGGCAACAGGTAGAGCACCTCGGACGCCCGCACCGCCTGCACCACCGGGCGCAGACCCTGGTGCTTGCTGACCAGTTTCACAGCGCCGTAGCGCAACCGGCCCGCTCGAATCCAGCCGTCAACCGCTTCGTTGGCTTGTTCGGCATACACGCTGATAAACGCCCTGGGCGCAAAAAGTGCGAGCGCCGTGCCACCGGCGTCCAGTCCCACAAAGTGCGGCGCAAAGATGACGGTGGGGGCATTCCCTTCCAACTCATCGGTGGCACCAACCAAGCGCAGCCGCGCCCGCACGGTGGCTTCGCTGGCCTCCCAAAGCCAGCTGCGGTCGAGCCAGGCCTGCACAAAGTAAACGAAATGTTGGCGCACCGCACGGTTGCGCTGGGCTTCACTGTCTTGCGGAAAACACAGCGCCCAGTTGGTGCGCGCAATGCGGCGGCGGCGCCCCGCCACACCATGCAACAGCTGGCCAGCCAGCCAGCCCAGCGCGCGAATCCAGGGCAAAGGCAGGCGCGCCAGCAAGCGCATGAAGCCAAGGCCCAGGCGGTTGAGCCAGCTCACGCGGGGTTGTGGGTTGGCTGGCGAATGGGAAGAAGTCGGCATAGGGGGTTGCTTGCGGCGCACAGTCAGCTACCGGTGGCCGGTACGGCGCTGTCGGCACCCGCGGGTTTTTTGTATCGGGCATAAGACCACAGGTATTGCTGCGGGCATTCGCGCACCAGGGCCTCCATGGCGTGGTTGATCTGCTGTGCGGCCTGCGTCGCGTCGGTGGCCATGGGCGACGTGTGGGTGGGGTCAAACGGGCGCACATGCACCAGAAAACCGCGCCCCCAGCTCAGCCGCTCGCCCCAGATCAACACGGGCTGCGCCTTGGCGCTGTGCACCAGCCGGGCTGAGAGCGTCATGGTGTAAGCGTCCCGACCGAAAAAGGGCGCCCACACGCCCTGCCCTTCGGGCGGTACCTGGTCGGGCAGCAGCCCCACGGCCTGCCCCGACTTGAGTGCCTTGATGAGTTGCTTGACACCCGCCAGCGTGGTGGGTGCGGTGTGCAAGCCCGGGCGGTTGCGGGCGCTGGCCACCAGCTCGCGCAGCCAAGGCTGGCGGGCCGGGCGGTACAGCACCGTGATGGGCATGTGTTCACCGAACCGCTCGGCCAGCGCCTGCGCCGTGATTTCAAAGCAACCCAGGTGCGGCGTGAGATACAACACCCCCACGCCATGGGCCTGCGCGGCCTCAATGTGCGCAGCGCCCTCCCAGCCCACGCGCACCGGGCGGCCCAGCCACAAGCGAGGCAGCTCGGCCACCATCTTGCCGGACTCGCCCACAGAAGCCAGGGCCACGCCCATCGAGAAGCCGCCCTGGCGAACGTTGTCCAGCAAACGGCGGCGGTAGCGCCCTGAGAACAGAAAGCTCAACCAGCCCAGCAGCCAGCCCCCGGCGTGCAACAGCGGCAGCGGCAGCTTGCTCAAAAACACAAAAATCAAACGAATGAAGGCGTCCACAGTACAAACAAAACATGGCCCCACAGGTGCGAGGCATTGGCGTAACCAGGAAGACTGCGGCAGAAGCTTGATCTAAAATGCCCCCCATCGCCGAGTTACTGAACTAATTGCGGGGCGATTCATAAATTCCGCTAAAGCGTTCGCCGAACTCTGACAGACCGGCAACGCCGATCCACCAACTTTGGAGTTTATATGGCGAACGATTTTCTCTTCACTTCCGAATCCGTCTCTGAAGGCCACCCCGACAAGGTGGCTGACCAGATCTCTGACGCGATCCTTGACGCGATCTTTGCGCAAGACCCCCGCAGCCGTGTGGCCGCCGAAACGCTGACCAACACCGGCCTGGTGGTGCTCGCTGGTGAAATCACCACCAACGCCCACGTCGACTACATCCAGGTGGCGCGCGACACCATCAAGCGCATTGGTTACGACAACACCGAGTACGGCATTGACTACAAAGGCTGTGCGGTGCTGGTGGCTTACGACAAGCAAAGCAACGACATCGCCCAGGGCGTGGACCACGCCTCGGACGACCACCTGAACATTGGCGCGGGCGACCAGGGCCTGATGTTTGGCTACGCCTGCGACGAAACGCCCGAACTGATGCCCGCGCCCATTTACTACGCCCACCGCCTGGTGGAGCGCCAGGCGCAGTTGCGCAAAGACGGCCGCCTGCCTTTCTTGCGGCCCGACGCCAAGAGCCAGGTGACCATGCGCTATGTAGACGGCAAGCCCCACAGCATCGACACCGTGGTGCTGTCCACCCAGCACAGCCCCGACCAGTCGGAGACCCCGACGAAGATGAAAGACAGCTTCATCGAGGCCATCATTGAAGAAATCATCAAGCCGGTGCTGCCCAAAGAGTGGCTGCAAAACACCCGCTACCTCATCAACCCGACCGGCCGATTCGTCATCGGCGGCCCGCAGGGCGACTGTGGCCTGACCGGCCGCAAGATCATCGTGGACACCTACGGTGGCGCCTGCCCGCACGGCGGCGGCGCTTTCAGCGGCAAAGACCCCTCCAAGGTGGACCGCTCCGCCGCTTACGCCGCCCGCTACGTGGCCAAAAACATCGTGGCCGCCGGCCTGGCCAAGCAGTGCCAGATCCAGGTGGCGTACGCCATTGGCGTGGCCAAACCCATGAACGTGACGGTGTACACCGAGGGAACCGGCGTGATCCCGGACGAGCAAATTGCAGCCCTGGTGAACGAGCACTTTGACCTGCGGCCCAAAGGCATCATCCAGATGCTGGACCTGCTGCGCCCGATCTACCAAAAGACCGCAGCCTATGGACACTTCGGCCGCGAAGAGCCCGAGTTCACCTGGGAACGCACCGACAAAGCCGCAGTCTTGCGCGCCGCGGCCGGCCTGTAAGGCGGCTGGCCGAGACAACCGGCACGCTCGGCGTGCGGGTTGCGCAGCGCAGCCAACCCGGACAGACGCTGCGGAAAAATGGTGCGATGCCCGAAAGTGAGTGTCCACTCAACAAAAAGCCCCTCGCTTTCGCGCAGGGGTTTTTTTGTTGTGCGCCCCGCAGGTTTGAGCGGGCCAAAGGGTAACAACCCTGAATTTTTGCCAAAGACTTCCGATAAGCCTTGTACGGACATTTACCGCTGTGCACTGCAACGATCTGGAGCCTTGAAACATGGACACCTCTTTCCAACCGGAACAGACCGGCGACGCGCATCCCGATCTGGAGCGCCTGGTTACCGTACGGACCCGGGACCTCCAGCAAGCGCTCGAGCAAGCGCATTCGCTCTACGAGCACGCCCCTTGCGGCTACCTGTCGCTGGACGCCAACCACCGGTTCGTGAAGCTCAACCAGACCTTGCTGGACTGGCTGGGCTACAGCCGCGAGGAGGCGCTTGGCCAACTCGACATTTTTGACCTCATCGACCCGTCTTGGCGCCCGGTGATGCAAGACCGTCTGGAAATTTTGCTGCAAAGTGGCCGCACCGAGGCCATGGAGATTGAGGTGCGCCGCAAAGACGGCAGCCGCTTCCACGCGCTGTTTTCTTCCACCGCGGTGCGCGATGCCGAAGGCAACTTCTTGCACAGCAACACGACGCTGGTGGACATCAACGAGCGCAAAGCGGCCGAGCAACGCGTGGTAGCCCATGAAGGTTTCCTGCAAACCATCACCGACCGCATTCCTGCGCGATTGGCTTACTACGACAAAGACCTGATCTGCCGCTTTGCCAACTCCGCCCACGCCTCGCGCTACGGCAAGCTGTCCAGCGACATGGTGGGTTCGCACCTGAGCCAGGTGGTGCGCCCCGACCTGTTGCCGGAAATTTTGCCGCGCGTGGCGGCGGCACTGAGCGGGCAGGTGGAAACGTTTGAAGCCGAGCGCGTGGCGAACGATGGCACCCGCAACTACTACGAAATTCACTACATCCCGGACTTTCAGCAGGGCGTGGTGGAAGGCATCTTCATTGAGTTGCATGACATCAGCGAGCGCCGCCGCACGGAAGAGTTTGTGCTCGACGCCAACCGCGACCTGGAAGAGCGTGTGCGCGAGCGCAGTGCCGAGCTGTTCCAGAGCGAACAGCGCTACCGCCTGATGGTGGACGCCATCCAGGACTACTGCATTTATTTCATTGACGAAGAAGGCCTGATCACCGACTGGACCGAAAGCGCACAGCGCCTGCACGGACACCGCCGCTCGCAAATGATCGGTCATTCGTACCAGACCCTGCTGTCCACCGACAACGCCGGCGAAGATGAAGTGGACCCCGACCAGGTGTTGCGCCTGGCCAAAGCCCACGGCCAATGGGAAACCCGCGGCTGGCGCCAGCGCGACGATGGCTCGCGCTTCTGGGCCCACACGGTGTTGACGGCCTTGCGCAACGAAACGGGCGAGCTGCAAGGCCTGTCCAGCATCACCCGCGACATGACCGCCGCCAAGAGCCTGGAGGACGTGATGAACGACCTCAACCGCGAGCTGGAAAAACGCGTGGCCGAGCGCACACAGCAGCTGGTCGCCGCCAACAAAGACCTGGACGTGTTCTCGCACATGGTCTCGCACGACCTGCGCGCGCCGCTGCGCCACATCGCCAGTTTCGTGAGCTTGCTGCAAGAGCAGCTGGGTGAGTCCAGCGACAAACTCGTGACGCAGTACCTGAACTCGACAGCCAAGGCCAGCAAGCGCATGAGCCACATGATTGAAGGTTTGCTGGAATACGCGCGCCTGGGCCGAGTCGCCATCGAGTCGCAACCGGTGCCCTTGGCGCCCCTGCTCGAAGGCGTGATTGCCCACCTGCGCCAGGAAAACCCGGATCGCAACATCGAATGGGTGATCGAGGAAGACCTGCCGATCGTGCGCGGCGACGCCATGTTGCTGGCGCAAGCCTGGAGCAACCTGCTGAACAACTCGGTGAAGTACACGCGCCCACGCGAAAAAGCGCGCATCGAAGTGGGCTGGAAGGTCAACCCCGTGGGCGGCCGCACTTTCTATGTGCACGACAACGGCGTGGGCTTTGACCTGGAAAAGGCACACAACCTGTTCGTCATGTTCCAGCGCCAGCACCATTCCATGGACTTTGAAGGCACCGGCACCGGGCTGGCGCTGTCGCAGCGCATCATCGAACGCCACGCCGGCCGCATCTGGGCCGAAAGCGCGCCCGGCCTAGGCTGCACTTTCTATTTCACCCTGCCCTTTGAAGGCCTCGAACCCGAGCTCGACTTTCCACGCTCGGCCTTGGCTGAACTGACGATCTGAGTGGCAGCGGGCAGGGCCAGTGCTCCGTCCATAAACGCTCAGGGTGCGGCGGTCAAAGCCCTGGTCAGGAGCCAGGCCGGGCTGTTCATCGCGGGAGAGGCCCGTCAATCGGCGCTGGGGGACGAAGGTGGTGACACCAGCGCTTTCCATGTTTCGCGGAAAACGGCCTGCTCCACAGCGGAGCGTTCATCGCTCGGGCAGGCCACCCTCACCACCAGGACCAGGTGTTCCGGATCAGAAAAATCCCAGGACACCTTGTTCTTGCCTGAGGGGAAATGAATGAACTGCTCTTCAGACACCTTTCTGAAATGGGCAATGGCCTCGTCGCGCCATGGGCTGGTGACGCGCTCGGCTGCGGCCATGGACGCGGCTTCAATCCGGTCAAGATCGTGGACGAACGCCTCGGGAACGGGGATCCGGACGTGATGCAGGGAGAAAGCGCCCGTTGGCGACATGTTCCTGAGCGGCGTGGTGAGCAGCAAGCCGTTGGGAAACTCGGCCACGTTCCCGATCACCTGGCCGGCCGCGTCAAATTCGGTCAGCGTGGTGGCGAACATGTCGATGTCGATCACCCGGCCCTTGAGGGCGCCAAATTCGATGACATCACCCACCTTGAACGGCTGAACCAAGGTGACATAGAGGTAGCCGTGCACGCACATCACCAACTCTTTGCTCACAATCAACAGCGCACCCGCCACGGCGGCCAGCGAAAGCGCAAAACCCGCGATCGTGGAAGCCCACAGCGAAATGATCGCGAGCAAGGCAGCGAACCAAATAATGTTGCGCGCCCACACCAGGTGCAGCCTGCGTTTCTGCGCAGAAATCTGCCCGCGGGCCAGATACCGGGCCCAAATTTGAGAAAAAAGCAGCGCGAGGCCGATGAGGATCACCGAGACGATGACCTTGTCCCAATGACCTGGGATCAACAGCGCCAACCGCTCGAACGTCGAGTCAAACGTTGAAATAGACATATCGGCTCATTTTCCACCCTTGACGTACATGTTTTTTGGGCCAGCGCAATGTCCACCCACAAAGCACCTGAACACTCGCAGGTACAGCCCTGAGACGGGACTCAGATAGCAAAAGCCACCAGCAACCAGACAGCGGATGCAGCCCTCATCCAAGGTGGTGTTTTCGCATGGCGCCATATCGACACCACCAAAAACGCGTTGTAAGGGATGACCAACGCATGCACAGCAAACACCCATGCCCAGTCCACCCGTTTTGCCAGCATCAGCAGTGAGACAAATCCAAAGAGCAAGTTCAACACGGTCGCTGTCGCGAGCAAGTCGATCCAGAACAAACGCGGCAACGGCGTCTTGCCTCGCCACCGCTCACGAAAAAAATGGAACACAACCGGGCGCATCAATGAAACAACTGACCAACAAGGAAGACAGCCGCCTGGAGCATGGCGAACACCACGCCAGACACCACCGTGGCGGCAAGCGCTGCAGCCACGAAGCCAGCCAGAACCCAGAGACCGTCTTTTTCCAGCACACCGAGAGCCAAAATACCGATGGCCAAGGCAGGCAATGTGTTTCCCAGCGGAATGGGCAGCGCCAGCGTGACCGACAACAACAGACACAGCAGCCCAATCACGTTCTCTATGGGCGGCGTCGAAAGCACCGCGTAACGAGGGCGCAACAGGCGCTCCGCCCTGACCAACCACGGAAGAATTCGGCGGATCAGCGCCTGGAAGTCGCTACGAAGCAGCGAGCGCTGGCTGATGATGGCCGGCAGCCAGGGGCGCAAATCTAGCATCAACTGGACCGACAGAAAAATCAGCGGCGTGCCCAGGATGGTGGACACACCGGGTGGAACTGGCAGGATGCCAGGGACCGCAAAGACAAACATCAGCGCACCGATGGCTCGATCCCCGAGGGCATCCAACAGGTCTTTGATGCAGATTCGCTCGCTCTTGCCCTGATGGGCCAGATCCGCCAGAACCTGCGACAAAGATTTCCCGCGCATCTGACCACCCGGACGGCTATCCAAAGATTTCATGTTGTTTTTTGCTTGACCCTGAACCACCAAAGCACAGGTCGAATCGCCGACTCGGGCATATGAAGACGCAGCCCATGTGTGCGTTTTTGCCGGGCAGGACCGCGGTTTGGCCAGCAATCATGTCAACTATGCCTCATCTCAAACCCCGCACTTTCACCGGAAGAAGTATCAGCCAAAAGCTGAATTAACTCCCTCTAACCCACAAATTTTTTCTCATATGATTACGGGTTTAGCTCTTTTTGTTTGCGGTTCCTCGACGTTTCACCTGCGGCCCCTCGGCCGCCTAAAAGTGGGTCAATATGCTCTGGATACAGTCGTTGTGGTTTGCAGCAGGCTTGGTGGCCTTGGTCGCCGGTGCCAACTCGCTCGTTCGCGGAGCGTCGAAGCTGGCGCTTTCGTTTGGACTCTCGCCACTGGTGGTCGGGCTGACCATCGTGGCATTTGGCACCAGCGCCCCAGAAATGGCTGTGTCGACCGGTGCTGTGCTTGAGGGTAAAGGCGATATCGCCATTGGCAACGTCGTCGGCAGCAACATCTTCAACGTGCTGTTCATTCTCGGCATCAGCGCGCTGATCGTGCCGCTGGTGGTCCACGTACAGCTGATTCGGCAAGAAATTCCCATCATGTTGGGGGCTTCCCTGCTGCTGCTCGTGATGGCGCTTGACGGCAATATTCAGGTCTGGGAGGGCCTGCTCTTGCTGGTCTTGATGGTGTCCTACACGGCGTTTCTGGTCATTCAGTCGAGAAAAGAAAGCGCACAACAGGCGACCGAATTCGATGCCGAAGTGCGTCCTGCCCAGCAGGGCGCGTGGGATGCGCACTGGGCCGGCCAACTCGGCTTGATCGTTGTTGGGCTCGCGCTGCTGGTCGTCGGGTCCGACTGGCTGGTGAGCTCATCCGTGGTTTTTGCGAAGTCCTTTGGGGTGAGTGATGTGGTTATCGGCCTCACCATCGTGGCAGCAGGCACCTCCATGCCGGAGGTGGCCACCTCGTTGACTGCAGCCATCAAGGGTGAGCGCGACATTGCTGTGGGCAACGTCGTTGGCAGCAACACGTTCAACATTCTTGGCTGTGTAGGCCTGAGCGGACTGGTGGCCGGCAGCGACGGCTTGGCGATTGCACCGTCGATGCTCAACTTTGACATCTGGGTCATGCTGGCCGTTGCGCTGGCCTGCTTGCCCATTTTCGTCACCGGGCGTGAAATTGCGCGCTGGGAAGGCGCCGTGTTTCTGGGCTACTACGTGGCTTACGTAGCCTATCTGCTTCTGGCCGCTCAGCAGCACGCTGCCCTGCCCGCCTTCTCTGCCACGATGATCGGTTTTGTAATTCCACTGACCGTTGTGACGCTGGTGGTGGTGTGGCTGCGCCAACCCAAAAACCACACGACTTAAGCAACATCAGCCCCCGGCATGCGCGGTCTTTGCCGCCGGAGGCGGGGGGCTGTTCAGTGCACGGGCAATCTAGGTGCACGCCGTCTCAGCCAACGGCATTGAGCTTCCGCACTGAGCATCCGGCTGCAGGCGGTCAGCTGTCTGGAAAACCCAACCCAAACTCCACCACTGGCCATACAACGGTGCCTGATCCGTCTGAAGCCGGGCCATCCTCAACTTGTATAAAACGGCCAGAACAGGGGAATCAGCAAGCTGGACGCCGCCCAGGTGAGCATGTTCATGGGCACGCCCAGGCGCGCGAAGTCGCTGAATCGGTAGTTGCCGGCGCTGTAGACCAGGGTGTTGGTTTGGTAGCCGATGGGGGTGGCAAAGCTGAAGCTGGCCGCAAACATGATGCCAACCACAAAGGGCCGGGGGTCCACGCCCAGCTCCAGCGCCACCCCGATCACCACCGGCGTGAACAGCACCGCCACCGCGTTGTTGCTGATGAACTCGGTGGCAATGGACGTGGCCAGGATCACCAGCGACAGCACCAGCCATGGCGAGAGCCCGCCGCCCCACTGCACCAGCGACTGCGCGGCCAGCGCCGACAGGCCCGAATCGCGCATGGCCACGCTCACCGCCAGCATGCCGTAGATCAGCATCAGGATCGGCCACTCGATGGACTTGTAGGCCTCTTCGGGCTTGAGGCAGCCGGTCAGTACCACCAGCACCGCGCCAATCAGCGCCAGCCCCTCGATGGGCATCACGTCAAACGCCGCCAGTGCCATCACCCCCACCATGGTGCCCACTGCGACGGGCGCCTTGCCACGCCGCTGCAGCGCGGGCTGGCGCTCGGTGATGGCGAACAGGTCGCCGTTGTCGCAAAAGCGCTGGATCTGGCGCGGTGCGCCCTCCACCAGCAGCACGTCGCCAAACTGCAGCTGGAAGTCGTCGCCAATATCGGCGATGGATGCGTTCTTGCGGTGCACCGCGATCAGGTGGATGCCGTAGCGCGAGGCCAGGTCCAGGTCGCGGATGGGGCGCATCACATAGCGCGAGGTCTGCCCCACCAGCGCCTCGACGATCACCACATCCCGCTGGCGCAGGGTTTCCAGATCAGTGCCGCTGCCCTGTGGCGCGGGCGCGTGCAGGCCGATCAGATCACTGCCGCGCAGGTCCACCATGGCGCTGCTGCGTGAGTGCACCACCAGGCGGTCGCCGGTCTGCAAGCGAGTCTCAGGCGCGGGCGCGCTCCATTCTTCTTCGCCCCGGAACAGCTTGAGCACCTGCACGCTGCCGTTGGCCAGGCGGGCGTCTTGCAGGCTGCGGCCGTCCAGCCGCGAACCGGCGGGCACAAACAGCTCGGTCATGAACAGGCGGTCGGTGTGGCCGGTGAACTGCTGCGTCAGCGTCTCGCGCGCGGGCAGCCAGCGCCGCGCAAACAGCAGCATGAAAGTGCAACCGAACAACGCGATCACCAGCGCGGGCGCGGTGATCTCGAACATGCTGAACGGCGCCAGCCCCATGCTGCGCGCCACCCCGTCCACCAGGATGTTGGTGGACGTGCCCACCAATGTGACCGTACCGCCCAAGATGGTGGCGTAAGACAGCGGAATCAGCAGCCGCGACGGGCTCAGCGACAGGCGCGTGGCCAGGCTGATCACCACCGGAATCATCACCATCACCACCGGCGTGTTGTTGATGAAGGGCGACACCAGCAAGCCCACCAGCAGCAGACCCACCAGCAAGCGGCCCTCGCTGCGGCCCGCCGCCTGCGCGATGCGCTCGCCCAGCCAGTCCACACAGCCGGTGCGGCTGAGTGCACCGCTGATGATGAACAGGCAGGCGATGGTGAAGGGCGCACTGTTGCTGAACACGCCCAGCACCTTGGCCGGCGTGAGCAGGCCGGTCAGCAGCAACAAGGCCACAGCGGTCAGCACCGCCACGTCGGGCTTGACCCATTCGCGCACAAAACTGATGAACAGGAGAACGAGGAGGATGCCCACGGCCAGGGCGTGGGTGGATTCGGGAAGCGTCATGGCCGCGGATCATGGCGGTCGCGGCCTGAGGAGCTAAATACTTTTAGATCATTTGCATATAGGGATGGGCTGAGTGGCACCAACGGGAAAGATGGGTGGCGCTCCGCAAATCCCCTCGGATTGCGCAAAAAACCAGCCCCTGGTCTTGAAAAGCCGCGGGGTCGCCCTTATCATTAGCACTCGCTGACATTGAGTGCTAACACTCGGTGCCAAGTCGATCAACGGTGTCGCTGGCTCTCAAAGCGGGCGCTGCCGGTCTGAATCCCCCCTTTTACCGTTCTATCTCAGGAGATGCAATGAACCTTCGTCCTCTCGCCGATCGCGTGATCGTCAAGCGTATTGACAGCGAAACCAAGACCGCTTCGGGCATCGTCATCCCCGACGCCGCTGCTGAAAAGCCAGACCAGGGCGAAATCCTGGCCGTTGGTCCCGGCAAGAAAAACGACAAAGGCGAACTGTCCGCCATGAACGTCAAGGTCGGTGACCGCGTTCTGTTTGGCAAGTACAGCGGCCAGACCGTCAAGGTCGACGGCAACGAACTGCTGGTGATGAAAGAAGACGACCTGTTCGCCGTCGTCGAGTCCAAGTAATTTTGCGGGACTGAGCGAACAATGCCCAAGCGCTTGTTCGCCCTCTCTCCAACTGTTCAATTTATCTAGGAGTTATCAACATGGCAGCAAAAGACGTCATTTTCGGCGGCGAAGCCCGCGCACGCATGGTCGAGGGTGTGAACATCCTGGCCAACGCCGTCAAAGTCACCCTGGGCCCCAAAGGCCGCAACGTGGTGCTGGAGCGCTCGTTCGGCGCCCCTACCGTCACGAAAGACGGTGTTTCGGTCGCTAAAGAGATCGAACTTAAGGACAAGCTGCAGAACATGGGCGCCCAGATGGTCAAGGAAGTGGCTTCCAAGACCTCGGACAACGCTGGCGACGGCACCACCACCGCCACCGTGCTGGCACAGGCCATCGTGCGTGAAGGCATGAAGTACGTGGCCGCCGGCATGAACCCGATGGACCTGAAGCGCGGTATCGACAAGGCTGTGACGGCCCTGATCATCGAGCTGAAGAAGGCTTCCAAGGCCACCACCACGTCCAAAGAAATCGCTCAGGTCGGCTCCATCTCTGCCAACGCAGACGAAACCATCGGCAAGATCATTGCCGATGCCATGGACAAAGTGGGCAAAGAAGGCGTGATCACCGTGGAAGACGGCAAATCACTGGAATCCGAACTGGAAGTCGTTGAAGGCATGCAGTTTGACCGTGGCTACCTGTCGCCCTACTTCATCAACAACCCAGAAAAGCAAGCCGCTCTGCTGGACAACCCTTTCGTGCTGCTGTACGACAAGAAGGTTTCCAACATCCGTGACCTGCTGCCCACACTGGAGCAAGTGGCCAAGGCCGGCCGTCCGCTGCTGATCATTGCCGAAGACGTCGAAGGCGAAGCCCTGGCGACGCTGGTGGTCAACACCATCCGCGGCATCCTGAAGGTTGTGGCTGTCAAGGCTCCTGGCTTCGGCGACCGCCGCAAAGCCATGCTGGAAGACATCGCCATCCTGACCGGCGGCAAAGTGATCGCCGAAGAAGTCGGCATGACGCTGGAAAAAGTGACGCTGGCCGATCTGGGTTCGGCCAAGCGCATCGAAGTCAGCAAAGAGAACACCATCATCATCGACGGCGCCGGCGCTGCTGCTGACATCGAAGCCCGCGTGAAACAAGTGCGCGTGCAGATCGAAGAAGCGACCTCCGACTACGACCGCGAGAAACTGCAAGAGCGCGTGGCCAAGCTGGCCGGCGGTGTGGCCGTGATCAAGGTTGGCGCTGCCACCGAAGTCGAGATGAAGGAAAAGAAAGCCCGCGTGGAAGACGCCCTGCACGCCACCCGCGCTGCAGTGGAAGAAGGCATCGTCGCCGGTGGTGGCGTGGCCCTGCTGCGCGCCCGTCAGGCCGCTGGCACCATCAAAGGTGACAACGCCGACCAGGACGCCGGTATCAAGCTGGTGTTGAAAGCGATTGAAGCGCCTCTGCGCGAGATCGTGGCCAACGCTGGTGGCGAGCCATCGGTGGTGGTCAACGCTATCCTGGCTGGTTCGGGCAACTACGGCTTCAACGCCGCCAACGACACCTACGGCGACATGATCGAAATGGGCATTCTGGACCCAACGAAAGTGACCCGCACCGCGCTGCAAAACGCCGCTTCGGTGTCCAGCCTGATGCTGACGACCGAGTGCATGGTTGCCGAGTCCCCCAAGGATGACGCTCCAGCCATGGGCGGTGGCGGCATGGGTGGGATGGGCGACATGGGCGGCATGGGCATGTAATTGCTCCTTGCCTGAGACGCCATGCCGGCGTTGCAAGGGCTTGCCGTGGCGCTGCCACTGCCTACGCCCTTGCGCCTTGGCCTGGCGCCTCATGCTGCGTCGGAATGCATCACTGCAGGCTGACAAAACCCCAAGAAAAAACCCCCGCGAGTCACCTCGCGGGGGTTTTTTCGTTATGGGTCAGCGTTGCTTACTTCATCATGCCTTCGAGCTTGATCGTGTCTGCCACAAACGCACGGATGCCTTCAGCCAGCTTCTCGGTGGCCATCGCGTCTTCGTTCATCGCGAAGCGGAAGCCCGCTTCGTCGTGCTGCACAAACGGAATCTCCATCGCCTTCGCGGCCTCGGCGTCCAGCGCTTTGGGCAAGGCTGCGTCGCTGGCGGCCAGCTGGGCCAACAGGTCGGGGCTGATGGTCAGCAGGTCGCAGCCGGCCAGGGCCGTGATCTGGCCCACGTTGCGAAAGCTCGCGCCCATCACCTCGGTAGCGATACCGTGTTTTTTGTAGAAGTTGTAGATGGCGCGCACCGACTTCACACCCGGGTCGTTGGCGCCCGCCATGGCGGCCTCGTCCCAGGTGGCGCTGGCATTCCTTTTGTACCAGTCGTAAATACGGCCCACAAACGGCGAAATCAGCTGCACCTTGGCCTGGCCGCAGGCCACGGCCTGGGCAAAAGAAAACAGCAGCGTGAGGTTGGTGTGGATGCCGTCGCGCTCCAGTCGGGCTGCGGCCTGAATGCCTTCCCAGGTGGAAGCAATCTTGATCAGCACGCGGTCCACGTGCACGCCTTCGCCTTGATAAAGATCGATGATGCGGCGCGCGCGCGTCACGGTGGCTTCGGTGTCGAAGCTCAGGCGCGCGTCCACTTCGGTGGAGACGCGGCCGGGGATGTGTTTCAAAATTTCACAGCCAAAGGCCACGAGCAGGCGGTTCATCACCTCGTCCGCGCCCTGAGCGCCGTATTTCGCCACCGCGTCTTGCAGCAGATGGGCGTATTCGGGCTTCTGCACCGCTTTCAGGATGAGCGACGGGTTGGTGGTCGCATCCCGTGGCGAAAACGCCGCGATCTGGTTGAAATCACCGGTGTCAGCGACCACGGTGGTGAGTTGTTTGAGTGCGTCTAGCTGGTTCATTTCGCCATTATCGGGTGTAATAAGGTTTCACGTTCTTTTTGTAACTTGTTTCGTAACCGGACTGTCCCCCATGCTCGACCGCATCAAAGCCTCCTTGCCTTCGCTAGCGCCCGCTGAACAACGGGTAGGCAAACTGGTGCTGCTCGACCCGCGCAGCTTCGCCAGCCTGCCGGTGTCTGAACTGGCCGATCGCGCCCACGTGAGCAAGCCCACCGTGGTGCGCTTTTGCCGCAGCATGGGTTACGACGGCCTGTCGGACTTCAAGCTCAAGCTCGCGGGCACCGTGAGCGAAGGCGTGCCGTTCATCCACCGCAGCGTGGACGTGGACGACAAGGTGGGTGACGTGCTGGTCAAGGTGATCGACAACACCGTGGCGGCATTCCTGAAATACCGCAACGACGCTTCCACCCACTCCATTGAAAAAGCGGTGGACGCGCTGCTGGCCACCTACAAAAACCGCGGCCGCATTGAATTCTTTGGCGCAGGCAATTCGGGCATCGTGGCGCAAGACGCACAACACAAATTCTTCCGCCTGGGCATCAACGCCATCGCTTACAGCGACGGCCACATGCAGGTGATGAGTGCCTCGCTGCTGGGTCCTGGTGATTGTGTGGTGATCATCTCCAACTCGGGCCGCACACGCGACCTGATGGACGCCGCCGACATCGCGCGCAAGCACGGCGCCACCGTGATCGTGATCACCGCCAGCGGCTCACCCCTGGCGGCTGCCGGACACATTCACCTGTCGGCTGACCACCCCGAAGGCTATGACCGTTACAGCCCCATGACTTCGCGCCTGATGCACCTGATGGTGATTGACGTGCTCGCCACCTGCCTGGCGCTGCGCATTGGTGGCAGCAAGCTGCAACCTCTGCTGAAGGAGATGAAGAACAACTTGAGGAGCAAGCGCTACGCCTGACCGTGAGCGTCGCGCACAGGTCAAGCGTCCCTCTGCGCCACAGCACTTGAAACACCCCCGCGACGCCTTCGGCGTCACCCCCTGAAGGGGGCTGCACTGGCGGCCCGGCAATGCCGGTTCCGCGGTGCCCTTGTTAAAGACACGCGCTCCGAGGACGACGGGTGCTTCCCGCAGCGAAATAAAGGAGCAGGCCGCAGGCCGGGGGACATTCGCGGAGGGGAGTGCCCGTTGTCCGCGTCAACGCCAACACGTCACGCGATCAGATCCGGCCTTCTTCCACCGCATGGCAGGCAATACGGATGCCGCCCAAGGTCAGCAGGTTCGGGCGTTCAACGCGGCAGCGCTCGTTGACATGTGGGCAACGCGGGTTGAAGGCGCAGCCGTCGGGTGGATTCAGCGGGTTGGGCACTTCGCCTGACACCGGTGTGCGCGCCCTACCCGTGTCGTGCATCTTGGGAATAGCGTCGAGCAGCATGCGCGTGTAGGGGTGGCGCGGGCTGTCAAACAGCGTGTGCTTGGGCGCCAGCTCCACCAGGCGGCCGAGGTACATCACGCCCACCTGATCGCTCACATGGCGCACCACGGCCAGGTTGTGGCTGATGAACAGGTAGGTGAGACCGCGCTCGCGCTGCAGGTCTTTCATGATGTTGAGCACCTGCGCCTGCACGCTCACGTCCAGCGCGCTGGTGGGCTCGTCACACACCAGAAACTCGGGTTGTGTCGCCAGCGCCCGCGCAATGGAAATGCGCTGGCGCTGCCCGCCCGAAAACTGGTGCGGGTACTTCACCCGGTCGAGCGGCGACAAACCCACCGACTTCAGCAGCTCATCCACCCGCGCACGCAACGCCACCGGCTCGGTTTCAATGCCGTGCTCGCGCAGCGGCTCGGCAATGATGTCCTCCACAATCCAGCGCGGGTTCAGGCTGGCGTAGGGGTCCTGAAAAATCATCTGGATGCGCCGGCGCAGCTGGCGGCCTTGTGGCGTTTTGAACGCCGCGTGGGCGTCCAGCCCATCAAACTCAAAGCCGCCGCGTGTGGGTTCGTACAAACCCACCAGCAGCCGGGCCACCGTGCTTTTACCGCAACCCGACTCACCCACCAGCGCCAGCGTCTGGCCGCGCGGGATGTCAAACGACACGCCGTCCACGGCCCGCAGCAATTGGCGGGGCTGGCGTTCAATCACGCGGTTGAGCCAGGGGGCCGACACATCAAAAGTCTTGGCCAGATCGGTGGCACGCACCAAGGGTGCCTCGTCAGCAGGTGCAGAGGTTGCAGCGTGACGGTCTGCCTGCGCTTGCACCGCTTTTTCAATCAGGTTCGAGCTCATGCGGCCACTCCCGGTGTCAAAACAGTGGAGGCGTCGTGCAGCCAGCAAGCGGCGCGGGTGGCGCCGGCGGGCATCAGGTTGGGCCGCTCCACATGGCAGCGGTCCACCACCCGGTCGCAACGCGGGTTGTAGGCACAACCGGTGGGGATCGCGTTCAGGCGTGGCATGGCGCCGTCAATCTGGTGCAGGCGCTCGCGGTCCTGGCTCATGTCGGGTATGCAGGCCATCAGGCCGGCGGTGTAGGGGTGGGCTGGGTGGTTGATGACCTCGTGCACCGGCCCGATTTCGGCAATGCGCCCGGCGTACATCACCGCCACGCGGTCGCAGGTTTCGGCAATCACGCCCATGTCGTGCGTGATCAGCATCACCGCGGCACCACGGTCTTTGCAAATGGTTTTCAGCAACGTGATGATCTGCGCCTGGATAGACACATCGAGCGCAGTGGTGGGCTCGTCGGCCACGATCAGCTGCGGCTCGGCGGCCAACGCCAGAGCAATCACCACCCGCTGGCGCATACCGCCCGAAAACTGGTGCGGAAAGTGGTCAATGCGCTGCTCGGCTGCTGGAATACCGGTGTCTTTCAACAGGTTGATGGCCCGCTTGCGCGCTTCAGCCTGGCTCACCGGCAGGTGGGTGGTGATGGTTTCAATGAGCTGGCGGCCCACCGAGTACAGCGGGTTCAGCGAGGTGAGCGGGTCTTGAAAAATGGCGCCGATCTTGCGCCCGCGCACCTTGCGCATCTCTTCATAGGGCAGGTTGTCGATGCGCTGGCCGTGCAGGCGTATCTCGCCACTGGCCACGCGGCCCGGTGGCTCCAGCAGGCCAATAATGGACGCCCCGGTGAGCGACTTGCCCGCACCCGATTCGCCCACCACACCCAGAATTTCACCGGGTGCGATGTCGAAAGAAACGTCGTCCAGCGCGCGCAGCGTGCCGCGGCGACCCGGAAATTCGACCACGAGATTTTTTACTTCTAACAGGCTCATGCTGTGCTTACCGGAGTCGAGGATTGAGAGCATCACGCAGCCAGTCGCCCAGCAGGTTCACAGAGAGCGCAATCAACACCAACATAGCGCCCGGGAAAATGGTGATCCACCACTCGCCAGAAAACAGGTAGTCGTTGCCCACGCGGATGAGCGTGCCCAGCGATGGCGAAGTGGGTGGTGCGCCCACCCCCAGAAACGACAGCGTGGCCTCGGTGATGATGGCCGTGGCCACCTGGATGGTGGCCAGCACCAGCACCGGCCCCATGACGTTGGGCAGCACATGGCTGCGCATGATGCGCAGCGGGGCCACACCCGTCACACGGGCCGCCTGCACGTATTCTTTGTTGCGCTCCACCAGCGTCGAGCCGCGCACCGTGCGCGCGTATTGCACCCAGCCGGTGAGCGTGATCGACAGAATCAACACGCCAAACGCGAGCCCTTCGTGCGCGTTGGGAAACATCGCGCGCCCCACACCGGCAATCAGCAGCGCCACCAGAATAGAGGGAAACGAGAGCATGACGTCGCACAGGCGCATGAGCACGCCATCCACCCAGCCGCCCAGAAACCCGGCCAGCAAACCAAACGACACGCCGATCACCACCGACAACACCACCGACGCCAAACCGACCGCCAGCGAAATGCGGGCGCCATACATGATGGCCGACAGAATGTCGCGCCCCTGGTCGTCGGTACCCAGCAAGAAGTTGGCTGAACCACCCTCGCTCCAGAAGGGCGGCAACCGGGCGTTGGACAGTTCCAGCGTGGCCAGATCAAACGGGTTGTGCGGCGCCACCCAGGGCGCAAACAAGGCGCTGAACACGCACACGAAAGCGATCACCGCCGCCACGATGGCGGTGGGTGAATTCAAAAAACTGTGGCCGACATCGCCGTCGAACCAGCGGCGCAAAGTGGAGATCAAAGTAAAAGCTTTCGTAATCAATCAACCGGGCGCCCCGTCTGCTGGCGAGCCCGCCCTGAGCCAGCCCGGCACCGCCCTTCGACAAGCGCAGGACGGGCCGCTACCGGCGCCCCTTTCAGGGGCTGACGCCGCAAACGGCGCGGGTTTTTTTATTTCACAGACATGTAGCGGAACGGCATGAAGTTGTCCGCAATTTGCGCCAGTTGCACGTTGTTGGCCACGCCCCAGGCCAGCGCCTGCTGGTGCAGAGGCAGGTGCCCCACGTCGTCGCTGTGGATCTTGAACGCCTCTTTGATCATGGCGTCGCGCTTGGGCTTGTCGGTTTCCGACTGGATCTTGGCCGTCAGCTCATCCACCTTGGGGTTGCAATACGAACCCAGGTTGAACTGGCCCGCGCCCGAGCTGTCCACGCAGCGCATCAAGGCGTTCAGCGCGTTGTGCGCGTCGTAGGTGCCAGGCGTCCAGCCCAGCAGGTAGAAGCTGGTGTCGCGCTTGAGAATTTTGGGGAAGTAAGTGCCCTTGGTTTCGGCCTGCAGGTTCACTTTCACCCCAACGCGCGCCAGGTTGGCGGCCACGGCCTGGCAAATGTTGCCATCGTTCACATAGCGGTCGTTCGGGCAGTTCATGCCCACCTCAAAGCCGTTGGGGTAACCGGCCTCGGCCAGCAGCTTTTTGGCGGCCTCCGGGTCGTAGGGCAAGCGGGTGTTCATCGCCGGGTCAAAGCCATTGATGCCCGGCCCCACCATCAGCGCGGTGGGCTTGGACGCGCCGCGCATCACCGTGCGCTGAATGCCGTTGATGTCGATGGCCTGGTAAAACGCCTGGCGCACCCGCTTGTCTTTGAACGGGTTTTTGCCCTTCACGTTGGAATACAGCAGCTCGTCGCGCGCCTGGTCCATGCCCAGGAAAATGGTGCGCAGCTCGGGGCCCTGCATCACCTTGCTTTTGCCACTGGCGTTGATGCGCGCCACGTCTTGCAGCGGCACCGGCTCAATCACGTCCACCTGGCCAGACAACAAGGCCGCCACGCGGGTGGCGTCGTTGCCAATCGGGGTGTACTCGACGTTGATCACGTTGCCTTCAATCTTCCCCCAGTAGTTGCCGTTGCGCACAAACGAGGTTTTCACGTTGGGCTGGCGCTCGCGCAAGCGAAACGGTCCCGTGCCATTGGCGCGGAAGGAAGCCGCATTTTCAATGCCTTTGCGGCGGTCCACGGGGCGCGTGGCCTGGTTCTCTTCGGCCCACTTTTTGTTCATGATGAACACGAGTGACAGCACGTCGGGCAAGATCGGAAATGGCGCCTTGGTTTCGATCTCAATGGCGAAGTCGTTGGCCTTGCGCACGCTCTTGAAGTCGTTGGTGTAGCTCTTCATGTCGGAGCCGTCGCCAGCCGCACGGGCAAAACTGAACAGCACATCGTCGGCGGTGAAGGGTGCGCCGTCATGAAATTTCACGCCCTTGCGCAGTTCAAAGCGCCACACCGTGGGCGCCGTTTGCTTCCACGAAGTGGCCAGCGCAGGCACCAGGTTCAGGTTTTTGTCGCGACCCACCAAAGGCTCATAAATGTTGTTGGTCACGCTGAGCTGCAGCGATTCGTTCAACGAATGCGGGTCCATCGACAAGGCATCGCCCTGGTTGCCAATGCGCACGGTCTGTGCGGAGGCCGCGCTCATGGCGGTCATGGCAGCAATCACCAGACTGGCGGCCAGCGTTTTCTTCAGTTTCATGCGTTGCTCCTAGCGGTTGGGGGTCAGGGGATCAATAAAACGTTGAAAAGCAAATCTTGGATCACGCCGATTCGGTCAGCGGCATGCCGTGTTCCACCAGGCTGGCATGCAAGGCGGCGCCCAACGGCAGCACATCGTCGTTGAAGTCGTATCGGCTGTTGTGCAAATAGCACCCACCCATGCCGCTCTCAAGGCCCTGGCCGAGCCGCAAATAGGCGCCGGGCTTGACCTGCAGCATGAACGAAAAATCTTCGGCACCCATGCTCGGGTCCATGGCGCGGTCCACATGCTCATGGCCCACCAGCTTTTGCGCCACATCGGCGGCAAAGCGGGCCTCGTCGCGGCTGTTGATGGTGGCCGGGTAAATGCGCTCGTAATGCACATGCGCTGTGGCACCCAGGCCCAGGGCCACGCCCGAACACACCTCATGTATGCGGCGCTCCACCAGGTTTTGTACTTCGGGGCTAAAGGTGCGCACCGTGCCCACCAGCGTGGCCTTGCCGGGCATCACGCTGAAAGCACCCATGTCACCCGCCTGCATGGCGCACACGCTGATCACTGCGCTGTCAATGGCGCGCACGTTGCGCGACACGATACTCTGCAAGGCCGTGATCAGATGCGCCGACACCAGTACCGGGTCCACCGTCTGGTACGGGTGGGCGCCGTGGCCGCCTTTGCCCGTCACTTCAATCGTGATGCGGTCGGCCGACGCCATCATGGGCCCCGGGTTCACGCCCACGGTGCCGGGCTTCATCTGCGGCCAGTTGTGCATGCCGTAGACCGACTGCACCGGAAAGCGGTCAAACAGGCCGTCTTCGATCATGGCCTTGGCGCCGGCAAAGCCCTCTTCACCGGGCTGAAAGATCAGCACCGCGGTGCCGTCAAAGTGCCGCGTTTCGGCCAGATAACGCGCTGCCCCCACCAGCATCGCGGTGTGGCCGTCATGGCCGCAACCGTGCATCATGCCGGGCTTGGTGGACTTCCAGGCAAAGTCGTTGTGCTCGGTCATGGGCAGTGCGTCCATGTCGGCGCGCAGGCCCATCATGCGGCCACTGCCGCGCTCGCGGCCGTGAATCACGGCCACCACGCCGGTCTTGCCAATGCCGGTGTGGATCTCGTCCACCCCACACACTTTGAGCGATTCCACCACGCGCTGCGCGGTGTAGTGCTCTTCAAACCCGATTTCAGGGTGGGCGTGCAGGTCACGCCGCAGCGCCGTCAGCTCGGGGTGGAAGGCCGCAATGTGCGCAAACGCGCGGCCATGGGCTTTGATGCGAGGAGCCAGCATGTTGGTCTCTTTAAAGGCGTCGTTCCAGAAGCGTCAGAGGCTCAGTGTCCACCCGACTTTTCCACGCGAAGGCGCGGGTCGACGGCGAAATACAACAGGTCAACCACCAGGTTGATCACCACGAAAATGAGCGCAATCAGGCACAGGTAAGCGGCCATCACCGGAATGTCGGCAAACGTCACCGCCTGAATGAACAGCAAGCCCATGCCCGGCCACTGAAACACGGTCTCGGTGATGATGGCAAACGCAATCAGACCGCCCAGCTGCAAGCCCGTGATGGTCATCACCGGCACCAGGGTGTTTTTCAGCGCGTGGCCAAAGTGCACCGCCCGGTTGGTCAGGCCCCGGGCGCGGGCAAACTTGATGTAGTCGGTGCGCAGCACCTCCAGCATTTCAGCGCGCACCAGCCGCATGATCAGCGTGAGCTGAAAAATGGCCAGCGTGATCGCGGGCAACACAATGTGGTGCCAGCCCTTGGCTGTCAGCAAGCCAGTGCTCCACCAGCCCAGCTGGGTCACGTCGCCACGGCCAAAGCTCGGGAACCAGCCCAGGTTCACGGCAAACACCAGGATCAACAAGATGCCGATCAGGAACGTGGGCAGCGACACGCCCAGCAGCGACACCGTCATGAACAACTGGCTAATGAACGTGCCCCGCTTGAGCGCCGCATAGACGCCCATGGGAATGCCCATCACCAAGGCCATCACCGCGGCCACCAGCGCGAGTTCCAGCGTGGCCGGAAAGCGCTCGGCAATCAGGCGCGACACCTTGGCGCCCTGGCGCAGGCTCAGGCCAAATTCCCCCTGCGAAGCGTTGGCCAGAAAATGCCAGAACTGCACCACAAAAGGTTGGTCCAGCCCCAGGTCGGCGCGCAGTTCGCGTATCTGGTCGGCCGTGGCGTCTTGCCCCAGCAAAAACACCACCGGGTCACCCACATACTGGAACAGCATGAACGCGATCAAGGCCACGCTGACCATGACGATCACGGCCTGCGCGAGCCGCCTGAGAATGAATGCAAACATTGTTTTTAGAATTAAAAAGGGGGCCAACCTTCACAGGCTGCGACCCCCTGCGACCGAGCTGAAATCAGTTTACCTTGATCAGGCGCCAGTCCAGCCGGTTGTCGGCGCGGTGCACCACGTCGATGTTTTTCTTCATGGCCCAGGGAATGATCTGGTTGTGCAGCGGAATGTGCGCCACGTCTTCGTTTTGCAACAGCAGCGCTTTGTTCAGCAATTCGGTGCGCAGCTTCAGATCGGTCTCTTTCTTGGTGCGCTCCACCAAAGCGTCCATTTGCGGGTTGCTGTAGCGGCCCACGTTGTAGTTGCCGTCGCCGCCCGCACCCAGCGAGCGCGTGAGCGACTGCAGGCTGTACAGCGCATCAAAGGTGGGCACGCCCCAGCCCAACATGTAAATGCTGGCTTCGTAGCGCTGGATCATGGGGAAATACGTCACCAGCGGCAGCGTACGCAGCTTGGCTTTCACGCCAATGCGCGCCCACATGGAGGTGACGGCCTGGCAAATCTGCTCGTCGTTGATGTAGCGGTTGTTGGGGCAGGCAAAGTCCACCTCAAATCCGTCTTTGTAACCCGCGTCGGCCAGCAGCTTTTGGGCAGCCGCCACGTCAAACGGGTAGCGCTTGTGCACCGCCTCGCTCCAGCCGTTCACCTGCGGCGCCACCAAGGCGCCGGTGGGCTGGCCCAGGCCGCGCAGCGTCACGCGGGCAATGGTGTTGATGTCGATCGCCTGGTACAGCGCCTTGCGCACGCGCTGGTCTTTCAGTGGGTTCTTGCCCTTGATGTTGCTGCCCGGCAGCTCGTTGCGGTGCTGGTCCATGCCAAAGAAAATGGTGCGGTTTTCAATGCCGTCCACCACCTTCAGGCTGCCTTCCGAGCGCACACGGGGCAGATCTTGCGGGCTCGGGTCCAGCACAAAGTCCACCTCGCCCGACAGCAGTGCGGCCATGCGCGTGGCCACGGCCTTCACCGGGGTGTACACAATTTCGGTCGCGTTGCCTTCCATCTTGCCCCACCAGGCCGTGTTGCGAGACAACACCAGCTTCTGGTCGGGCTGCCATTCTTTCAGCACGAACGGACCGGTGCCGTTGGCGTTTCGGTGGGCAAAGTTCTCGTCTTTGGTGCGAATGTCTTTCGGCGCCACCGAGTTGTTTTTCTCGGCCCAGGCCTTGCTCATCATGCGCAGCTCGGTCAGCTGGTTCAGCAGCACCGGATTCGGGTCCTTGGTGAAGATGTCAATGGTGTTGGCATTCACCTTCACCACGCGGTCAATACCCTGGGTGTACACCGCAAAGTTCGACGTCTTGCTCATGGCGCGCTCAATGGAAAACACCGCGTCGTCGGCCGAAAACGTGGAGCCATCGTGAAACTTCACGCCGGTGCGCAACGTCAGGCGCAACTGGGTGGGGGTCACCTGCTTCCAGGCCGTGGCCAAAATGGGCTCGGGCTTGAACGTGCGGCTGTTGTAGTACACCAGTGACTCGTACACCGCCGCGTGCACGCCGTTGGCCAAGGCGTTGTTTTGCGAATGGATGTCCCAAGTGGGGATGTCGCTGGAGCTGGTCCATTTGAAGGTTTTGGCCTGCAGTCCACCAGCGGTCAAAGCCAGGGCTGCACAGAGAACGGTCAGTCGGTATTTCATTGGTTGACACCTGAATTACTTGTAGAAGTTCTTACTATGCAACATCCGTTCCTGGTTGAGCACGGTGCTAACCCGCATCCGTGATGCCCTCGAGACAGCGCCCCTGGCAAAACGCACCATCGAGCCCTACATTCACCCAAATTCAGCGTGCTTTAGCCAAAGTGATGCAACCGTTGAAGCGTCCTCAACGCATACTTTCTGTGACGCGGGGCAACAAGCTCAAGGCCCCGTACCAGGCTTTCAATCGGCTTTCCGTGTTGTCGGTGTCGGTCATCAAGGCCACCGCAATCAAAGGCCCGGGTGGCTCGCCAAACGCCTGCACAAAATCGGCGTACACATCGCGTTCGTGGTCGCGCCAGCGCCCCAGCTGGTCAGCGCCAGACTCCACCACCAGTTTTCGAATACGGTCGGTGCGCGGATTCACCACAACGGTGTCAGCCGGCTCGGTGTTGCTCCAAACATAAACCAGGCTGGCGTAAGGCAGCGGCTCACCCGTGAGCAGGCGCGTGAGTTCAGACAAGCGGTGTGTGCGCGGTGACAGCTTGGCACGATCACCGTCAAAGGCCAACACAATGCGCACCGGCGAGTCCTCGTTCTGCGCATCGGCCAGGTCGGCACCGGGGGCCAGTCCGTCAATCTTCCAGGAAAAAGCCAGGCGTCCCGCCTGCACCGGCGCCGTGTCCATTTGCTGGCGCAAGATGCTCACCGACCGCTCGGCCGACACCACCAACGCCGGGCGGCCCTGAATGGCTGCCGCGTCAAACCGCGCAAACGCTTTGCCCGGCAACACAAACGGCTCCCATTCGCGCACCGTTTCGGGCGTATTGAACAAGCGCCGCGCCGCCTGCCGCGCCGCTTGGCTGTGCAGGGGCTTGGCGCTTTTCCCGGTGGCAGCCGCCTCGCCTGCATCCAGGCTTACGCTGTTGCCCTCAGCCGCGTCGTCTGGCGGCACGCTGGGCAGAGCGCAAGCCGCCAGCCCCAACACACACACAAGCGCCCCAACCCGCAGCCAGCTCACAGAAACCACACGCCCATGAGCGGCCCACGCACCACACCGCCGGCGGTAGCGATCTCGAAACCCCGGGTGTTGTCAAAACACATCTTTTTCACCCCATTTATGCCAGAAAACGTCATAAAAGCCTCTGTATTGGGCGTTCAACAAGGCTTATCCCCCAATGAGGGGATGGGCCAAATACCAGCCAACTCCTACATTGGACCTTGGCAACACGTTGTTGCCAGCAGCCCACCCAAGGTGCGTCAAACCTGGGCTGTATCCACCCGGTCGTTCCAAGGAGGAATTTATGTTCAAAAAAACACTGGCGACGCTGCTCGCCCTCTTCGCCGCCGCCGCGTTTGCGGCTGTCGACGTCAACGAAGCCTCGGTGGCCGACCTCGACAGCATCAAAGGCATTGGCCCCGGCACCTCAGCCAAAATTGTGGAGCAGCGCAAGGTCGCCAAGTTTAAAGACTGGGACGACCTGGTGCAGCGCGTGTCCGGCATTGGCGACAAGCGCGCCGCCAAGCTCTCAGCCGAAGGCCTCACCGTGGGCGGCGCAGCGTTCAAATCCAGCGACAAGAAAACCGTGGTCGCCAAAGCGACCAAACCCGCTGCAGCCGACAAAGCACCAGACGCAGTGCCCGCCAAGAAGTAAGCGCTTAAGGCAGAGCCACAACGCCACACCCCAACGCTGTGGGCTTTGCAGACATAAAAAAACCCGCCGAGGCGGGTTTTTTTATGTGCGCTCCATGCGGCGCAAGCCGCATGGGAAACGATTTGCAGAGGTCAAACACCATGTTCAAACCCAAAAAAACCCCGGGTGATGCCCGGGGTTTTCTTGAAACCAAAACCAGCGGTCTTACGACCGCAGGGCTTTAGAAAGCGTGACGCACGCCCACAGCGAAGAAGTCGCCGTCAGCAGCGCCGGACTTGCGGCTTTCTGCGCGCAGACCGCCGTACACCGAAGTGCGCTTGGACAAGCTGTAAGCAGCTGCCACGCCGAAGCCGCTGTCAGCCTCGCCGCCTTTTACGTTGGAACGGGCGTAGCCCACCGACAGGGTCAGCGCGCTGCTCAGAGGCACGTCTGCACCGATCTGGTAAGAGTTGGTACGGACACCGGCTTCTGGCTTGGTGGTGTAGTAGCTAGCCAGCAGCTTGGCCATGCCCAGATCGTAGGAACCGTTAACGATCAGGCCTTCTTGACCGTTTTCGTCGCCTTCAAAACCGACAGCGGCACCGATAGGACCGTTGGCATAGGCCACATTGACGGCGCTGATACGACCGTCGCCGTCGGCGCTACCCTTATTACCGTTGAGCTGGGTGCTCACAGCAGCGGTGAAACCGGCAAACTCGGGGGTTGCGTAGTACAGCTGAGCATCGGCTGCGCCGGTGTAGCCGTTCAACCAGACAGCATTGGCCGACAAAGCCGAGTCAAAGCCGCTGTTAGCAGCACCGAACACATCGTCCATCGCGTTGAAGCTGCGGCCCAACTTCACGGTACCAAAACCACCGCTGAGGCCAATGTTGGCTTGGCGGGCAAAGGTATTGCCTTCGGTAGCACCGTTGGTCAGGTCAAGCGCTTGTTCGAAGTTGAAGTGAGCCTTCAAGCCGCCACCCAGATCTTCGGTGCCCTTGAAACCCAGGCGGCTGGTGGACACGCCACCGCTGCCAACTTTCATTTTACCTTTGACGATGCTGCCGTCAGCAAGCGTCTCCTCTTTGTACTTGCCGACCCAGATGTCAGCGATACCGTAGAGGGTCACGCTGGACTGTGCAAATGCGGCGCCGGAAGCAGCCAGAACGGCCAGAGCAATCAGAGATTTTTTCATGAGGATTTCCTTTTGAAAATTCCAGCTACGTACATCGAAGCCGGATGTGAAAGCAAGTCACATGGCAAATCCTAACCCCGGGAAAACCCGCACCACAGGGTTTCCCCTATAAACCTCGACACAAAGAGCATTTTTGTTGTTTTTTTTAAACAAGATTGGCGCCAGACGAACAAAATGACACGTTTGAAAGGCACCAAAGAGGTTTTTCCTTCAAAGAAAACACGCTCTCTACGCTGTTGCCGGGATCGGCGCCCGCACGGTGCTTAGTTTCTGGCGGACAGACTTTCCCAGCCGAAATCTGACACGGCATAGGTACTCAGCTGACGCTCAAGACTGAACCCGACATCAGCGGACTCATGAAAAAACCCCTGCGGCAGTAATGCCGCAGGGGTTTTTGAATTTCAGAGCGTCAGCTGGTCATACCAGCCACACGATCAGAAGTTGTGGCGGATGCCCAAGCCGAGGTTGTTCACGTTCGTAGCAGTCTTGCCTTTACCGTCGCGCAGGAATGCAGCGTAAGCAAAGGTGCGCTTGCTCAAAGCGTACTTGCCTTCAACCAGCACGTTGGTGTCTTTGAACTCGGTGTCACGAGCGATGTCCAGCGTCAGACCGACAGGACCCATCATGGTGGTGCCACCGATGGTGAAACCTTTGGAATCACCGGCTGGATCAACGATCGAGCCAGCTACCTTGAAGGCACCGAAGTCGTAGTTGGCACCAACATGAAGGTTTTTCTCGGCGCCCTCAATCTTGTTGTAGCCCAGAGCCACAACCAGAGGACCACCACGGTAGATGGCGTTCAGGTCAACCTTGCCGCTTCCGCCATTGTTTTCCTTCAAGATGGTGCCCAGCGTTGCGCTGAAGCCACCCATGTTGGGGGTGGTGTAGGCGATTTGGCTGCTGTTGCGGATACCACCCAGAACAGCGCCGAACTGGCCGACAGCGGCAGAGTAGTTAGCGGTACCGGTCAGTTCCCAGGCAGCGGCTGCGAAGAAGGATGGGTTCAGGGTGCGGCCCAGACGGACTTCACCAAAACCACCACCCAGCGTCATGTAAGCAGCGCGGCCGAATGCACCAGCACCGGCCTGGGACAAGGATCCGTCAGCCAAGCTGAGACCTTGCTCAAAATTGAAGCCAGCCTTCATGCCGCCACCCAGATCTTCGGTACCGCGCACGCCCCAACGGCTGGTGCCGTTGTTCATGCCGGCAGCGCTGGCGAAAGCAGTAGACTTGCCGGTGGACTTGACGATAGCAGCGTCAGCCACGCCGTACAGGGTCACGGAAGATTGTGCGAAGGCGGCGCTGGTGGCTGCCACGGCGGCCAGAGCAATCAGGGTCTTTTTCATTGAGAAATTCTCCAAGGTTGTGAAAAGAGAGGCCTCGGGTCTGTGCCCTTGAACCAACCTCCGTTTCGGAAGCTGAAGCAATTACAACAGAATGGGCCGAGCTGCACCACGGCGAGCGGCACCACCGGGCGCAATATTTGGGTAAACCCTAGGTTTTTTGTTGCAACCGAACTACAAACAAGCCACTTGATCTGACACAACACACGGCGACAAGAAAGCATCGACAGCGCGCGCACGCCGTGAGCCAGCCATGAGGGCGCGAGCGGCATGGCAAGATGACCGCTGTGACGCGCGCCATGGTTTGCAGGCTTAACGTGGCCTGCACCGACCCGACCGCTAGACAACACCGAGGAGCCCCACCATGCGAATGGACCCCCTGCTGACCGCGGCCGACGCCGCTTTGAGAACGCTTTTTGTGCCGGCCCGCGCTTCGCGCGACTGCCCGACCGTGCCTGAGAGGCCCAATGAGGCTTTGAGCGACGACGAGCGGCGGCTTTCGGGTGCGCTGATGCGGGTGAACCATGTGGGCGAGGTGTGTGCGCAGGCGCTTTACACGGCGCAAGCCTTGGCGGCGCGCAGCCCCGGCGGCGGCAAGGCGCCCAACCGGGCGCTGGCGGCGCAGCTGGAGGCGGCTGGCCGCGAAGAAACCGACCACCTGGCCTGGACGAAGGCACGGCTGGACGAGCTGGGCGCGCGGCCTTCGCTGCTGAACCCGCTGTGGTACGCCGGGGCTTTTGGGCTGGGCCTGCTGGCTGGGCGCATGGGGCCGGGGGTGAGCCTGGGTTTTGTGGTGGAAACGGAGCGCCAGGTGGAAGCGCACCTGGCCAGCCACATGGACCGGCTGCCGCCGGGGGACCAGGCTTCGCGCGCCATCGTGGCGCAAATGAAGGACGACGAAGCCCGCCACGCACGGGAGGCGCAACACGCCGGCGCGGTGGAGCTGCCAGCGCCGGTGCGGGGCTTGATGCGGGCGGCCGCCAAGGTGATGACGACGGTGGCGCACCGGGTGTGAAGCGGGGCGGCCACCTTGCCGGCGCGCCAGGCCTTCAGCGCGCTCAGGCCGAGTGGGGATAGGGCAAAGCCCCGGGCGTCAGGCTTCGATCAGCTCAAAACCGGTGGTGATGTCGGCGGTTTTGCCCAGCATGATGCTGGCTGAGCAGTATTTTTCGTGGCTCATGGCAATGGCACGCTCGACCGCTGTGGCGGGAATGCCTTTGCCGGTGACGGTGAAGTGCATGTGGATTTTGGTGAAGACTTTGGGGTCGACCTCGGCGCGCTCGGTGGTGAGCTTGACGCTGCAGCCGCGCACGTCGTGACGGCCGCGCTTCAAAATGAGCACCACGTCGTAGGCGGTGCAGCCACCGGTGCCGGCGAGCACGGTTTCCATGGGGCGGGGGGCCAGGTTGGCACCGCCGTTCTCAGGCTTGGCGGCGTCGGGGGCGCCATCCATGGTGAGCACATGGCCGCTGCCGGTTTCGGCCACAAAGCCCATGTGGGAGCGGGTGCCGGCGGCGCCGGTCCAGGTGACGGTGCATTCCATGAGGGGTTCCAAGCGTGAAATAAGTAGCGAACTTTGGGTAAGCTCTCTAAAAGATAGCAAAAGCCAGCCCAACTTTGTTGCATTGCAGCATGTGCGCTGTATACTGGCGCCATTGTATTTAAGGTTGTCTCCTCTACCCTCCACGGGTGGATTTAAGCCCGGACCGGTTCTGCCAGTCCGGGTTTTTTTTGGCCGTTTTTGGGTCTGGATATGATCAGAACAGAGGAATCACCATGCCCGTTCGACCCAAAAAGACCGCTCCCCACGCCGAATTGCCGCTCGCGTCACCCGTCACGGCGCTGACCCCGGCCGACTATTTGAAGAAAATTTTGACCGCCCGGGTGTACGACGTGGCGGTGGAGTCGGCGCTGGAGCCGGCGAAAAACCTGAGCCGGCGACTGAACAACACGGTACTGCTCAAACGCGAAGACCAGCAGCCGGTGTTCAGCTTCAAGCTGCGCGGGGCTTACAACAAGATGGCGCATCTGACGCCGCAGCAGCTGAAAAAGGGCGTGATTTGCGCGTCGGCCGGCAACCACGCGCAGGGCGTGGCGCTGGGCGCCAGCAAGCTGGGCACGCGCGCGGTGATTGTGATGCCCACCACCACGCCACAGGTAAAGGTGGACGCGGTGGTGGCGCTGGGCGGCGACGTGGTGCTGCACGGCGACAGCTATTCAGACGCCTACACCCACGCGGTGGCGCTGCAGAAAAAGCAGGGCCTGACGTTTGTGCACCCGTTTGACGACCCGGACGTGATTGCGGGCCAGGGCACGATTGCCATGGAAATTTTGCGCCAGCTGCAAAGCTTGGGCTCGGACCACCTGGACGCGGTGTTTGTGGCCATTGGCGGCGGCGGGCTGATTTCGGGTGTGGCCAACTACATCAAGGCGGTGCGCCCAGAGATCAAGGTGATTGGGGTACAGACCACGGACTCGGATGCGATGCTGCGGTCGGTGAAAGCGGGAGAGCGCGTAACGCTGCCCGACGTGGGCCTGTTTGCCGACGGCACCGCAGTGAAGCTGGTGGGCGAAGAAACCTTTCGCATTGCCAGCGGCCTGGTAGACGAGTACGTGGTGGTGGACACCGATGCGGTGTGCGCGGCCATCAAAGATGTGTTTGTGGACACGCGCAGCATTGTGGAGCCGTCGGGCGCGCTGGCGGTGGCGGCCATCAAACAGTATGTGGCTCAGCACAAAACCAAGGGCCAGACCTACGCCGCCATTTTGTGTGGCGCCAACATGAACTTTGACCGGCTGCGTTTTGTGGCCGAGCGCGCCGAGGTGGGCGAAGAGCGCGAGGCGCTGTTTGCGGTGACGATTCCTGAAGAGCGCGGCAGTTTTCGGCGTTTTTGCGAGCTGATTGGCACCCTGCCAGGCACGCCACGCAACGTGACCGAGTTCAACTACCGCGTGCACGACGCGGCCAAGGCGCATGTGTTTGTAGGACTGACCACGCAGGGCAAGGGCGAGTCGCGCAAAATTGCAGGCCACCTGGGCAAGCAGGGTTTTGACACGCTGGACCTGACGCACGACGACCTGGCGCAAGAGCACATTCGGCACATGGTGGGCGGGCATTCGCCGTTGGCGCACGACGAGCGCTTGCTGCGTTTTGTATTTCCCGAGCGGCCCGGTGCCTTGCTGAAGTTTTTGAGCCTGATGCGCCCGGGCTGGAACATCAGCCTGTTTCATTACCGCAACCAGGGCGCTGACTACGGCCGTATTTTGGTGGGCTTGCAGGTGCCGCCGAAAGACGACAAGGCTTTTGCCAAATTTTTGGACACGCTGGGCTACCCCTACGTAGAAGAAACGCAGAACCCGGTGTACCGTCTGTTTCTCAAAAGTTAACGCTAGGCGCACCGCATGGCTGTCGATTCTGTTTTTGAGCCGATCAACGGTCCGCGCAAAGCGGTGTTGCCCGCGGGCCTGCGGCTGCCTGCGGTGCTGCCCACGGCCGACGCGGCGCTGGACGCAGCGGTGACCCAGCGGCTGGCGCTGCAAGGCTTTCCGGCGCACGCGCTGGGGCGGCTGGAGACCTTGGTGTTGCAGCTCGCGCGCATTCAGAGCGCCAGCGCGCAGAGCTTTGACTTGCTGGTCTTTGACTCGCCCCAAGTGGTGGTGTTTGCCGCCGACCACGGCATTGCCGACGAGGGGGTGTCGGCCTTTGCGCTGGAGGTGACGCAGCAGCGCGTGGTGCACATGCTGCAAGGCCAGGCGCCGGTGAATGCGCTGGCGGCCCTGCATGGTTTTGACGTGACCGTGGTGGACGCTGGGCTGGCTTCGCACGCGGTTGTGCCCGAAGACGCTGCGCGGCGGGTACCGCTGGTGGTGCGCAAAATTGGACACGGCACACGCAACATGGTGCTGAGCCCCGCGATGTCCATCACGCAAGCCATTGCCGCCCTGCACGCGGGCATGGACGTGGTGAAGCACCTGCCGGGCAATGTGCTGGCGCTGGGTGACGTGGGGGTGGGCAGCACGTCGTGCGCGGCGCTGCTGCTGTCGCGTTTGTGTGGCGTGCCGCTGGCCGACGCGTGCGGGCGCGACCACCACCAGGAAGGTGGCTTGACCAACGCTCAGTTGCAAAACAAACTGGAAAAGCTGTTTTTAGCGGCCTCGCGCCACCGCAAGGCCGTGACCCCGCTGGACGCTTTGGCGGCGATGGGTGGCTTTGAGATTGCCATGATGGTGGGCGCCATGCTGCAGGCCGCCAGCGAGCGCCGCGTGGTGCTGGTGGACGGCTTTGTGGCCAGCGCTGCGGCGCTGGTGGCGCGCGGCTTGTGCCCGGCGGTGGCCGATTACCTGGTGTTTGGGCACCGCTCGGCCGAGCCGGGGCACCGGCTGCTGCTGATTCACCTACAAGCCCAGCCGCTGCTGGACATGGAATTGCGCGTGGGCCAGGCCTCGGGCGCCCTGCTGGCCTGGCCGCTGCTGCAAGCCGCACAGAGCCTGCTGGAACACTGAGCGGCTGAGCGTCTTTTGCTCAGGGTGAGGTGGGAACTTCAGGCAAAGACAGTTCAACCGTGGCAGGCCCTTGCAACGCAGGGCCCAGGCGCACGGTGTTGCGGCTGACGGACTGCAGCACCAGGCCACCGTCCAGCACGGCACCCACGCGGTAGGGCCGGGGCGGCTGGCCATCCAGGCCGATCAACGCCGCGCCCTGGGCCGCACCCACCGAGACCACGCCCAACAAGACGTAGCGACTCGGCACGGGCACAGGCGCCTGAGCCACATCGGCAACCGCCACCACCGGCAAAAAGCCCAATGCACGGGCCACCACGGCGGGGTCTGCCACGGGCAAGGCCAGGGGTGCAGCCGCCACGGGCGTGACCGGCGTGCGGCCCATGGCCAGCAATACCCAATACCCCGCACTCAAACCCGCAGCAAGCCACAACACACCCGCGGCCACAGCGGGCCAGGGCCGGCGCGTGGCCGAGGCGCTGGCATGGCCGTCACCGGGGTAAACGGAATGGCTGAAAGAGGACGCCTTGGTCATATGGCCGCATTATGATGGACGGTGAAGCCCAAGAGCCCAGGAACCTCTTGGCCTTGTTGACCTTGGACAACGCGCCATCTCAGGGAAATTGACATGAACCACACCGACACCCTCACCCCCTGCCCTGCCAGCCTGCCGGCCCGTTTTGGGCGCTCGCTGCAGCGGGGTTTCACGCTCATTGAACTCATGGTGGTGCTGGTCATCATTGGCGTGCTGGCAGCCCTGATCGTGCCCAACGTGCTCGACCGCGCCGACGACGCCCGCGTGACCGCCGCCAAAACGGACGTGAACAACCTGATGCAGGCGCTGAAACTGTACCGCCTGGACAACCAGCGCTACCCCACCAGCGAACAAGGCTTGAACGCGCTGGTAACCAAGCCCTCGGCCAGCCCCGTGCCGCCCAACTGGCGCCCTTACCTGGAAAAACTGCCAGCCGATCCATGGAGCCGCCCTTACCAATATTTGAACCCTGGCGTGCATGGCGAGGTGGATGTGTTGTCGCTCGGTGCGGACGGCCAGCCCGGCGGTGAAGGCCGCGATGCCGATCTGGGCAGCTGGCAGTGACACGACACCCCCCCGCGCCGCTTCGCTTCGCCTTGCAGGCCGCAACACCGCCGGAGGCGGTGTTTCTTCGGGCTGTCCAAGTCTGCGCAGGCAGACCTGGAGCCGCGGCCCTCAGCCCCCCAGGGGGACGGTGCCTTTGGACCGGCGGAGCCGGATCTTCGGCACCCGCTGGGCGAAGGTATGTCTTGCGCGGGGCGCTACTGACTCAGACCCGTTGTGCAGAACTCCCCGGCTCATCGGCGGAGGTTTGAATTGCCATCCACCTTGTCACCCACCTACCGTCCACAGTGGGGCTTTACCCTGCTGGAGCTGATGGTGGTGGTGGCCATTGTGGCGCTGGCCACCGCCGGCGCCACGTTGGCGCTGCGCGACAGCAGCGCCACACAGCTGGAGCGCGAAGGGCTGCGTCTGTCGGCGATGCTGGAGTCGGCCCGCGCGCAGTCGCGCACCAGTGGCGTACCGGTGGTGTGGCGCCAGCGGCCAGACGGTTTTGAATTTGTGGGCGTGAAGCCCAAACGCGTGGCCCAAGACTCTCTGGCAGAACCCCGCAGCTGGCTGAGCCCCGAAACCCGCGCCGAGGTGACGCTACCAACCGGCGCCCAGGTGCTGGTGCTCGGCCCCGAGCCGCTCATTGCGGCGCAGCGGCTGGTGTTGCTGCAAGGCGACCGGCAACTGACGCTGGCCACAGACGGCCTGTCGCCCTTTGCCGTGGTGCCCACGCCATGAACCCATGAAACAGCGCGGCTTCACGTTGGTCGAGATTTTGGTGGCGCTCGCTGTGGTGGCCATCACCTTGTCGGCCGGGCTGCAGGCCACGGGCGCCCTGACGCGGGCCGCCACCCGCCAGAGCGACCAGTGGCTGGCCCAGCTGTGTGCCGAAAACGAGTTGACGCGGTTGCGCCTGTCACGCCAGCTGCCAGGGGTGGGCGACAGCACGGTGGCGTGCGAGCAGACCGGGCAAACGCTGCAGGTGCGGCTGTCGGTGCTGCCCACGCCCAACCCGAACTTTCGCCGCATCGACGCGGTGGTGACGGCGCCGGTGGATGGCGTGGCGGTGCAGCTGCTGACGCTGTCCACCGTGCTGGGGCGGTATTGATGGCGCCCCCCCGCAGCGCCACGCGCTACCCCCTCAAGGGGGCAACGCCTGCGGTCTGGCAAAGCCAGTCCCGCGGCGTACTGGGCTCGGGCATTTCACGCCGGTCAAAGGACCTTTTGGGGCCTGCTTCACGACAACGCGGCTTCACGCTGATCGAGCTGCTGGTGGCGATCACGATCATGTCGATGCTGGCGCTGCTGAGCTGGCGTTCGCTGGACGGCATGACGCGCACCCAGACCCTGACCCAGCAGCGGGCCGACGAGCTGCTGCGCCTGCAGGCGGGGCTGGGCCAATGGGGTGCTGATCTGGACGCGGTGGTGGAAACCGGTGAGGTGAGCGCCTTGGAATTCAACGGCCAGGTGCTGCGCATGACGCGGCGCGACAGCGCCGAAGCGGGCTTGCAGAGCCCGGGCTTGCGGGTGGTGGCCTGGGCGCGGCACACGCCAGACCAGCGTTCGGACCCAGCGGCCGTTGGGTCGGCAGGCAACGCCAGCGCGGGCTTGGCCCAATGGGTGCGCTGGCAGTCGCCCCCGCTGGTGCGGCGCGACGAGCTGGCACGCGCCTGGCAGCGGGCCGCCGAATGGGGCAGTGGCGGGCGCCTGTCCACCAACGGCGGCGCTGGCGGCGGCAACGACACCGCCGTCGCGCTCTTTGGCATTGACCAGTGGCAGCTGTTTTACCACCGCGGCGAAACCTGGGCCAACCCGCAGTCGTCGGTGGGCACGGAGGCCACCGGCGGCGAGGTGGCGGGCACCACAACGACCACCGAGCTGCCCAATGGCGTGCGGCTGGTGTTGACGCTGTCCGCAGGGCAAAGCCTGTCGGGCCAGTTGGTGCGCGACTGGGTGCGCCCCACGCTGCAGGCGGGCCGGCCATGAGCGGCACACGCAGGCCACAACCCAGCGCTGTGCAGCGCCAGCGCGGTGCAGCGCTGTTGCTGGCCATGCTGGTGGTGACGCTGGTGGCCACGCTGGCTTCGGCTGCGCTGTGGCAGCAATGGCGCGCCACCGAGGTGGAAACCGCCGAACGCCAGCGCCTGCAGGCGGGCTGGATTCTCACCGGGGCCCTGGACTGGGCGCGCCTGATCTTGCGCGAAGACGCACGCGGCAACATGAACAACAACAACGCCGACCACCTGGGCGAACCCTGGGCCATGCCGCTGGAAGAAGCCCGCCTGTCCAGCTTTTTGGCGGCCGACCGTGAAAACAGCGCCGACGATGTGCTGCAGGCCTTTCTGTCGGGCGAGGTGATCGATATGCAGTCGCGGCTCAACTTCATGAACCTGGTGAATCTGAGCGGCACGGGCGCCGCCACCAAAGCCGAGGTTTCAGAGCCCGACCTGGCCGCTTTCACCCGGCTCTACGAACAGCTGGACCTGCCACTGCCCGAGCTCAACGCGGCGGTGGACGAGCTGCTCAGCACCACCGCGCTGGCCGCCAACGACCCCATGCCCTCGCGCACCGCGCTCAAGCCCCGCAAGCTGGCGCACCTGGGCTGGCTGGGCATTGGGCCGGGGAGCCTGGCGGCACTGGAGCCCCATGTGGCGGTGCTGCCCGAACGCACCACGCTCAACATCAACACCGCCAGCCCGCAGGCCCTTGTGGCCAGCATGCCGCAGCTGGACATGGCGCAGGCGCAGCGCCTGGTGACCGAACGCGAGCGCAGCCCCTTCAAGACCCTGGCCGACGCCAGCCGCCTGTTGCCGGCGCTGGAGAACCAGTTGACGGGAACCCGGCACGGCACCCGGAGCAATTATTTCGAGGTGCGGGGTCGCCTGCGGCTGGACGACGCGGTGATTGAAGAGCGCTCACTGGTGGTGCGCAACAACCTGGATGTGAGCGTGAGATGGCGCGAGCGCATCGCTGGCCAGTAAATAAGCCAGGCCGGCTGCTCCGCCTCAACGCACCACCTCACGGGCTCTCTAGAATGGCACCCAACCGTTTCCCACCCCACCACCGCCCCACCCTGTGCTGATCCTCACCCCATCCGACTTCTCCGTCGCGCCCGCCAGCGGGCCCACGGCCCTGCTCGACTGGGCAACGTCCAGCGACGGCCAGCTGGTGCTGGACCATGGGCACTGCGCAGCCTCGCTGCTGCCACGCGACGACGACGTGGTGCTGGTGCTGCCGCCGCGGGCTGTTTCGTGGCACCGCCTGGCGCTGCCCAAAGTGGCCAACGCCAAGCTGAGGGCCGTGCTGGACGGCTTGCTGGAAGAACGCGTGCTCAGCGACACCAGCGAGCTGCATTACGCCCTGGAGCCGGGTGGCCGTTCGGGGCAGACGGTGTGGGTGGCCGCCTGCAACAAGGCCTGGCTGCAAAGCTGGTTGCAGGCCCTGGAAGCTGCAGGGCGCCCGGTGGCGCGCATCGCCCCCGCGCTGTGGCCGTTGCCGGCGTCGGCGCTGACCACGCCCGACCACCCCGCCTCACCCACCCTGCACTGGGCGCACGACGAAGGCAACCAGGTGTGGCTGGCCAGCGCCAGCCCGCTGGGTGTGATCTGCACCCCCCTGCGCGAAGGCGGCAACAGCACCTTGGGTGATTCGGCCTTTGGCGCGCTGACGGCCGCCACGGGCACCGACCCCTGGGCAGCCGACCCGGACACCACACGCTGGCTCGCCGACCCGGCCGTGGCCTCGCTCGCCGAGCGCACGCTGGACCAGCGCTTTGAACTGGTGCCCCGCGCTGTGTGGCTGCTGCAGTGCGCGCAGTCCGACTGGAACCTGGCCCAGTTTGACCTGAGCCTGTCGTCTGGTGCGCGGCGCGGGCAGCGCTTGAAACAACACCTGCGCCGCTGGCGCAGCGCGCCCGCCTGGCGGCCTGCCCGCTGGGGCCTGGCCGCACTGGTGGCGGTGCAACTGGTGGGCCTGAATGTGGCGGCTTGGGCCGAGCGCAGCAGCCTGGACGCCAAGCAGAGCGCCATGCGCCAGGTGCTGCAACAAGGCTTTCCGCAGGTGGCGCTGGTGCTGGACGCGCCCCTGCAAATGCGCCGCGAACTGACCCGGCTGCAACAAGCCAGCGGCACGCTCTCGGCCGGCGACCTGGAAACCATGCTGAGCGCCATGGCACAGGTGGCCCCTGGCGCCTTGCCTGAGCCCACCGCCATCGGTTTTAGCCCGGGTGAAGGCCGGTTCAGCGGCTGGCGCGCCAGCGAAGACCAGGTGCGCACCCTGCAGCAGAGCCTGGAACAAAACGGCTGGCGAGCCCGCTTTGACGGCAACGAACTGACGCTGCAACCCACCGAGCGCTGAAACATGGCCAAAACCCCGCACACCAACCCCCTGGCCCGCTGGACCGCGCCACTGCAGGCGGCCTACAGCCGCCTCGCACCCCGAGAGCAACGCGCCTTGTCCCTGGCCGCCTGGGTGGTGGGTCTGGGCCTGCTGTGGTGGCTGGCGGTGGCGCCGGCCCTGAACACACTGCGCCTGGCGCCCGAGCGCCACGCCCGCCTGGACGAGCAGCTGGGCCAGATGCGCAGCATGGCCGCCACGGCCGAGAGCCTGCGGGCGCAAAACAGCGCCAGGCCCATGAACCGCGACGACGTATTGCGGGCTTTGGAACAGGCCACGACCGGCCTGGCCGGCACGGCGCAGCTGGCGGTGCTGGGTGACCGCGCCACCCTGACGCTGAACAACACACCGCCCGATGCGCTGGCGCAATGGCTGTCGCAGGTGCGCGTGAACGCCCGGCTGATGCCACTGGAAGCCAAGCTCAACCGAGCCACCGAGCCCGCCGCCTGGAGCGGCACGCTGGTGCTGGGCGGTCCCGGCTTGGGCGGGAGCTGAGGCATGGCAAGCACATGGCCCCAACGCGCCGCCTGGCTGGGCGCACTGGCTGGCCTGGCTTTGGCGCTGTTGCTGTTTGCCCCGGCGCGCTGGCTGGCCCAGGCGCTCAACAGCGCCACCGGCGGCCAGCTGCAGCTGGTCAACCCCAGCGGTACCGTGTGGCAAGGCCAGGCCGACCTGCTGCTGACCGGCGGCGAAGGCAGCCGCAGCGAGTCGGCCCTGCCCCAGGGTGTGCGCTGGCGGCTGAGTCCGCGGCTGGCCTCGGGCGCGCCTGCGGTGGGCTTGCTGCTTTCCGCGCCGTGTTGCACCCCCCAGCCGCTGGCGCTCTTGCTGCTGCCCCGCTGGGGTGGCGCTGAATTGCGCGTGGCAGCGTCCAGCAGCTACTGGCCCGCCGACCTGCTGGTGGGCCTGGGCACCCCCTGGAACACCCTGCACATGGAAGGCCAGCTGGCTCTGCAAACCGAAGGCCTGACCCTGCGCTGGGACCAGGGCCGCACCAACCTGCAAGGCAGCCTGGTGGTGGACGCACAAGATGTGTCTTCGCGCCTGTCGCGCCTGCGCCCTTTGGGCAGCTACCGTTTCGCACTCAAAGCCGCCGCCGATGGTCATACCGCCACACTGGACCTGACCACCGTGAGTGGTGACCTGCTGCTGCAGGGCAGCGGCCAGTGGGTTGGTGGCCGTTTGCGCTTCAAGGGTGACGCCCAGGCTGCCGCCGGACGCGAGGAAGCCCTGACCAACCTGCTCAACATCATGGGGCGGCGCCAGGGCCCGCGCTCGGTGTTCAACATTGGCTGACCGGACCACCAACCGAACGATGGCCCCAGCCTTATGCCCGCAAGACCATGCCCGTCCCGCGCCCGGAACCCCCGGGCGGTGGACCGACTCATTCAACGCAACATTGCGCCACCCCACGGTCTGCGCACTGGCGTCCGCGATAGGATCAAAACATGAACACGAATGACACCTGTGGCAGCACGACGCGCCCCGCACCTGGGCAACGCACGCCACGCAACCGCGCCGCACTGACCGCTGTGGCCCTGAGCACCTGCCTGGCGCTGGGCTTGGGCGTGCTGCCCGCGCCATCGCACGCACAGAGCCGCGCCAGCGAACCGGTGGTGCTGAACTTCGTGGGCGCTGAAATTGAAGCCGTGGCTCGCACCATGGCCACGATCACCGGGCGCAACGTGGTGGTCGATCCGCGCGTGAAAGGCACCATCAACCTGGCGACCGAACGCCCCGTGACGCCCGCTGTTGCGCTCAACCAGTTTGCGGCCGTGCTGCGGCTGCAAGGCTTTTCGCTGGTGGACACGGGTGGGCTGTACAAGATCGTGCCCGAGTCCGATGCCAAGCTGCAAGGCACGGTGGTCAACGCCGGTGCGGTGGCCTCGCTGCCTACCTCCAACCAGGTCGTGACGCAGATATTCCGCCTCAACCACGAGTCGGCCAACAACCTGGTGCCGGTGCTGCGCCCGCTGATCGGGCCCAACAACACCATCAACGTCAACCCGGGCAACAACTCGCTGGTCATCACCGACTACGCCGACAACCTGCAGCGCATTGGTCGCATCATTGCGGCGCTCGACGTTGCCGGCGCCACCGACGTGGAAATCATCCCGCTGCAACACGCGGTGGCGGTGGACATGGTGGCCCTGGTGAGCCGGCTGATTGAATCAGGCGGCGGCGGCGCCGCTGGGCAGGCAGACACGTCGTACAAAACCACGCTGGTGGCCGAGCCGCGCAGCAACAGCCTGGTGCTGCGCGCGGCCAACCCGGCGCGGCTGGCGCTGGTGCGCTCGCTGGTGGCGCGGCTGGACCAGCCCACCTCCCAAAACATGAGCGGCAACATCCATGTGGTGTACCTGAAGAACGCCGACGCCGTGTCGCTGGCGGCCACGCTGCGCGCGGCCATGGCCGGTGAATCGGGCGGGTCGGGCGGCGGCGCTTCTGCCCCTGCCGCCCGCCCGGCCACCGCAGGCAGCCCGGCCACCACGCCGGTGGCGGCCAGTGCGGCGCCGTCCACCGGTGGGCAGATTCAGGCCGACCCGGCCACCAACGCCCTCATCATCACCGCGCCCGAGCCGCAATACCGGCAGCTGCGCGCCGTGATCGACCAGCTCGACACGCGCCGCGCGCAGGTGTATGTGGAGAGCCTGATTGCGGAAGTGAACGCCGATAAGGCGGCCGAGTTTGGCATTCAGTGGCAAGGCCCGATCGGCAAGGCCGGCGACGGCCTGATTGGTCTGCTGGGCACCAACTTTGGCGCTGGCGGCAACAACATCATCAGCCTCGCGGCGGGCGCCCCGGGCACGCTGGCGCCCGGGGCGGGCCTCAACCTGGGCGCCGTCACCCGCACCAACGGGGTGTATGTGCTGGGCTTTCTGGCGCGCTTTCTGCAGCAAAACGGCGAGGGCAACATCTTGTCCACCCCCAACCTGCTGACGCTGGACAACGAAGAAGCCAAGATCGTGATTGGCCAGAACGTGCCGTTTGTGACCGGCCAGTTCACCAACACCGGCAGCAGCGAAGGCTCGGTCAACCCGTTTCAGACCATTGAGCGCAAAGACGTCGGTCTGACACTGCGGGTGAAACCGCAGATCAGCGAAAACGGCACCATCAAGATGACGATCTTCCAGGAGGTCAGCAGCGTGGCGGCGCAGTCCCTCAACTCGTCTGCCGGCCTGATCACCAACAAGCGCACCATCGAATCCACCGTGCTGGTGGACGACGGCGCCATTGTGGTGCTGGGTGGCCTGTTGCAAGACGAGTTCTCGGGCAACGAAGACAAGGTGCCCGGCCTGGGCGATGTGCCGCTGTTTGGCAACCTGTTCAAAAGCGAAAAACGATCACGCAAGAAGACCAACCTGATGGTGTTTTTGCGCCCGGTGGTGCTGCGCGATGCCCGCGAAACCAGCAACCTGACCCTGGACCGCTACGAGCTGATGCGCGCCCTGCAAAAAGACGGCCAACCCAAGCCCAACAGCCTGCTGGGCATCAACGAAGGACCCGTGATGGCGCCGCAGCGGGCACCGGCGGCATTGTTGCCTGAACAGCCCGCCGTGGCCACGCCGCTGGCGCCAGCACCCGCACCGGCATCCACACCGCTGCAGTGAGGCCCAGGCTGTGAAATACCCGCTGCCCTACGCCTTCGCCCGCGAACACCACTGGCTGCTGGAAGACGACGGCCAGGCGCTGACCCTGCTGGGTAGCAACTCGCCGGCCGCCGACGCGGCCGCACAAACCCGCCGACTGTCGGCGCTGTCTGAAATTTTGCGCCGCCACGATGTGCGCGACATCCACTGGGAAAACGGCGATACGCTCAAGCAGCGCATCAGCGCCGCTTACGCCCAGGGCGAGTCGAGCGCGGCGGCGGTGGTGAGCGAAGTGCAGAGCGATGTGGACCTGAGCCGCATGATGCAAGACCTGCCGGCTATTGAAGACCTGCTGGAGGCCGCCGACGACGCGCCCATCATCCGCATGCTCAACGCCCTGCTCACGCAGGCCGCGCGCGACGGCGCGAGCGACATCCACATTGAGCCCTACGAACGCCATTCCAGCGTGCGCTTTCGGGTGGACGGCACGCTGCGCGAGGTGGTGCAGCCCAACCGCGCGCTGCACGCCGCGCTCATCTCGCGCCTGAAAATCATGGCCGAGCTGGACATTTCAGAAAAACGCCTGCCGCAAGACGGCCGCATTTCGCTGCGCATTGGCACCCGCGCGGTCGACGTGCGCGTGTCCACCCTGCCCAGCGCCCACGGTGAACGCGCCGTGTTGCGCCTGCTGGACAAAAGCGAAAGCAAGCTGAGCCTGGAGGCCGTGGGCATGCAGGGCGATGTGCTGACGCGTTTTCGCCACCTCATCACGCAGCCCCATGGCATCATTCTGGTGACCGGCCCCACGGGCTCGGGCAAAACCACCACGCTCTACGCCGCGCTGCAGCGCCTGGACGCCAGCGCGCAAAACATCATGACGGTGGAAGACCCGATTGAATACGAGCTGGCCGGCGTGGGCCAGACGCAGGTGAACGCCAAGATCGACCTCACGTTTGCCAAGGCGCTGCGGGCCATCTTGCGGCAAGACCCGGACGTGATCATGATCGGCGAGATCCGCGACTTCGAGACCGCGCAAATCGCCATCCAGGCATCGCTCACCGGCCACTTGGTGCTGGCCACGCTGCACACCAACGACGCCGCCAGCGCCGTGACCCGCCTGGCCGACATGGGCATAGAGCCGTTTTTGCTCTCCAGCTCGCTGCTGGGGGTGCTGGCGCAGCGCCTGGTGCGCAAGCTGTGCACCCACTGCCGCCGCCAGGACGAGCAAGGCCGCTGGCACCCGGTGGGCTGTGCCCACTGCGGCAACACCGGCTACAAGGGCCGCACCGGCATTTACGAACTGCTGGTGGTGGACGATGTCATCCGCCCCCTCATCCACAGCCGCGCCGCCGAAAGCCAGATTTTTGCTGCCGCCCAGGCCAGCGGCCTGCGCTCCATGCGAGAAGACGGCCAGCACCTGATCGATGCCGGCATCACATCACTGGAAGAGGTGATGAGTGTGACCAGAGATTGACCCCCGCGCCGCCTGCGGCGTCACCCCCCAGGGGCGATGCGGTGCGGCCCGGCCAAGCCGGTTCCGCCGCATCCTGCAAGGGGGCACGCGCGCCGGCCTGGTCAGATGTACGCTAGCTCACTTCATACCCCACGCTTGTCACATGCCCGCCTACACCTTCGAAGCCCTGGACGCCCGGGGCGCCACGCAAAAAGGCCTGATCGACGCCGACACCGCCAAGGCCGCGCGCAGCCTGTTGCGGGCTCGCGCGCTGGTGCCCCTGGTGGTGGAGCCGGCCACCTCGGCCGGGGGTGAGCAGCGGGCGCAGGGGCTCAACATCACGCTCTGGGGTGGTGGCGTGTTCAACGCCACCACACTGGCGGTGTGGACCCGGCAACTGGCTGGCCTGGTGGCGGCGGGCTTGCCACTGGAACGCGCCCTGGCCGCGCTGACCGAAGAGGCCGAAGACGACAAGCAGCGCAACCTGATGGCCGACTTGCGGTCTGAGGTGAACGGTGGTTCGCCGTTTGCGCGGGCGCTGGCGCGGCACCCCAAAGAGTTTGCCGATATTTACACCGCCGTGATCGCAGCCGGTGAGCAAAGCGGCCAGCTCGGCACGGTGCTGGAGCGCCTGGCCGACGACCTAGAAACCCGCGAAGCGCTCAAAAACAAACTGATTGCCGCCTCGCTCTACCCCGCCATCGTCACCGTGGTGGCCATCGTCATCGTGGTGTTTTTGGTGGCTTATGTGGTGCCGCAGGTGGCCGGGGTGTTTGCTGGCAGCAAGCGCGCCTTGCCATTTTTGACGGTGGTGATGCTGAACCTGAGCGACTTTGTGCGCAGCTACGGCTGGCTGATGCTGGGCGCGCTGGCACTGGGCACCGGTGCGCTGACCATGGCGCGGCGCAACGCGGGCTTGCGCCTGACCATGGACGCCGCCTGGCTGCGCCTGCCGCTGGTGGGCAAGCTGGCCCGGGGCTACAACGCCGCCCGCTTTGCGGGCACGCTGGCCATGCTGGCGGCGGCGGGGGTGCCCATTTTGCGGTCGCTGCAAACCGCCGCCGAAACCCTGAGCAACCAGGCCATGCGCGCCGACGCGCTGGACGCGCTGGTGCTGGTGCGCGAGGGTGCGCCGCTGGCTTCGGCGCTGAGCAGCAAAAAGCGCTTTCCGCCGCTGGTGGCCATGTTTGCCCGGCTGGGCGAACAAACCGGGCAACTGCCGGCCATGCTCGGCCGTGCCGCGGACCAGCTCAGCGCCGAAGTGCAGCGCCGCGCCATGCACCTGGCCACCATTCTGGAGCCCATGTTGATCGTGGGCATGGGCCTGGTGGTCATGTTGATCGTGCTGGCGGTCTTGATGCCCATCATTCAGCTCAACCAGCTTGTTGGTTGACCCCCCGCGCCGCGCCTAAGGGCGCGTCACCCCCCAGGGGGCGATGCGAGTGGCCCGGCAAAGCCAGTTCCACCGCATCCTGGGTGGGGCACCTCGCGCCGTTGAGATGATGGGTTTTGGATGTTTGCCTGACTCGGCTGAGCCTTCGCATTTGGGCTACGCTTCAGCCTTCTGATTTCTTGCAAAGGCGATTCCCCATGCCTGTCACATTGGATGGTCAACTGGTCGTGGCGATTTCTTCGCGGGCCTTGTTCGACTTTGAAGAAGAGAACCGGCTGTTTGAAACCGGCGACGACCGGGCTTACATGAAGCTGCAGCTGGACCGGCTGGAGCAACCCGCCTTGCCGGGTGTGGCGTTTTCGCTGGTGCGCAAGCTGCTGGCCTTCAACGATGCCGACGCGCAGCGGGTGGAGGTGGTGATTTTGTCGCGCAACGACCCGGTGTCGGGCATGCGGGTGTTTCGTTCGGCGCAGCACTACGGCCTGCCCATTCAGCGCGGCAGCTTCACGCGCGGGCAGCCGCCCTGGCGCTACCTGCGCCCACTGCGCGCCAACCTGTTTTTGAGCACGCATTTGGCCGATGTGCGCGCCGCGCTGGACGCCGCCGTGCCGGCCGCGCAGGTGTACCCGCAGTCGGTGCACGCGAGCGACGCGCACCCGCACGAGGTACGCATTGCTTTTGACGGCGACGCGGTGCTGTTTTCGGACGAGGCCGAGCGCGTGTACCAAGCCGAGGGGCTGAGTGCCTTTCAGGCGCACGAGGCCAGCCACGCCGGCCAGCCGCTGGCTGGTGGCCCGTTCAAGCCGTTGCTGGAAGCCCTGCACCGCCTGCAAACCGAAGGCACCAACAACATGCGCGTGCGCACCGCGCTGGTGACCGCGCGCAGCGCCCCGGCGCACGAGCGCGCCATTCGCACGCTGATGAACTGGGGCATTGACGTGGACGAAGCCATGTTTCTGGGTGGCCTGCCCAAAGGCCCGTTTCTGCGCGAATTTGAACCCGACTTTTTCTTTGACGACCAGACCGGGCACATCGAATCGGCCTCGATGCACGTGCCCTCGGGGCATGTGGCGTCGGGCATTTCCAATGGATGAGATCCCCCGGCTTGCTGGGCAGGCTCCGGGTGGGCCATGCGGTGTGGTCCTGCAACACCCGTTTCAGCGCATCCTTGAAGACACCGATCACGATCTGTTGAGACACCTTCGATGACCCAAGCCCTGTCCAAATTCCAAAGCTTTCGCCTGTTTGCCGGCAAGGTCGGTGCGCTCGCCGCACCCTACTTCAACTCGGAAGAAAAGTGGCGTGCGCGCGCACTGCTGGCGGCGATTGTGGCGCTGAACCTGGCGGCGGTGTACATGCTGGTGCTACTCAACGAATGGAACCGGGTGTTTTACGACGCGCTGCAAAACAAGGACGCGCCGGTGTTCTGGCGCGAGCTGGGGCGCTTCACCTACCTGGCGTTTGGCTTCATCGTGATCGCGGTCTACCGCTTCTATTTGACGCAGCTGCTGGAAATGCGCTGGCGCGCCTGGATGACGGTGCATTACGTCAACCGCTGGCTGGCCAACCAGGCTTTCTACCATCTGGAGCTGGCGCGCTTTACCGGCAACGGCAACGGCGACAAAACGCCCGACAACCCGGACCAGCGCATCGCCGAAGACATGAACCTATTCACCAGCTACTCGGTGAGTCTGTCCATGGGCCTGCTCAACGCGGTGGTCACGCTGGTCAGCTTTGTGGGTATTTTGTGGACGCTCTCGGGCAGTTTTGCCTTCAGCTTCAACGGCGACGAGGTTGTGATTCCCGGCTTCATGGTGTGGATGGCGGTGGTGTACTGCGTGCTCGGCAGCGTCATCACGCACTACATTGGCCGCCCGCTGATTGGCCTGAACTTTCGACAGCAACGGGTTGAGGCCGACTTTCGGCACCACCTGGTGCGGGTGCGCGAATACAGCGAATCCATTGCGCTGGACCGCGGCGAGCCGGTCGAAAAACGCCAGCTGGGCAGCCGCTTTGGCGAGGTGCTGGGCAACTACCTGCAACTCATCCGCGCGCAAAAGCGGCTGACCTGGTTCACGGTGGGCTTTGGGCAAGCTGCTGTGGTGTTTCCGTTCATCGTGGCCGCGCCGCGCTTTTTCAGCGGCGCCATTCAGCTGGGCGAGCTGATGCAAATTGCCTCCGCCTTTGGCCGCGTGCAAGACGCGCTCTCATGGTTTGTGGACAACTACGACCGCCTGGCCACCTGGCGCGCCACCACCGACCGCATCACCAGCTTTGAAGCCAGCTTTCAGGCCCTGCAAGCCAGCGCCCACACCCAGACGGTGGCCACACCCCACACCGAAGACGTGCTGTCGCTGGACGACCTGCACCTGAGCCTGCCCGGCGGCACCGCCCTGCTCGCGGTCAACGGTTTGCAACTCAACCCGGGCGACACGGTGTTGGTCAAAGGCCCGTCGGGCAGCGGCAAGTCCACCCTGTTTCGCGCGCTGGCGGGCATCTGGCCCTGGTCCGTGAGCCGGCTGCGTCCCCCGGTCGACTTTGACGCCCGTGTGATGTTTTTGCCGCAGCGCCCTTACTTCCCCAACGGCGCCCTGCGCCACGCGCTGGCCTACCCGGCCACGCCCGAGCGCTACACCGACGCCGAACTGCAACAAGCCTTGAGCGACGCCCTGCTGCCCCACCTGGCCAGCCAGCTCGACACCGAAGACACCTGGGGACAAAAACTTTCAGGCGGTGAACAGCAGCGTCTGGCCATGGCCCGTGCCTTCTTGAAAAAGCCGCGCTGGCTGTTTGTGGATGAAGCCACCAGCGCCCTGGACGAAACCGCCGAAGCCACGTTGTACGAGCGCCTGAAAACCATGGTGGCGCAGGAAAACGGCGCCCTGGTGTCCATTGCCCACCGGCCCACGGTGGCCGCGTTTCACAACCGGCAATGGACGCTGGAGCCCAATGAAGCTGGCGGCACGCGCTACCGGCTGGTGAACGCGGTGTAACGACCCAGCGCCCGCTGGGCAATTCAGCCCCAGGGGCTCGCCGCTGCGCGCGCCCCCTGCATTCCCCTTCCCCGTCTTCCTGCTTCCCTCCCATGTCCGCTCCCCTCACCACCGACGCGGGTACCACCGCTCTTTCCACTCCGTTGGCCCGCCCGGGCCGCGCCATGCTGGCGCTGGGCATCGGCAGCTTTGCCATTGGCACCGGTGAATTCGTCATCATGGGCCTGCTGCCCGAGGTGGCACAAGACCTGGGGGTCACCATTCCCAAGGCCGGCCATGTGATCAGCGCTTATGCGCTGGGTGTGGTGGTGGGCGCACCGGTGCTGGCCGTGCTCGCCGCCACCTGGGGCCGCCGCGCGCTGCTGGTGGCGCTGATGCTGGTGTTTGCACTGGGCAACTTTGCCAGCGCTGTGGCGCCCGGCTACGCCTGGCTCAACGTGTTGAGGTTCGCGGCCGGCATGCCGCACGGCACCTACTTTGGCGTGGCTGCGCTGGTGGCGGCCGGGCTTGCCGCGCCGGGCCAGCGGGCGCGCGCCATTGGCCTGGTCATGACTGGCCTCACGTTGGCCACCCTGCTGGGCGTGCCGCTGGCGGCCTGGCTGGGGCAGCTGTTTGGCTGGCGTGCCGCCTTTGTGCTGGTGGGCGCCATGGCCTTGCTGGCCGCCGCGCTCATTCACCGCGAAGTGCCCGCCATGGCCGCACCACCCGGCGCCAGCCCGCTGCGCGAGCTGGGTGCGCTGCGCAACAAACAGGTGTGGCTGACACTGGGCATTGGCGCCATTGGCTTTGGCGGCCTGTTTGCGGTGTTCAGCTATGTGAAACCCACCATGATCGAAGTGGCCGGCCTGCCGCTGGCCGGGGTGCCGGTGGTGCTGGCGCTGTTTGGGCTGGGCATGGTGGTGGGCAATGTGTTGGGCTCGCGACTGGCCGACCGCGCCCTCATGCCCACCGTGGGCGGCATGCTGGTGTGGTCCATCGTGGTGCTGGTGGCCTATGTGTTCACCGCCCATAGCGTGGTGCTGGGGTCCATCAATATTTTCCTCATCGGCACCACCGTGGCCATCTGCCCGGCGCTGCAACTGCGGCTGATGGACGTGGCCGGCGAAGCCCAGGTGCTCGCTGCAGCCCTCAACCACTCGGCCTTCAACATGGCCAACGCGCTGGGCGCCTGGGTCGGCGGCCTGGCCATCAGCGCCGGCCTGGGCTGGACGTCCACCGGCTGGGTGGGCGCCTTGCTGGCACTGGCCGGGCTGGGCGTGTTTGCGTGGGCGGTGGTGGACGCTCGCTCGCGGCCTGCTGCGGTGATCAAAGGGCCGGTTCGCGTGATGCCGTAAAGCCGGCGAGTGGGCCAATCAAGGCTGTGTCTCAGAGGGGCTGTACCCCGCCCACCCCCGCGCCCGCAACTCACAAGCCGGGCAACTGCCGCACCCGTAGCCCCAGGCGTGGCGGTGTTCGCGGTCGCCGAGGTAGCAGGTGTGGGTGTGTTCCACGATCAGGTCCACCAGCGCGGGCCCGCCGCCGGGCACGCCCGAGTTGCTGCCCAGTTCGTGCGCCATGCGCCAGGTGTCGGCTTTGTCGATCCACATGAGCGGGGTGTCGATGAGGAAACGGTGGTCCATGCCCAAGCTGAGCGCCACTTGCAGGGCTTTCATGGTGTCGTCGCGGCAGTCGGGGTAGCCTGAAAAGTCGGTTTCGCAAACGCCGGTGACGATGACCTGGATGCCGCGGCGGTAGGCGAGCGCGGCGGCCAGCGTCAAAAACAGCAGGTTGCGCCCGGGCACGAAGGTGTTGGGCAGGCCGCTGCTCTCCATGCGAAAGGCCATGTCGCGGGTGAGCGATGTTTCGCTCACTTTGCCGAGCACGGCGAGGTCGAGCACATGGTCTTCCCCCAGGCGCTCGGCCCAGGAGGGGAATTGCTCGCGCAGCTGGCGCAGCACCACCAGGCGGGCTTGCAGCTCAACGCTGTGGCGCTGGCCGTAGTCAAACCCGATGGTTTCGACGCGCGGGTAGCGGGCCAGGGCGTGGGCGAGGCAGGTGGTGGAGTCTTGCCCGCCTGAAAACAGGACGAGGGCACTGGTGTGGTGGGGCGTGGTGCTCATGGGCGCGATGGTAGCGCCTGACCCGTTCAGAGCAGCCGCTGGGAGCGCTTGCCCGCGTGGTCGCGGCTGGTGGCGAGCATGCGAATGAGGGCGCGGTTGGCGTGTTCAAGCGAGACGTCGTGCTGCTCGCAAATGGCGGGCAGCTGGCGCAGTTTGTCGGGGTCGCCTTGGGCCTGGGCGATGTCGATCAGCGGGAAGTAAGGGCCGTCCTGGCGCATCACGGCGTCCAGCACCCGGCCCGACAAGGGCAGCTTGCCGAGCAACTCGGCCAGGGGTTTCTGCATCAGGCGGTCGAGCTGGGCAAACAGCGCGGTGGTGTAGACCTCGGCACGCAGGTTGTCTTCAGAGCCGGGCTCCAGCAGGTGCTGGGCCAGGCGCGAACGCATGACCATGGCGTAGCGCACGGGGTGCAGTTCGGGGTTGTTGTCGCTGCCGGGCAGCTGGTCGCGCAGCCAGCGTCCCAGGGCGGTGAAGCCGAGCATCATCAGTGCGTGGCGCAGCGAGTCGATTTCGTGGCGCAACCCAAAGGCGGCCGAGTTGACGAGCAGCAGCAGGCGGTACACCAGCACAGGGTCTTGGCGCACCAGGCGCTCCAGGTGTTCGAGCGAGCTTTCGTCGTCAATGGCCTGAAAGATCTGCTCGATCACGCGGGTGTCGCAGGCCAGCGGCTGTTGGCGGTGGGCAAACAGCACGTCTTCGTCGGGCCAGCCCAGCAAACCCCAGGCGCCAACCTGGTCGAGGCAAAGGGCGGCAAGGTGCCGGTCGGCAATGCCTTGGTAGATTTGACCGGGACACAGCGCGGCGGGCATGGGCGCGGCAAAGGGGTTGCCGGATGCTTGCTGGGCATGGGCCCGCAACGCCTTCAAGGTGTCTTCAGGGCTCAGGCTGAGCAGGCTGCGTGCGTCCAGCGGCGCGTTGAACGCGCTGCAGCTGGCCGAGGGGCCGGCGTGGCGCAGCAGCTGGTGGCCGTTGCGCTGGGCCACGGCCAGGCGTGCCAGGCTTTCAGGGGTTTCAAACAAGGCGGCGGGCACTTCCAGCCAGGTGTTGTGCACGGGCGGGCACACCAGCGCCTGCTGCAACAGCGCGGGGGACTCAACCGACAGAATCAGCACCGGGGCGGCGGCAGGCCAGTCGCTGCCCAGCAGCTGCAGCAGGTGCGGGGCGTCCACCGACTCGGGGTGAATGGTGTGCACCCGCAGGCGCACGGCGACCAGCTGGCGGGCGGGGTTCCAGACCGGCTGGTAGCCCAGGGCAATGCTGTCTAAAACGGTGTGGCTCATCATGGCGTGTCAACCCGGTGGCGGGAATGCGGGGGTTAGCCCACGTACTGGAACAGCGACAAGCGCTGCACCTGGGCGTAGGACTTGAGGGCGGCTTCCAGGCCGACTTGCTGGCTCTGAAAGTCTGAAATGCCTTGCACCATGTCCAGGTCTTCCAGGCGCGAGCGCTCGGCCTTGTAGTCCACGGCGCGGTCACCGAGCAAGCCGTCGATGGCGTCGGCGCGGTTGAGCCATTCGCCCGACTGGCTGCGTGCCTGTAGCACACGGTCGTGCCCGGCGTCGAGTTCGGTGAGGGTGCGCGACAGGGTGTGGGTGAGCTGCGTGGTGCCGCTGGTGGCGGTGCTGCGCAGGGCGTCGATGGTGTCTTGCACCACTTTAAAAATGTTGGTGGGGCCGGTGGCGGGGCCCACCTCAATGGTGTCGCCGTCGGCCGGGGTGCCACTCATCTGGAACGACATGCCGTCAAATTCCACCGCCTGGCCGCTTTGGTAGGGCACGTTGGCCAGCTCGAGCACCGGGGGGGCGGTGGTGGTGTTGGTGATGCTGTACTGCATGACGCCGCCGACGTTGGCAAAGCCGACGCTGTAGGTCTGCCCGGTGAGGTCCGAGGGGTTGGTGACCTGGCCCACATCGGTGCGCACACTGCCGGTGTTGCTGGCGGGCAGGCTCAGCGTGAAGCTGCCGTTGCCCTGGGGAATGCGCATCCAGATGGCTTCGCCGTCGAGCGCCTGGGGCAGGCTGTTGTTGCCCGCGGCTTCCTGGCCGCGCAAGCCTTCAAAGCTCACGGCCGAGCCGCCGGCGCTGTACACGTCCACAAACGGCGTGGTCGAGCCACCCAGGCCGCCGAACAGGGTGCGCCCGGCGCTGTCTTTGCGGTTGGCCACCGACAGCATCTGGTCACGCAGGCCTTCGAGCTGGGTGGCCAGGTCGCGGTGTTCCCGCGGGCCATAGGTGCCGTTGCCCGCCGCGACCATGAGGTCGCGCACCTGCTGGATCAGTTCGCCGGACTCGCCCAGCGCGCTTTCGGCCTGGGCCAGGCTGGTGCGAGAAGCTTCCACGGCGCGCAGGTCGGCGGTCACACGGGAGAGCCGGTTTTGCGCCGTTTCAGACAGCACGGCCGACACCGGGTCGTCGCTGGCGCGCTGCACCCGCTTGCCGGTGGAAATGCGTTCTTGCTGCGCATTGAGCTCGCCCTGGCGCTTGACCAGGTTGGAGATCGTGTTGTCGTAGCTGTTGGCGGTGGCGACTCTCATGGGGTTTCCTTACCGGGCTGGCGTTCAGCGGCCCACGGTTTGCAGCAGGGTGTCAAAGGTGCTCTGCGCCACCTGCAGAAACTTGGCGGCCGCCTGGTAGGACTGCTGAAACTGCAGCAGCCGGGCGGCCTCTTCGTCCAGGTTGACGCCGGCCACCGCCGCGCGGGCGTTTTCTGCGCTGTCAGCCACCTGGCTGGAATAGCCGGTGGCAAATTTGGCACCCTGCACCTGGGTGCCGAGCACCGACAACAGGCTGCTGTAGCCGTCGGCCATCGACACGCCGTCAAAGGTGGCCTGGTCGCGCAGGGCCAGCACAGCTTTCGCGTTGCCGCCGTTTTGCGGCGTGGAGCCGGGCAGCGCGGCGCCGATGGTGAAGCTGTCGCCGGCGGCCGGGCTGCCGCGCAGGGTCAGGCTCCAGCCGTTGATCTCTATGGCCTTGCCAGGGGTGTAGGTATACACCGTGCTCGGGTCGGCGGAGGTGGTGAAGCTGCCGTCGGCCTGAAACGTGAGCGTGACGTCGGTGATGGGATAGACCGAGGGCGAAACCGCGTACAGACCTTCGATGCTCATGCCGCCGGCGTTGTTGGCGCCGGGCGTGACCTGCACCGGGCTGGCCGAGGCCAGGCGGTCGGGGGCGCCCACGGCCACTTGCATGTTGCGGGCGGCGTCGGCAAAGGGCCGCACGCGAAAACTGTCGCCCGGGTTGGCGGCGCCAGCGGTCACGTCAAAGCGCAGGCCGTCCAGCTCGGCCGGCAAGCTGGTAAACGCGGTGCTCACACCGTCGGACAGGCGGACCACGTTGACGCCCAGCGCGTCAAAGCGAACTTCGTAGTCGGACGCCTTGAGCGCGGTGGCATCGCTCACCGTGGCGGCCAGTTCGGCCGAGCCGGTGTTGGCCCCACCTGGCATGCCCGCGCTGGGAGCGGCCGGCACAAAAAAGTCCGCACCCGCGTTGCCCCTGAGGTCCACACCCAGGCGGTGCTGGGTGTTCATTTCGGTGTTCAGCGCCAGCGCCATGCGGCCCAGCAGGTTTTGCATTTGCGGCAGGTCTTGGCCCAAAAAGCTGAGCAGACCGCCGAGCTGGCCGCCCACCGAAGCGTCGTCCAGCGCTTGCGTGGTGCCGCCCTGCACAAAGCCAATGTGCAGGCGCGAGGTGTCGATGCTGTCGCGCACGGTGGTGAGGCTGTTGGCGCGCTGCCCCAACACCAGCGGCTGGCTACCCGCCACAAACACGCTCATGGAACCGTCGTCGGCGGCCACGGTGCTGATCTGCACGTACTGGCTCAGCTCGCCCAGCAAAGCGTCGCGCTGGTCCAGCAGGTCGTTGGGCTCGCCGGTGGTGCCCTGGTTTTCAATGATGCGCTGGTTGACCTTGGCAATGTCTTGCGCCAGCCGGTTGATGGACGTGACCGAACTGTCCAGCTGCATGCGCCCGCTGTAGGCCAGCGAATCGATTTCGCCCGCCGTGTCGCGCAGCCGGGCCGACAGGTCTTCGGCCCGTGCCAGCACCACCACGCGGGCCGACAGGTTGGTGGGCGAAGACGCCACGTCCGACCAGGCGTTGAGCATGTTGTTGATGGCAGCGCCCAGGCCGTCCTCTCCAATGGGGAACAGGCCTTCGAGCTGTTGCATGCGCGAAAAGCGCTCGCTGTCTGCCGCCGCCACCGAGGTGGCCAGTTGCGATTCGCGGGTCAGGTAGGCGCTGTGGGTGCGGCTCACGGTGCCGATTTCAACCCCTTTGCCGTAGTAGTTGCCGCCCAGCGTCTGGTAGCCCGAGGTCTGCATCGTCACCGACTGGCGCGAATAGCCAGCGGTGTTGGCGTTGGCAATGTTGTGGCCAATGACCTGCAGCGTGGCCAGGTTGGCGTTCAGGGCACGCGAGCCAATGTTGAGTGCGGCAGACATGTCAGTGACTCCCCAAACCGGAACGGGTGGGGCACATCAGCCACCGGCTGTGGGCAAACCTGCGGGCGCTCATGACTGGGCGCGCTGAATGCTCAGCGTGGTGTTGATGGCGCGGCTGAGCTTGGCGGCGTATTGCGGGTCGGTGGCGTAACCGGCCTTTTGCAAACCGGCGGCAAAGCCCTGCACCGAGCCCAGTTGGTCCATCACCTTGTCGTAGCGCGGGCTGTTGCCAATGAGGCGGGCGTAGTCGCGAAACGAGTCGGCGTAAGAGTCGTAGGCGCGGAACTTGGCGGTCACTTTGCGCGGCTCGCCGTTGATGTATTCGGTGGTGTGTTGATTCATCAGTACAACTGAGCCAGTGATCACGTCGAATACTGAGCCACCGGGTTGATGGGTTTTTTGGCTATTCGGTTGTGGATAAGTCTATAGGGTCCGCTGGTTTTCGATCTCCTTTCTGA
>NZ_JBVPZC010000005.1:0-180179 GCF_055702805.1 Hydrogenophaga sp. LT287 | reverse complement strand
ACAACCCATACGCCGAATCGCTGTTCAAGACCTTGAAGTACCGCCCGCAGCTGCCGCTCAAGCCGTTTGCCGATCTGATGCAGGCCAGGCGCTGGGTGACCGAGCTGGTGCACTGGTACAACGAGCAGCACAGGCACAGTGCAATCAGCTTCGTGACCCCCGCGCAGCGCCATGCACAGACCGATGAAGCTTTGCTGCACGCACGTGCTGCGGTCTATGAAAAAGCCAGGCAACAACATCCAGCGCGTTGGTCAGGAAACACCCGCAACTGGACCTTCATCGACGAGGTTCACCTAAACCCAGACAGCCCACAAACCAAGGAGTCCGATCAGAAGGCAGCTTGATTTGACAACCTCAGGCGACAACTAGCTTGACAACTTCCGCAGATGAACGAGCGCCCGCTCTGGCGCTCTTCACGGACCAGGGCCACACCACTCGCCAGGCTCAGCGGGTCGGTCAAGGACACTAAGCCGGTGCTGGTCTTGAGCACCAGCACCACCGGCTTGAAGCCCCTGGGTTGGGACACCGGGCGCAGGTCTAGCAAGTCACCCGCCGCTGTGCTGCTGAGCACCTGCTGGTTGCGGTGGTGATCCCGCCAGATGCTGCCGCCCAACAAGAAGGGCATGCACAGCCCCACGAGCAGCCAACGCTTGAGCGACTTCTGGTTCTCGGCGATCCGGCGGTTGAGAGCCTCCAGGTTTCGCGGGTACCCTTTTGCGAACGCCTGCATCGCCGGGGTCTGGTCTTCACCGTGTTGATGAGCGGGCCCCTCCTGAGGCGGCAAGTCTGTGGCGCGTTGCAATGGCTGCATACCTTCCTTTCGGCTTGGGGAAACAGATGTCGGATCATCATCAGACATGGAACCATGCCCTCCTGAAAACTCCACAGAATGTTGGTGAACCTCTGCGAAAGATGCAAGCCCGTGCTGGACGGAGCCAGCTGATCCGGGTCGAACGCCTGCGGGCAGCCCATCCCCAGGACGTGAACGAGGACATTGCCCGTTGGCTGGTCAACGCGGCGCATCGCAAACACCGCGGTCTCGCTGAGCGCGTGAGGCCACTCATTGCTCACGACAGGGACGTGCGTGGATCTGCCCACCCCTGGGCAGGCACCCAGAGATCGGTCAGGCGGAGTTGCGACAACTCCACCGCGCTGGCAATGCGTGCGATCTGTTCGGGATCCCCCTGCATGGAGCCTAGACCCAGGACCGCCGCCATGGCCTGCCCCTTGCCGTGGTGCTGGCGACTCAGATCCCTCACCGCATCTTCCAGCAAGCACGCCATCAGTTGGCGGGCACGGTGCGTGTCCACCTGTGTGGAGCCCTCGGACTTTTGGACAAAGGGGTGGGCGCAGTAAAACAAGCCGCAGGGGCGCACCAGGGCTGCCGCGTAGGCAAAGGTGCGCTCATAGGGACGCAGCAAATCCATGCGCTGCGCCGACCTGGCAGCGCGCTGCGCTTCTTGCATCGGGATCAACTGAACCACTTTGCCCCCGGTGGGGTTGGCCAGGTGCGGGTGCGGCAGGTGGGCGAGCTTGGGTTGAAAGTAGCTCTCGACCACCAGGTTGTCGGCAAACACCCTGTGGATAAACCGCTCCAGCAGCATGTCGCCAAACTGGGGCCGCTCGGCATGCAGACGGTTGCGCAACAGATCCACCCACTGTGGGTTCAAACGCGTGGGCTCGCTGGGTGAGTACAGCTCGGGCATATCGCTTACGGCACTGCTTGGAACGTCTTGCAGGGCTGGGTGAAACATGGGCCGCGCTGCACCGGCGACAGATTGGGCGATGGGAGTGGCGGCAGGAACGGCGGCAGGAATAGCAGTAGGGGTCGCGGTTTTGGCTCGCGTGGAGACTGCGCGTTGTGGTCGGGGGGTGGGCATGGGGGTGTTCATTGGGATTTCCTTGGTGTTGTGGCTGGCCGCTTGGCCGTGCTGCTCATGAATGGATCTCTTCAGATTCGGGCGCTGAACATGTTTGGGCAAAGCTCCGCCCTTCCCGCTGCCCGCTCGGTTGAAACGGCCGTGGCGGGTATGGCGGGTAAGGGGGTGACTGCCGCGTAGGTTTGGCTTGGCTTTACGGGTCTGGGTCTCAGTGCGCCGTTGGGCGCATCATGGTCGTCAGCCGCATCCCGCGAAGCCGTCCCGCCGAGGGCGGAGGCTGCGGGTCTCCGGGCTCCCGGCGGCTCTCACCGTTGGCCACGAAAACATATTCCGGGCTCTGCTCGGTGGCTTTCACCCGTGCCTTCTTGGTCCCCGCAGCGGGCTTGACCAGCTGACCTGTGACCGGTGCGACCGAGATGTGCTGCGCCAGCAGGCGCTCCATGGCCGAACCATCGCGTCGGGTCAGGTTGGGCACATAGCGGCTGTAAACCCGAAACAGCATTTCGGTGCTGGTGTGACCGAGCTGGCGCGCAATCCACTCCGGAGCCTCTCCCGAGGCCAGCCAGAGCGTGGCTGCGGTGTGGCGCATCTGGTAGGCCCTTCGGTGTGAGTACCCCAGGTGGCGCAGCAGGGGGCTCCAGACCCGGTTGAGAAAGTTCTGGTTGTCGATGGGTTTGCCCGCACGGCCACAGAACACGTAGTCCGAGCGTTTACCGGTGGCCTCAAACTGGGTCTTGAGCGCATCGAACACCAGCTGGTTCATCTGTATGTCGCGCATGCTGCCATCGGTCTTGAGCTCGTCTTCTTCGTTGAGCACGATGGACTCGCGCACCAGAATCAGTCGGCGCTCAAAGTCGATGTACTTCCACTTCAGGCCATGGACCTCCCCGGTGCGCATGCCGGTAAAAAAGCGCACCGTGAAATACTGTCGGTAGTCCACCCGCGCGGTGCTCAGGATGCTTTGCACTTCTTCCAGCGAGAACGGAAACACATCGCTGCGTTTCATCTTCAGCGGTTTGATGTTGCGGTAGGCAGAAGTAAACTCGAATCGGTCGGCTGCTTCGTTGAGGATCTGGCGCAGCGGTTTCATCACCGCATTGACGCGTCGGCTGGACAGAGGGGTAAGGCTTTTTCGGGTGGTGACTTTGGCGAGTGAAGCCCGAAATGCCAGCACATCTGCTTTGGTGATGTGGCCGACCTCCTTTTCTCCAAAGTAGGGGATCAGGTATTTGTCCAATGCACCCCGCTGGGTGATGGTGTAGCTGCGCCGCCAGCTCACCTCGGCCTCGGTAAACCACAGGTCCGCAAACGCCTTGAAAAGCGGCGTGCCAGTGGCCTTGCCCACCGACGTCGTGAACGTGCCCTCTTCCACTTCTGCACCATCTGCCTTGGCTGCTGGCAGTGCCCTTCCGAAGGTCTTTTGATAGTCGAAGCTACCGAGGGAGATTTCGGTTTCGATGCGGTCCAAGGCTTTTTGGAGGCGTTTTCGGTTGTTAATGTTGTCGGGCAACGTTGTGTATTCCCGCAGGCGTTGCCCAGCATGGCGAAAGTCCATGAAGAGCGTGCCCTTGCTCTCGTGGCGGCGAATACTACCCATGAAGCACACTCCCGTTGGCCATGGGGATCGAGCCGGAACCCAAAGCGGAATACTGCGCCATGTCGGTTTCAATGTGCTCCCAGATGTAGAGCGTCTTTCGCCCTCCGAACGGGCGGATGTAATGCCGCCCCTCCAGCAACACGCTGTCTTTCAGGCGGTCCCGGATGGTCCTGCTGTCGTACTTGATACGGGTCGACAGTTCGTCTGTCGTGAGATAGGTACAGGTGCTCACTTCACGCTCCTTAAGGATGATGGGACAATCAGGATTCAAAAAAGACATTCACTAAGCTTTTTTGTCATCCTGAATGACATTATGCGCGTCAATATGCCGCTGTCAAGGCTTTTTTGTCATCCTGAGTGATATTTTTTTACGGAGAGTGTCGTGATCAAGTGCCACCTGTCCCGACTGATGGGGGAGCGCAAGCTCAAGATCAGCGATGTCGCCCGGAGCACGGGCCTGCACCGCAACACGGTCACGCTGCTGTATCAAGAAACGGCCACGCGCATCGACCTAGAAGCCATCGACGCGCTCTGTCGGTATTTCAATGTCCCCGTCAACGAATTGCTTGAATACGTGGAAGACGCACCCGCCAAGGCCGCCTGAAGACTGAGCCACAACCAAATAACAAAACGTGCATGCCATGAGGCCGTGCACGCAGGGAAAACATGAACCAACAAACCCTCTCCGCCTTCATCTGGTCAGTCGCCGATCTTCTGCGGGGCAACTACAAACAGTCCGACTACGGCAAAGTCATCCTCCCATTCACGGTGCTGCGCCGGCTCGACTGCGTGCTGGAGCCCACCAAGGCCGCCGTACTGGCTGAGTTCGAAGCCCAGACCAAGGCAGGCCTGAACCCCGAACCGTTTCTGTTGCGCAAGGCCGGGCAGAGCTTCTACAACACGTCCCCGCTGGACATGAAGAAGCTCATGGGTGACCCCGACAACATCACCCACAACCTGTTCACCTACGTGCAGGGCTTTTCGCCCGCCGTGCGCGACATCTTTGACCACTTCGAACTCAACACCCAGGCCGAGCGCCTGTCCAAGGCCGGGCTGCTATACCAGGTGGCCGAGAAGTTCGCCCAGATCGACCTGCACCCCGACAAGGTCAGCAACATGCAGATGGGGCTGGTGTTTGAGGAGCTGATCCGCAAGTTCGCCGAAATCAGCAACGAAACCGCCGGGGAGCACTTCACCCCGCGCGAGGTCATCCGCCTCATGGTCAACCTCATCTTCATTGAGGACGACGACATTTTGAGCAAGCCCGGCGTGGTCCGTACCATTTACGACCCCACCGCCGGAACCGGCGGCATGCTCAGCGTGGCGGGCGAGTACCTGGCCGAGCACAACCCGCAGGCCCGGCTCACCGTGTTCGGACAGGAACTCAACCCCGAGTCCCACGCCATCTGCAAGGCCGACATGCTCATCAAAGGGCAAGACGTGACCAGCATCGCCTTTGGCAACACGCTCAACGACGACGGCCACGCCCACAAGAAGTTCGACTACATGCTGTCCAACCCGCCCTTCGGCGTGGAATGGAAGATGGTCGAAAAAGACGTGCGCAAGGAACACGAGCAACAAGGCTTCAACGGCCGCTTCGGCCCGGGCCTGCCCCGCGTGTCTGACGGCTCCATGCTCTTCCTGCTGCACCTGCTGAGCAAGATGCGCCCGGCCGCAGAAGGCGGCAGCCGCTTCGGCATCGTGCTCAACGGCTCACCTCTGTTCACCGGCGGCGCCGGCAGTGGCGAAAGCGAGATCCGCCGCTACGTGCTGGAAAACGACTTGGTGGAGGCCATCGTCGGCCTGCCCACCGACATGTTTTACAACACCGGCATCAGCACCTACGTGTGGATCATCAGCAACCGCAAACCCGCCGCGCGCAAGGGCAAGGTGCAGCTCATCGACGCCAGCGGCTACTGGCAGAAGATGCGCAAGAGCCTGGGCAGCAAACGCAAGGAACTGAGCGATGCCCACATCGAGCGCATCACCCAGCTTTTCGGCCAGTTCGTGGAGGCCGAAGAAGACGGCAAACCCATCAGCCGCATTTCTCCCAACCAGGCCTTCGGCTACACCACCATCACCGTGGAGCGCCCGCTACGGGACGAGCACGGCCAGCCCGTGCTGGGCAGCAAGGGCAAGCAGAAGGGCAAGCCCCAGCCCGACAGCGCCCTGCGCGACACCGAAAACGTACCGTTGAGCGAAGACGTGTTGGCCTACTTCAAGCGCGAAGTGCTGCCCCACGCACCCGACGCCTGGATCGATCACGAGAAGACCAAGGTGGGTTACGAAATCCCGTTCAACCGCCACTTCTACGTCTTCAAGCCGCCGCGCCCGCTGGCGGAGATTGACGCCGACCTGAAGCAGACCACTGACCGCATCCTCGACATGATCAAGGGGCTGTCAGCATGAGTTTTCCGCGGTATACGGCGTACAAGGAGAGTGGTGGCGGCTGGGTTTATCGCCTTCCTGCTCAATGGGACTTTCTATCTGGTAGGAGAGTATTCCGACAGGTGCGTGAAGTTCCTCTGAGTGACGATGTGCAACTCTCAGCGACCCAAAAGTATGGCGTTGTTCCGCAGACGCTTTACATGGAGTTGGAAGACCAAAAGGTGGCTTTGGCTCTTGGTGGGGTCGGAAATTTCAAGCGCGTCAGAGAAAACGACTTCGTCATCAGCTTGCGCAGTTTCCAAGGGGGTATCGAGCACAGCAAGTACAACGGCTGCGTAAGTCCTGCGTACACCGTGCTTCGCCCGATCATTCCTTGTCAGCAGACCTACTTTGCATATCTGCTGAAGTCCACTGGCTACGTTACTGCACTTCAGTCAGTCACGGACGGAATTCGTGACGGCAAGAATATCAGCTATGAGCAGTTCGGAGTAATTGGTCTACCGATTCCCTCGCTGGAAGAACAACGGGCGATCACCGCTTTCCTCGACCGCGAAACCGCCAAGATCGACGCGCTGGTGGCCGAGCAGGAACAGCTCATCGCGCTGCTCAAAGAAAAGCGCCAGGCCGTCATCTCCCACGCCGTGACCAAGGGGCTGGACCCGTCGGTGCCGATGAAGGACTCGGGCGTGGCGTGGCTGGGCGAGGTTCCGGCGCATTGGGAGGTGCGGCAGGTACGGAGCATCGCCAGCTTTCTAACCAGTGGGCCCCGCGGTTGGTCCGAACGAGTTGGCGATGAGGGTTCGCTATTTGTTCAAAGCGGCGACCTGACCGACGACCTCGGCATCGCGTTTTCGCAAGCAAAGCGGGTAGCCGTTGAAAACGATGCCGAGGCTGCACGCACCCGTTTGCTTGTCGGCGACGTGGTGGTTTGCATCACGGGCGCGAAGACCGGCAATGTGGCTGTGTGTGCCGCGGTCGAAGAAGACGCCTACATCAACCAGCATCTCTGTTTGATCAGGCCCACGACTGATGTCCTCCCCTGGTTTCTGGGCGTTTTCTTGAAATCGGACGCCGGCCAGAGGTACTTTGGCATTACACAGTACGGACTCAAGCAAGGGCTGAGTCTTGAGAACGTCAGGGCCACGCCACTGGTTGTGCCGCCAGTCTCTGAACAAGAAGATCTCATAGCTGCGGTGACGCATGCATCCGGGCAGATAGATCAGCTCATTGGCGAGGCCGTTCTATCCATTGAACTACTGCGAGAACGCCGCACTGCCCTGATCTCCGCCGCCGTCACCGGCCAGATCGACGTCCGATCAACTGCCCACTAAAACCGCTCATTCAGGGAGAGCAATGTGTCCGATACGCTAACCGCCAAAGAGCAATCGCTGTCGCAGATCTTCAGCGATGAATACGTTTTCACGATTCCCGGCTATCAACGCCCCTACTCATGGGGTCAAGATCAAGCCAGCGAGTTGCTCGATGACTTGTCGAGTGCATTGGCCGTAGCGCCGCAAGACCTTGCCGACGCTCAACCCTACTTCCTGGGCAGCATCGTCCTCATCAAGGGAAAAAGCTCTCCAGAGGCCACCGTCGTTGATGGTCAGCAGCGATTGACGACGCTCACTTTGTTGCTTTCCGCCTTGCGTGCCTGTGTGAATAACGGAGAGATGCAAGTCGGCATCACCTCCTGCATTTATGAGAAAGGGAATCTGGCCAAAGGGACGAAGGCAAGGTATCGCCTGTCCTTGCGTGATCGTGACCGCGACTTCTTCAAGCAATACGTGCAGCACGAAGGCGGCCTCGTGGACCTTGGCGGGCTGAACAGCAAACTTTCCGATGCGCAAAAGCGGCTGAAAGACAATGCTGGCGTCTTCATGGAAGAACTGGCCAAGCGGAGCGAACCCGAGTTGTTTCGCCTGGTGCAGTTCATCATGACCTCCTGTTACCTCGTGACGGTAGCGACCCCTGACCTTGATTCGGCGTATCGCATCTTCGGCGTGCTCAACAGCCGTGGCCTTGACCTGAGCGCCACGGATATCCTGAAGGCAGAGATCATCGGTGGCGTCGAGGACGAGCTACGAGACACCTACACGAAAAAGTGGGAAGACCAGGAAGACGATTTGGGTCGCGACGAATTTGGTGACTTGTTCAGTCACATCCGGATGGTGTATCGCAAAGCCAAGCCGCAAGCGACGCTGTTGAAAGAGTTCAAGGAACACGTCAGTCCGGCCAAGGCGCCCAAGTCTTTTATGGACGAAGTGCTGTTGCCCATGGCTCAGGCCTTCGGCGAGCTTCGAGATGCCAACTACGCCAGCACTAAGCATGCCGAACAAGTCAACGAGCATCTGAAGTGGCTCAATCGCCTGGAGTTCAAGGATTGGGTTCCCCCGGCCTTGGCCTTTTTCATACGGCACCGCGAATCGCCGGATCAGGTTCTTCAGTTTTTCATGGATCTGGAACGGCTTGGCTACGCGATGCTCGTGCGCAAAGCGGGCGTGAACGAACGGATCGAACGTTTTTCGACGCTCACCGCTGCGATTGAAAAGGACCAGGATCTCTTTGCATCGACATCGCCACTCCAACTGAGCCCGGCTGAACAGTTCGAAACCTATGCGGCTTTGAACGGACCTTTGTACGACACGCACTCGCCACGAGCACTTGCGGTGTTGCTACTGCGATTGGACAGGTTGCTCTCAGATGCTTCTGCCACCTATCAGCATGATGTGGTGTCTGTCGAGCATGTGATGCCACAACAGCCAGCACCCAACAGTCAGTGGCTCAACTGGGTTTCTGATCCACAAGATCATTCACGTTGGGTTCACCGCTTGGGCAACCTGACGTTATTGAGTCGCAAAAAGAACAGCGCGGCCAGCAACTATGAGTTTGAGAAAAAGAAAGCCGCCTATTTCACCAAGGGCGGTGTTTCGTCTTTCTCGCTGACCACACAAGTGCTCCAGCACCCTGAGTGGACCAAGCAGGTCATGCAGGATCGGCAAGCTGAACTGCTTGCCAAGCTGGAACTGCACTGGCGGTTAGAAGATCGTCAGAGCAAACAGCAGCAAGCTGAAGCGTTGCTGGTTGACCTGGAACAGACGGGCGATGACGCACTATTTGAGCTGGAAAGCTCACGTCATGGACTGGTAGCCAGCGCCCGCGAAGATGGCAAGACTTTCACGGTACTGGCCGGGTCACAAGCAAAGGTGGGTTGGAGCGGCCAAGCTCACTCATACCAGCAGCTTCGCGAAGATCTGAAAAACGCTGGTGATCTGGTTGTGTCGCCTGATGGAAGCCATCTGATCTTCGCCCATGATGTTGGTTTCAAGAGCCCCAGCGCGGCCTCGGCCGCGGTACTCGGAAGGACTGACAACGGCCGGACCAGTTGGCGCTTGAAGGGTACATCCATCACCTACGCTGCCTGGGAAGACAACCTGCCATCACATCAGCCGACCACCGGCCGCGGGGATATTTGACTGTGGCACTGCACAACGAGATCAAGCTCGAAACCGACATCTGCGACCACCTGGCCGCACACGGCTGGCAGTACGGCGAGCCCGGCAAGGGCTATGACACGCCACGCGCGCTCTTCCCGGCCGACGTGGTGGCCTGGGTGCAGGAAACCCAGCCGCAGGCTTGGGAAGCCCTGAGCAAGAGCCACGGCCCGGCGGCGGATGCCGTGTTGCTGGACCGGCTGCGCAAGCAACTGGACGAGCGCGGCACGCTGGAGGTGCTGCGCTTTGGCATCGAGATGCTGGGGCTGAAAGCGCCGCTGAAACTGGCGCAGTTCAAGCCGGCCCTGGCCATGAACCCCGACCTGCAGGCCCGCTACGCCGCCAACCGGCTGCGCGTGCACCGGCAGGTGCGCACCAACCACGACGACATCATCGACCTGACGCTGTTCCTCAACGGCATTCCGGTGGCCACAGTCGAACTCAAGACCAACTTCACGCAAGACGTGAACGAGGCGGTGGACCAGTACCGTTTTGAGCGCATACCCAAACCCAAGGGCAAGCCGTTTGCCGAGCCCTTGCTGGACTTCCCGCGCGGCGCGCTGGTGCACTTCGCGGTGAGCAACAGCGCCGTGATGATGACCACCCGGCTGCAGGGGCCGGCCACGCGCTTCCTGCCGTTCAACCAGGGCGACCGTGGCGCAGCCGGCAATCCGCTGAACCCTAGCGGCCACCGCACCGCCTACCTGTGGGAAGCCGTGTGGCAGCGCGACAGTTGGCTGGAGATCATTGGCCGTTACCTGGTGACCCAGCGCGACAGCAAGAAGCAGATCAAGGGCGTGATCTTCCCGCGCTACCACCAGCTCGACGTGACGCGCAAGCTGACCGCCCAGGTGCTGGCAGAAGGCCCCGGGCAGCGCTACCTGATCCAGCACTCAGCCGGTTCGGGCAAGACCAATTCGATTGCCTGGACGGCGCACTTTCTGGCCGACCTGCACGATGCCGAGCACCGCAAGCTCTTTGACACCGTGCTGGTGGTGAGCGACCGCAATGTGTTGGATGCGCAGTTGCAGGAAGCCATTTTTGACTTCGAGCGCACGGCCGGCGTGGTGGCCACCATCACCAACGCCGAGGGTGCCAAGAGCGCCGCGCTGGCGCAGGCCTTGTCGGGCGGTAAAAAGATCGTGGTGTGCACCATCCAGACCTTTCCGTTTGCACTGGAGGCGGTGAAGGAACTGGCGGCGACGAAGGGCAAGCGCTTTGTGGTGATCGCCGACGAGGCACACAGCTCGCATGCGGGCGACGCGGGCGGCCGGCTCAAGCAGGTGCTAACGGCCGATGAACTGAAAGAGCTGGCCGATGGCGGCGAGGTGAACAGCGAAGACGTGCTGGCCTCTCAAATGAGTATCCGCGCCGACCCGGCGGGGGTGACCTACGTGGCCTTCACGGCCACGCCCAAGGCCAAGACGCTGGAACTGTTTGGCCGCCGGCCCAAGCCTGAACTGCCTGCTGGCCCGGACAACCTGCCCGCGGCGTTCCATGTGTATTCCATGCGCCAGGCGATTGAAGAGGGTTTCATCCTCGACGTGTTGAAGAACTACACGCCCTACAAGCTGGCATTCAAGCTGGCCCACAACGGCCAGGAATGGGACGAAAAAGCCGTAGAGCGCAGCGAGGCCATGAAGGGCCTGATGGGCTGGGTGAAGCTGCACCCCTACAACATCAGCCAAAAGGTGGCGGTGGTGGTGGAACACTTCCGCGAAAACGTACAGCCCCTGCTGAACGGCAACGCCAAGGCCATGGTGGTGGTAAGTAGCCGACTGGAGGCGGTGCGCTGGCAACTGGCGATAGACAAGTACATCAAAGACAACGGCTACAAGCTGGGCACGCTGGTGGCGTTTTCTGGCGAGATCTCCGACGCCCAAAGCCTGCCCGACCCGGTGACGGAGAACAGCGCCGCGCTGAACCCGAACCTGAAAGGCCGGGACATGCGCGAGGCATTTGGTACCGACGAATACCAAATCTTGCTGGTAGCCAACAAGTTCCAGACCGGCTTTGACCAGCCGCTGCTGTGTGGCATGTACGTGGACAAGCGGCTGGGTGGCATTCAGGCGGTGCAGACCTTGAGCCGGCTGAACCGGGCTTACAGTGGCCCGTTTGGTTTCAAGGACACAACCTACATCCTCGACTTCGTGAACGATCCGGATGAAGTGCTGGAAGCGTTCAAGACGTATTACGACACGGCCGAGTTGGCCGGCGTGACCGACCCGAACCTGGTGTTTGACCTGCGGGCCAAGCTGGATGCTTCGGGCCACTACGACGACTTCGAGGTGGAGCGGGTGGCGCTGGTTGAGACCAACCCCAAGGCCACGCAGGCCATGCTGATCAGCGCGATTGAGCCAGTGGCCGACCGCCTGCTCAAACGGTACAAAGCCGCCCAGCAAAAACAATCGGCCGCCCTGGCTGCGAACCATGCCAAGGCTGCCCAAGAAGCCAAAGACGAAGTGGACGCGCTGACACTGTTCAAGCGCGACCTGGGCACGTTTGTTCGGGTGTATGCGTTTCTCTCGCAGGTGTTCGACTACGGAAACACGGCGATGGAGAAGCGAGCCATTTTCTTCAAGCGCCTGCTGCCCTTGCTGGACTTTGGCCGTGAACGCGAAGGGGTGGACCTGAGCAAAGTGGTGCTCACCCACCACAAGCTCAAAGAGCAAGGACCCCGCGACCTGAACCTGCACCAGAACACCGGCGATTACAAGCTGGCAGCCATGACCGACACCGGTGGTGGCGAGGTACAAGAAAAAGTGAAGGTTCTGCTGTCTGAGATTTTGGCCAAGGTCAACGACCTGTTCGATGGCGAGTTGACGGACGACGACAAACTGGTCTACGTGAATAACGTGCTCAAGGGCAAGCTGCTGGAATCTGACGTGCTGGTGCAGCAGGCGTCGAACAACACAAAGGAACAGTTCGCTAACTCACCCGACCTCAACAGCGAAATGATGAACGCCATCATGGACGCGTTTGCAGCCCACACCACCATGAGCAAGCAGGCGCTGGATTCGGAGCGGGTACGCGCGGGGCTGAGGGACATCTTGCTTGGGCCGGCGGAGCTGTACGAGGCGTTGCGGCGGCGGGGTGGGGAAGGGTTGCGGATTTAGATCTGTGCGGTGGAAGCAGGGTGTGAGTTGCGATTTTCGCCAAGGTACAGCAAACCGTGGCGTTCAGCTCAGCGACATTCATGCAGCGTAAGCCGCCCGTCGGCGACGCACGCTTGATGTTCGGTGTCAGGCACTCTGCGGTCATCGGTCATTGGTCATCGGTCTGCGGCAGTGCACAAACATCCCGTGTGCGCTCCACGGGCGCCACTGATTGGGATGAGGAAAATCAGCCTGCCATCACGCTGCCATGGGAAGTTGGCGTGCGCCGTTAAGATGGCCGCAAAGGAGGCGAAGAGGAACTAATGGGCGCTACCAATGACGACGCTGAAGGTCTGCGACCTGATCCTCGAACGCAGGTGGAAGCACTGACGGCGGCAAAAATCAGGACCTTTCTCTTCGAGGTGGCCGAAGGGGTTTCCAACTACCGCAGCCTGCACAGCCTGACCGAACAGGTAGAGCACCAATATCACGGCCGCTTCCTGATCGAGCTGATCCAGAACGCCCACGACGCGCTGTACGAAGAGCCCACTGCCGACCAGCCGGCGCGGATCGCCATCGTGCTGGACTTGCAGGACTCGCCGCACGGAACGCTGCTGGTCGCCAACGATGGGCAGCCGTTCACCCGGTCAAACTTCGAACGGCTCTCCGCACTGGGCCAGAGCGACAAGGACCCGCAGAAGAGCATCGGCAACAAGGGCCTGGGCTTCAGGAGCGTGCTGGAGGTGTCGGAGCGGCCGGAAATCTACTCGCGGGCCAGTGCGACCAGCACGGTGTTTGACGGCTACTGCTTTGGCTTCGAGCCCGAGGTCGTTCAAGACCTGAAGGGGCCGATGGAGGCGCTGGCGGGGGGGGGGGCGGTACCGGCCTCTCCAGTGACCGGGCGGCCGATCGTGGATTGGGCAGAGGCCTTGCTGGACAAGTTTCGCCGCCGCGTCCAGGCCGCAGAAGCGGGTTGGCTGGCGGCGGAGACCCGGTTTCTCTCACCTTACCTGTTGCCCGTGCCCCGCCACCAGGTGCAGAACGCTGCGGTTAAGGCGCTCGAGGCGAAAGGTTTCATGTCCGTAATCCGGTTGCCGCTGAAGTCGGACGCCGCGACGAATCTGGTGCGCGAGCACATGGCGCAGTTGAGTCCGACGACGCTGCTGTTCCTGGAACGAGTGCGGGCGCTGGAGTTGGCCGGTGCTGCGCCGTCGGACCGGGTGATCCGCCGCGAGACGACCCCGGGAACCGGAGCGCTGGCTAGTCGCACAGTTCGCTTGTCAGACGGACAAGCTGACAGCCGCGACTACGAGGTGTGGACGCGCCAGCTTCACATCGCCGATACGAACGAGGAGTTTCGGGCGGCCGTGAAGGCGCTGCCGGGCCGCTGGCCGGAGATCAAGGATGTGTCCGTATCGGTCGCGGTCAGGAAGGCCGACTTGCCGGAGGCCGGTGTCTTCAGTATCTACCTTCCAACCGGCATACCGACCGGCGCTGCGGTGCATATCAACGCGCCGTTCTTCGGCAACATGAGCCGCACCGACATCTCGTTCAATGACGGCTACAACCGCCGGCTGCTGAATACCGCGGCCAGCGTGGTGGTGGAGGTCGTACGCGGACAACTCGCTGGCAAACAGTTGGACGAGGCGCGCATGGTCTTGGACATGCTGGCACCGTACGGCAGCGACGCGGCGGCATCGACGCGATGGACTCAGCTGGTCGACGCGGCATTCCAGCGTACGAAGGTCTCCTTCGACGAAGAGGCGCTGGCGCTGGCTGATCGCGGCTGGCGCAAGCTGGGTGCGACGGCACTGGTCCCGGACACGGACCGGACACGGCTCATCGACGAAGGGCTGTTGCGCAAGCACGCAACGTTCGATGCCTTCCACGCCGGGCTGGCATCGCGTCGAGGCCAGATCGTGGCGCTCGCCACTTCACGCCCGCCTTATCGGGGCCCCGCGGTCCCGGCGCAACAATTGGCGGCGACGGTGGCCAACATCGCCGGTGAGATTCACCGCGAGGGCGGTGACTGGAATGCCTTCTGGCACGACGTGACCCTGCTGTTGCCCCAAGGACAGGAGGCATTGGCTCGGTACCCCGTGATCCTGGGGAATGATGATCGGTTGCACGCTGCAAGCGGCGCCGAGCGCGTGTTCTTCGTCCCGCGTCAGGGAACGGACGATGACAGTGACATCGGCAGCGAGGGCGCGCCGATCGACGTTCCCGCCAGCCTGCAGTCGACCGTGGCGTTCTTGCACGAGAGCATCACGGTCTACGAGCCAGACAGCCGACCCGCGCGGCAGACTGCCGTGCGCAGATATTTGGCAGCGGGCCTCGTCACGCAGTTCCGTGTGGAAGCCATCTTTACAGGGACCTTGAAGGACGCCATGCCAGAGCTGCCGGCCAAGCTGAAGGGGCCGGAAGCGGAACGCTGCATGGCCATCTTGCGCTGGGCGCTCAGCATGATTCGGAGTGCCGTCGCGCGCGAGCGCGGATCGGACGCCGTGATGGCGCTGCTTCGACCGATTCCGGTGCCATGCCGCGGCGGCTGGTACCCGATGTCGGAGGCGAGTTTCGGCGCCGGGTGGCCAGCAACCACCGGGGATCTTCTGGCGTCATTCCTCGACGCGGTACCCGGCTCCGCCGCCAAGCGCGCGCGCAGCCGGTTGCTGGTTCCGCCGGATGATGCGGCGTGGGAGGGCCTGGGCGCCAGTTCGCTGGAACTGCTGCGCAGGGGTGGCGTGTTCGATGGCCTGAGGCTGGAGACCGTCAAAACCGAGGACTGGTCGAGCCAGTTCCATGCGTCGATGAACAGCTTCGATCTACCGTCGGCAGCCCCTCCTGGGCTCGATGGGGCGTTCTGGGCCGACTACAAGAAGCATATCGGGTCGAGCCTGCGGGGCGGCTTCCAGGGCCTGCAGCCTTACAGCGTGGGGACGCTTCACCATTTCCCCGGCATGGGCGATGGCCAATTGCCGGATTCGGCGCGCGTGGATCTAAGCGAGCTTGTTCTGCGAAGCCTGCCGAAGTGGGGCGAAGGCATAGATCCGCTGAGTTTTGTCAAGCGGGGCGGGCAAGCTGATCGCAGGTCGGGCCCAAGCCCGCTGAGGTACTTCCTCCAGACGCGGGACTGGCTCGCTGTGCCAGGCGTGCGGAACACCATCCATTGGTGGCGACCCGATGAAAGATGGCACGTGCCGGCTGAAGCGATCCTCCGCCGATCCACACATTTCGCGCATCTGCGCGCATTGCCCTACACGCTCGCCCGCCGACTCGACACCGACCCAGGGCTCGCATCGGTTGTCCACCTGCTGGGCATGCCCTTCCTCGATCTGCACAACGAAACGAATGACCCAAGGCTGCTGCGCGAACTGATCTCGGCCATCGACAGTGAAGCTGCGCCGGAGCCGAACGTGTTGCTTGGTCAGATTCGCGATGCGTGGCATCGATTCCGGCCACGGGCCGGGCAGGTAGCCCTGGATAATCTACCGGTGCGGTCGAAGGCGACACCGCTTCTCAAACACGAGATGAAGGATGGACAGGCGGTTTACCTACCCGACAAAGGCACGCTGGCAGCAGACCTAGAGCAGTTCGGTGTCAACGTCCTCACGCTCTACCCTCAGGACGCGGCAACGCTTCGAGACTGGTTCGTTGCGGCCTACGGCGAGCGCGTAGTGCCCACGTCCCAATTGAAGCTGGTACCGCGCGTCGATGGCGCATCTTGGAGCGGCGACTTGGCGGAACCGCTGTCCGAGAGCGCCCTCGGCTGGCTGACTGCGCCCTTGCTGACGTTGGTAGCGTTCTATCAGCAGATTCGAGGTGTCCATGCGCCAGCGTTCCGCGAGCGTCTTGACCTTCTGCGCGAAATGCGGGTCGACTGGGTCGAGCGGATCGAACTGGTGGTGATGAGCGGCGATGTCGAGGTCATGAGAACTGATGTGCCCGCGCATTGGGATTCGGGCAAAAAGACGCTTCTCGTGTCCGGGCAGGCCAAGGCTAAACCGGCGAGCATCGCGACGGCCCTGGCGCAGTCCATTGAGCGCGACGATCTCGAACTGCCGCTACGAATCCTGCTCGGCCCGCTCTCCGGCATCGACGATGCACCGGAGAGCCTGGCGGACGTGCTGGCCACACTCAAGCTCTCGGTTGAGCAACTCGATGCGGTCCGACAACATCTGCGCGGCGATGTCGGGCACGCTGCCCGGCTGCTGCAAGTGCTGTGTGATCTGCTGCAGCCTGGTTGTGATCTATCCGGTCTGGTGGAGGCGGAGACGGACAAAGATCTGGCCGCCGCGGTGGCAGCGATCGCGCCGGCAGATGTGCCGACACCAGACATCATCCGGCTGGCCATGGAGTCCCGCGACGCCTTCGAGTTCGGCTTGACCTTGTCGAGGTTGATGGGTCAGCGCGTTGCCTTGCCGTTATGGAATGCCGCGCTGGCTCGGCTGGGGCGTTCAACGCTGGAGAACCGCGATTGGCTGCAGCAACTGCGGGCGCACCTCGACGAGTATCGCGGCCTGGCAAAGCGGATCGCGGCGCACCTGCTGCACGAGCCCGAGTCGATTCCGTACAAGGAAATGCTGACCTTCTACGAAGCCCTGGGCGCTGGGAGCTCATCCATGGCGCAAGAGCATTGGGAGATCGATTTCCCGAAGGCGATGGAGTTGGTCGGCAAGATGGTGAAGGACTGGCCCGGCGGCGTCGAGATTGCGAATGCCTTGAGGGAGAGCGAGTCGCCTGCCAGTCTTCGCGGCAGGCTCGCGGCCCTGGGCGTGGACCTGTCGAGTGATCCGGACGAACGGTGCCGGGCCAACTACCAATGCATCGCGACCGTCTGCGAAGGCATTGATCGACTTCGGCAGGCCTGGTGGGTGAAGAGCGGGGCAACCGCATCGTTCGGCGATTGGCGAAGTCTTCGCGAGGATCTCGTCGGGCAAGCGAAAGCGTCGTTCGGAGATAGAGCCTACAGCCAGTCGTTGACGGAAGCCGACGTGTTCGCCGACCTGCGGCAATCGGGGCCTACGCTGAGGTCGCCACTTACATTCTTCACTGTGATCGAGGCGTGCGTGGATCTTGAGTCGCTTCGTTCCGGCTTGGGCATCACGGACCAGGATCTCAACGACGCCGACGCCCGCCTTGCTGCCCAACGTGCAGAGGCCCTGCGCCTGCGCCAAGTCGTCCAGGTCTGCGGTGAGGATTTCGATGCCTCGGACGAGAACCGATCTCTGCTCTGGCACTTCCTGCAGGAGCGCGTTGAGTTCCAGAGGTTGGCGGCCGAGACTCCGATGGACTTGGGCCGACCCGCAGCGTTGCTGCCCGTCGACGTCGGGAAGGAGCGCGAACGAAAGGAGACCTCGAACCCCAGGCCGACAAAGCCTCCGCAGCGACAACCGAAAGCGGTTGACGAGCTGATCGGTTTGGCGGGGGAGATCCACGTCTTCGAGATGCTCCGCCACCGGTACGGAGCCGATGTCGTGACCGCGTCATCCTGGATCTCGTCCAACAGCCGCCAGGTTTTCGACGACAACCCGTGTGACGACGGCGCTGGCTGTGACTTCGCCTTCACCGCAGGAGGACGCTCCTACAAGGTCGAGGTCAAGGCAAGCGCCGGAGACGAGCCGGCGTTCACGCTGGGATCCTCCGAGATCGCCTTGGCCATGGAGCTTGCACCCCGAAAGAAGGGGCGACGCGACCGATTTGTCCTGGTCCACGTCAGGAATGCCCTGTCTGCAGTGCCTGAGGCAGTGGTGTTGCCAAATCCCTACGGCGTAGATGGCACAAATGTGTTTCGGATTGACCAAGCAGATGCCCGCGTCAGTTATCGGGAGAAGACGTAGCTGCGCGGATTCGTAGGACGGAGAGATACGAGCTGTGTATGCCGGTTTGAACATTCTCTTGACCTCGGAAATGGGTGCCAGCCAAAGTCAGCTTTCGCGGCCCCTCGGCTGGAAATCTCGACCGGCAGCAACCAGGCTGGAACCGACTTTGCACAACCGGAGGGCTCCAGTGCAGCGTTTGCAGACGATTGGAGCAGTCAGTCGAATTCACACTGATCGGCTCAAACCGGCCGTTGGCCTTGACGACAAACGCCGGTCCGAATGGCGGAAGTGCGCAGCACCGCAGTCATCGGGGATCCCCGGTCGGCTGGCGCTGTGCCGTCGACCGCATCATCCTGGCAAGGCCAAGAGCGGCGGTCGAACATATTCACAATCGCCACCCTTGTTTTGCGGCATCAAGACCGGATAGGCTCAACGTTTGGTCTCCTCATCAACCGATAAATGACCGGCACCACCAGCATGGACAGCAGCGGGGCGCTGAGCATCCCGCCCACCATCGGCGCGGCGATGCGCTGCATCACTTCGCTGCCCGCGCCCGCGCCCCAGAACAAGGGCAACAAGCCGGCCACGATCACGGCCACCGTCATCGCCTTCGGTCGTACGCGCAAAACAGCGCCTTCGCGGATGGCATCGAGCAGGTCGATATCGGTGTTCAACCCCTTTTCCAGCCGTGAGGCCCAGGCCTGCTTCAGGTACAGGAGCATGATCACGCCAAACTCGGCCGCCACACCCGCGAGCGCAATGAAGCCCACCACGCTGGCCACCGACAGGTTGTGCCCTAGCGCCCAGAGCAGCCAGATGCCACCGATGAGTGCGAAGGGTAACGTGGCCATGATGAGCAGGGCCTCGTCTAGGCGGCGGAAGGTCAGGTACAGCAAGAGGAAGATCACCAGCAGCGTGAACGGCACCACCAGCTTGAGCTGGGCGCTGGCGCGCTCCAGGAACTCGAACTGGCCCGACCACGAAACCGAATACCCCGCAGGCAGGTCCACCTGATCGGCTACGGCTCTCTGCATGTCCAGCACGGCGCCGCGCAGGTCGCGATCACGAATGTCCACATAAACGAAGCCGGCCAGGCGCGCGTTTTCGCTGCGAAGCATGGGCGGGCCGTCGGTGATGCGCAGGCGCGCCACATCTCCCAGCACCAGGCGCTGGCCGCGTGGCGTCACGATGGGCAGATTGCGCAGGTCGGCGAGCGAGTCGCGCGCGTCGCGCGGGTAGCGCAGGTTGATCGGATAGCGCTGCAGACCTTCCACGGTTTCGCCAATGTTCATGCCGCCCACCGCACCAGAGACCACGGCCTGTACGTCGGCGATGTTCAGGCCGTAGCGGGCCGCTTCGTCGCGGCGGATGTCCACGTCGATGTAGCGGCCACCGCTCAGGCGCTCGGCCAGCGCGCTGGTGACGCCGGGCACGCCCTTGACCACCGATTCAATCTGCTGCGTGAGGCGGTCGATGGTGGCCAGATCGGCGCCGGCCACCTTCACACCCACCGGGCTCTTGATACCGGTGGCGAGCATGTCGATGCGGTTGCGGATCGGCGGCACCCAGATGTTGGCCAGGCCGGGCACGCGCACGGTGCGGTCAAGCTCGTCCACCAGCTTGTCCGGCGTCATGCCCGCTCGCCACTGATCGCGCGGCTTGAACTGGATGGTGGTCTCGAACATCTCCAGCGGCGCCGGGTCGGTGGCGCTGTCAGCGCGGCCGGCCTTGCCGTAGACCGTGAGCACCTCTGGCACGGTCTTGATCAGTCGGTCGGTCTGCTGCAAAAGTTCGGCCGCTTTGGCCGCCGAGAGGCCGGGCAAGGCGGTTGGCATGTAGAGCAGGTCGCCCTCGTCCAGCGGCGGCATGAACTCGGCGCCAATGTGCTTGAGCGGCCAGAGGCTCACGCCCAGCAGCAAGGCCGTCACCAACAACGTGGTCTTCGGCGCTCTGAGCACCGCGTTGAGCACCGGCCTGTACAGCGCGATCAAGCCCCGGTTGAGCGGGTTGGCGGTTTCCTCAGGAATGCGCCCGCGCACCAGATAGCCCATCAGCACCGGGATCAGGGTGACCGCCAGTCCGGCGGCCGCCGCCATGGCGTAGGTCTTGGTGTAGGCCAGTGGTGCGAACAGGCGCCCTTCCTGCGCCTGCAGGGTGAACACCGGGATGAAGCTCAGGGTGATGATCAGCAACGAGAAGAACAAGGCCGGGCCAACTTCGGCGGCTGCATGGCCGATCACCTGCCAGCGCTTTTCGCCTTCGAGCGTCTCACCCGGGTGTTCGTGCGCCCATCGTTCCAGGTGCTTGTGCGCGTTTTCGATCATCACCACCGCCGCATCCACCATGGCACCAATGGCGATGGCGATGCCGCCCAGCGACATGATGTTGGCGTTCACGCCTTGCTGGTGCATCACGATGAAGGCCGCCAGGATGCCCAGCGGCAGCGAGACGATGGCCACCAAGGCGCTGCGCAGGTGGAACAGGAACAGCGCGCACACCAGGGCGACCACGCCAAACTCCTCCAGCAACTTGATGCCCAGGTTGCTGGCCGCGCGCTCGATCAAGCCAGAGCGGTCGTACACCGGCACGATTTCCACCCCTTCGGGCAAGCCTCGCTGCAATGCTGCCAACCGCGCCTTGACCGCCTCGATGGTCTGCAAGGCATTTTTGCCGGAGCGCATGACCACCACCCCGCCGACCGCTTCGCCCTCACCGTTGAGCTCGCCAATGCCGCGCCGCATTTCCGGCCCAATTTGCACGCGCGCCACATCGCCCAGTCGCACCGAAACACCGGCGTCGGTGGTCTTCAGTGGCAGCGCCCGGAAGTCGTCCAGGGTCTTCAGGTAGCCGTTGGCGCGCACCGCATATTCGGCTTCGCCCAGCTCCAGCACCGAGCCACCGGATTCCTGGTTGCCGCGCGCCACGGACTCGCTCACCATCTGCTGCGTGACGCCGTAGGCCGCCAGTTTGTCCGGGTCCAGCACGATCTGGTGCTGGCGCACCATGCCGCCGATGCTGGCGACCTCGGCCACGTCGGGCACGGTCTTGAGCTCGAAGCGCAAGAACCAGTCTTGCAGCGAACGCAACTGGGCCAGGTCTTGCCGCCCGGTGCGGTCGATCAGCGCATACTGGTAGATCCAGCCCACACCGGTGGCGTCTGGGCCCAGAGACGATTTCGCCGTGGCCGGCAGGCGGGACTGCACCTGGTTCAGGTATTCGAGCACCCGCGAGCGCGCCCAGTACAGGTCCACACCATCGTCGAACAGCACGTAAACGAAGCTGTCGCCAAACATGGAGAACCCGCGCACGGCCTTGGCGCCGGGCACCGAGAGCATGGTGGTGGTCAGGGGGTAGGTGACCTGGTTTTCCACCAGCTGCGGTGCCTGGCCGGGCCAGGTGGTGCGGATGATGACCTGCGTGTCCGACAGGTCGGGCAGCGCGTCCAGCGGCGTGCGCAGCATCGAGACCACACCCCAGGCGGTGATCATCACCGTGGCCATCAAGACCAGAAAGCGGTTGGCAATGCTCCAGTGGATCAGGCGCGCGATCATGGCTTCGCTCCCGAGGCGGCGGGCTGGATGCGCGTGATCTGGGGGATGTCGCCATCGCGCATTTCAAACTCGATAACCACCGATTGGCCTGCCGACAGATCCTTCGGTCTCTGGTCGACTGGTGGCAGCCCGAAGTCCATCGTCATGGCCGGCCATTTGAGCGCCGGTATGGCCGGGTGGTCGAGGGTGACCGTGTCGCCATCCACCTCTTTGACCTTGGCGGGCGTCTGATGCGTTGCCGCTGGCATGGTGTTGTTCGGCTCCGGCATCGCCATCGGCTTGTCCATTCCCGCTTCCGGCGCCGGGCTCAGCCGAGCCAGCAAACCGTTGAGACTGGCCTCGGAATCGACCAGGAACTGGCCCGAGCGCACCACTTTCTGGCCGGCTTGCAGACCTTGCAGAATCTCGGTCTGGTCACCCGCTTCGCGGCCGGTGCGCACCTCCACCGGCGAGAAGCGGCCATCGCCTTCGGCCAACATCACCACGCTGCGCTGGCCGGTGTGGATCACAGCATCACTCGGCAGCAACAGCACCTTCCCGGCATCGGGGTTGGCCAAGCGCATCTGCACAAACATGCCCGGCACCAGCCGGCCCTGCGGGTTGGCCAGTTCCAGCCGCGCCTTGATCGTGCGGGTGGCCGGGTCCACCGAGGGCAGCAGCGCCTGCAGCCGACCGGTGAAGGTCTGACCTGGGGCGGCCGGGCTGGTGGCGCTGACCTCGGCGCCGGGCTTGAGCTGGGCGACCTGGCTCTCGGGCACCTGGCCTTCGGCCCAGACGCTGCCCGTGCCTTGCAGCCGCATCAAGGTCATGCCCGGCATCACGGTCGCCCCTTCGCTCACCATCAACTCCGTCACCACACCGCCGAGCGGGGCGCTCAGCGTGAAGCGGGGTTGCAGATTGCCGCTGCGCACGACGTGATCGATCTGCGCCGGGCTCATGCCCGCTTGGCGCATGCGCTGCTGTGCCGCCTCGCGCAAGGGCACCAGCTGCGCGTCCTGCTCGGCCATGCGGGCCACAGCCAGGTATTCCTCCTGCGCTGCAACCCAGCTGGGCACATAGATGTCGGCCAGCGGCGCGCCCTTGGCGACGCGGTCCTGCGTTGCGCGCACGTGCAGACGCTCGACGAAACCCATCGACCGGGCGCTGACCAGCACCTGGTCCCGCTCGTTCCAGGCCACGTTGCCGACCACCGACACCGGGCTGTCCAGCCGGCCTTCGGTCACTTCCACCGTGCGCAACCCCAGGTTTTGCTGCACGCGCGAACTCACCGTCACACCGCCGGTGTCGGTCGCGCCGCCACTACCGGCGTAGCGCGGCACCAGCAGCATGTCCATGAAAGGCGACTTGCCGGGGGCATTGAAGTTCTTGCCTGGCACCATGGGGTCGTGGTAATTGAGGATTTTCGAGCCGGTCACCGGGTCCAAGTCGCCAGCCTTCAGGCCGTCACGCATGTGGCGCTCGGTGGCCTCGAATCCCTGGTTCATGCTCCAGGTGCTGGGGTCTTGTGTCGAGGTGCTGGCCTCGGTGGGCGCGCCCTGGGGAGTGGCCGTGCCCATGTTCATGCCGGCGTTCATGCCGGCGGTCCAGGCGCCATAACCCACGGCGCTCAGGATGGCCAGTGCTACGGCAGTCAGGCCAATGGATGTAGAGGTTTTCATGGTGTCAGTTCTTCTGCATTGGGGAAGCAGCCGCGTCAGTCGCAGTTGCAGCGGCGGTGGGACTCATGTCGGCGGAGTCGGGCAAGAGGTATTCGAGCCGGGCCCACAGGCGCGACGTCGAGAGCTGCACCTCGATGCGTTCCATCTCCAGCACCACGGCCATGCGCCGGGCGGCGAGCACATCACCCAGCCGGGCGTTGCCGCCGCTGTAGGCCGCCTGCGCCAGGTCGGTGCGCTGGCGTGCCAGGGGCAGGCGCTCCTTGTCGATCAGCGCCAGTTGTTCCAGACCGCCACGCCAGGCCGCCAGCCAGCGCTCGGCCTCGACGAGGGCCTCGCGCGAGCGCTCTTCGCGCTCGGCCTGCAGCTCGTCCACTCGGGCCAGCCGCACAGCCAGCAAGCGGTCCTGCCGCTGCGCACGGTTCCATTGCAGGGGCACCGACACCGCCAGCGAAACCATGTTGTCGTAGCGCGGGCGCCGATGGCTGAACATCAGCTCGCCGCTCCAGTCGGGCTGGCGATCCTGCCGCGCCAATTCGGCGTCGGCCTCGGCGGAGGCCAGGCGCGCGCTAGCCAACACCAGGTCCGGGTGCTGCTGCAACCGGGGCGCGAATCCCGTTGCCGAAAGCGCCAATGAAGCCAATGCTGGTGCATCGCCCAAGGGCTGATCAAGCGGCATGCCGGTCCAGCGGGCCAAGGTCTGGCGCGCATTGACCAGGGTGGCCTCGGCACCCAGCAGGGCTTGCTGCGTCTGGGCAACCGCGTCGCGCGCACTCAACCAGTCCAGCGAAGGGCTGCTGGCACCAGCGGGCAGCGCGCCACGCGTGGCCGCTTCGGCCGCCTGGAGCTGCAGGCGGTTCTCGCTCAGCTGCGATCGCAACAGTGAGACCCGCTTCTCTTGCGCGTGCCGCTCCCACCACGCGATGGCGGTATCCCGCCGCAAGTTGGCCGCGCGCTGTGCCCGCATGGCCAGGGCCACCTCGGCTTCGCGCTCGTAGCGTTGTGAGCGGGCCTGACGTTTTCCCTCAGCGGGGAACGCCTGCATCAAAGAGACGGCCTTGCTGGTCATGGGCTCGGCCGATGTGCTGAGGCGATTGTCGCCTTCAATAGGCAGGCTGTTGAGCGAGAACCGCAGCACCGGGTCGGGCCGTTGACCGGCGGCCACGGCGGCTTCCCGCGCCGAGCGGGCCGCGGCGTCCTGCGCACTCAATGCCTGAGAGCGTGCCAGCGCGGCTTGAACGGCGGTTGAAAGCTCCAGCGGCCCGTGGTCCGATGCGCGGGCGGGTGGTGCGATGCCCAGCCACAGGGCGATCAGCAGGGTGGCGGTGTTGACGATGTATTTGGGCGCGATCGCGCGAACCACCGGCCTTGCATGCCGGTTCATGCCTGTTGAATAGGCTTGCATTTCTCTGCTCCATGAAGATGAACCGGGCTGCGCGCGACAAAGGCATGCAGCCACGTCACGGACTGCGCACTTACCTCAGCGGCAGCGCACAGACCGAATCAACGGAGTCAGAGCGTGGGGGGACGCCAGACGCTGGCGGGAGCACCGCCAGGGGGCGCGAACGAGACGGTCACGAGCAGGACGCTCGACGACTGGGACTGAACTACGGGCTGCGAAAAGGGCAACACCCAGCCGGCGGGCGCCTGGCATTCCTGGCCGGTCTTGCAGAGTTTTCCGGTCGCCGCTGCTGTTGCTGCGTCGTTGCAGCAGTCACTGAGGTCAGCCATCACCTCACCAGCATCTGCGCCTTGCATCGCCATCGCCATCGCCTCACCTACGGGGCAAGGCGTTTGCACAACAGCACCTGCAGCCCAGCCCTGAAGCGGGATGGACAAGCACAGCAGGAGAGCGATGAAAAAACGCATCAGCGGATTCTAGGCGCACATGGCCGACTCAAGTCGGCGGTGCCGGTTGATCTTGATCAAAGGTCACCGCATTGGTTGCAGTTGCCGGCCTGGATGGGCGGGCACGGAACAGTGCCGTAGGAGCAAAACACACAACAGTCACCCGCCAGGGGCTTGAGCAACTCGTGACACCGCTCACATTTGTAGAACCACTGGCACGCGTCGGTGGGCATGGTTTCGGTTTTGCTGTGCCCACAATGGGGGCAGGTGAGCGTGGAGATCAGGTTCACCGCGCTCATGGCTTGCGCTCCGCCAGGGTGGATGGATAACCCGCTCCAGCAGTGGCGCGCGTCAAGGCATCGACCTGGGTCCGTTCGTTGTCAAACGTGACCAGGGCTTCTTTGCGCTCGAAGTTCACATGAGCCTGGCTGACCCCGTCCACCTGAAGCAGGGCCTTCTTGATGGTGATGGGACAAACAGGGCAGTCCATGGTTGGCACCGACAGCCTGACGGTTTGAGGGGCAGTCGATGCCGTACCTGCCAGCAGAAGGAGCGCCAGAGACAGCGAAACTTTTTTCATGGTGGGCCTTTCAGTAAAACCAGTGGGCGACGAATGGGAACACCAGCGCCACGGCGATCAGGGCCACTGCCAATCCAAACAACCACTGATAAGCGCGCTTGACCCGTGGCAGCGCACAGACCTGGCCCGGTTCGCAAACCTGGGTCGGCCGCCAGATGCGGCGCCAGGCCAGCACCAATGCAAGCACTGCCACCCCGAGGAACACGGGTTGCAAGGGACCCAATTCAGTCAAGTGGCCGATCCATGCGCCAGAAATGCCCACAGAGAGCAACAGCAAAGGACCGATGCAGCAGGCAGACGCAAGCAGGGCCGCCAATCCGCCTGCCAAGAGGGCCAACAAGCCAGTTTTCTGAGTGGAATCACGGGGTGTATGGGTATTCATGGCGTAAGCTTAGGGCCGTACCTGAGTACGGAGTCAAGCACCATGTCCAACATTTTCACCATCGGAGCCCTGGCACAAGCCGCCGGGGTGAATCTGGAAACGATCCGCTTCTACCAGCGGCGGGGACTGATGCCCGAGCCCGCCCGGCCACAGGGCAGCATCCGCCGCTATGGCGACGTCGATCTGGCGCGTGTGCATTTCATCAAGGCAGCGCAGCGCCTGGGTTTCAGCCTGGACGAGGTGGCCGAGCTGCTCAAACTGGAAGACGGATCACACTGCGATGAGGCCCGCGCGCAAGGAGAGAGGAAACTGACTGACGTACGCGCCCGACTTGCGGATTTACAGCGCATCGAAATTGCCTTGTCTGAACTGGTGGAACATTGCCACAGTGCTCGCGGACGGGTGTGTTGTCCATTGATCGCATCGCTACAAAGGTTGGGCGTGGATTAGCGAAGTGCGATCGAAAATCGAGCATGGTGTTGGCAGGCGCAAACCTCCAACCCAACTCGGCAGAGACAGCACCTTCGCAACGGGAGAGCACAACAGGTAAGACAGTAACGGGCGCATGGGTCAAGCCATGGACGTTAAAGCCCAAGTGGAAAAGCACAGGCAAAACGTGGTCATCTGATCATTGGATGCTACCGATGCCGTTCCGCCGTGGGCCTCCATGATGGCTCTGATGATGGACAGACCCAGACCCGTTCCTTCTGAGTCAGGGTTACTGCGCGACTTCTCTGCCCGGTAGAAACGGTCGAACAGCCGTGGGAGGTCGGCGGCAGGGATTGCGGGACCGGCGTTGTGCACGCAAAGCTGGATCTGACCGTCACCCTGGGTCACCGACACCCGCACAGGTCCGTTCGGCGGCGAGTACCGTATCGCGTTGGACAGCAGGTTACTGATCGCGCGGCGGATCATCAGCCGGTCGCAAACGATATGCGCATTTCCATCCGCTTCCATGACAATTTGCTTCTCCTCCGCCAGCGCTTCGTAGAATTCGAACAGGTCCCGTACCTCGTCGATGAGCGACACGGTCTCGCGGTTCGGCAACTCGATCCCATGTTCCGTTTTGGCCAGGAACAACATGTCAGAGACCATCCGGGCCAGTCGCTGCAGCTCTTCGGCATTGGACGCCAGGATGTCTTGGTACACGCTCACGTCCCGCTTCTGCGCCAGCGACACCTGGGTCTGGGTCAGCAGGTTGTTGATGGGGGTTCGCAATTCGTGCGCCAGGTCGCCAGAGAATTCCTGCAAGCGTGAAAAGTCCGCCTGAAGCCGGCCGAGCATGTCGTTCAACCCTTGCGCCAGATCGGCAAATTCCACCGGAACCGCTTCGACAGGCATGCGCTGATCAAGCTTTTGGGCGGTGACTGTCATCGTGCGCTCCCTTATGACTCGCAACGGCTCCAGGCCACGGCGGGCGGCCCACCACCCCAGTAGACCGCTGATCAAGATCGCGCCTATCAGGTAGAGCGCCAGAGTGCGTCTGAGCGACTGCATGAAATGGGTATGGTGCGCTGTGTCCAGTGCGATCAGCAGTTCTAGTGGTGCGCGGTCAGCGGCCTGGCCCGGCCAACTTGCAGGAGGTCGCAACGCTGCTCTCAGACCGCGCAGGGATTGGTCACCAACCCTCCAGTCGAATGTGCGCCCATCTGCACCGATGGATGACGGCAAAGTGGATAACACCGATCCTTTTTCGCCATACACTTTCTCCGCGTTATTGCGCAGCTCGACAAGCAATCCGCGGTGACTCGTCAACAACTCATCAAGGCGAGTCATCGCAATCGTCGGTGAGCGTGAGTCACCGACGATGGTTCGCACAAGGTCGATCTTGTCCTTGAGGTAATCCGTATCGAGTTCGACAAAGTGTCGAATCACCGCGTACGAGACCAAGAAGCCCAGCCCGACCAGAACGCAGGCCGATACCAAGGTATACAGCGCGGTCAGGCGCGCCGTCAGCGACAACTGGCCGAACATCAGTGTGTGTGCTCGGGTGCTTCGAGGACGTAGCCCATCCCGCGGACAGTCTGGATCAGGCGCGGTTCAAATGCATCGTCCACCTTGGCCCGCAAGCGCCGCATGGCCACTTCGATCACATTGGTATCGCTGTCAAAATTCACGTCCCACACCTGCGAGGCGATCAGGGAGCGCGGCAGCACCTCGCCATGGCGGCGCATCAGCAGCTCCAGCAGACCAAACTCCTTGGCCGTCAGGTCGATGCGCTTGCCAGACCGGGTCACCCGCCGGCGCAGCAGGTCGAGCTCCAGGTCGGCTACTTTCATCGAAGTGGGTTCGAGACCTGAACGGCCGCGTCGCAGGACCGTCCGGACCCTGGCCAGCAACTCGGCAAACGAAAACGGCTTGACCAGGTAGTCGTCAGCACCCAGTTCCAGGCCTTTGACGCGGTCTTCGACTTGATCGCGTGCCGTGAGGAAGAGCACGGGCATCTGTCGCCCCTGACTGCGCAGGCTCTTGAGCACCTGCCACCCGTCCAACCCAGGCAGCATGACATCCAGGATCACCAGATCGTGGTCCCCCTCCAGGCCATGGTGCAGACCGTCAATGCCATTGGTGACGAGGTCCACGGCAAAGCCGGCCTCGCGCAGGCCTTGGCTGAGGTAGTTACCCGCTTTGGGTTCGTCTTCAACGATCAGAATTTTCACGATCACATTCTCCTGACCGGAAGTTTGCTCGAAATGGTGCATGCGTGACGAAAACTGACATTTTTGTAATCCAGCCGACAGGGTTGTGACGGACTCGGGTCACCATACTTCGCCCCACTTGATTCATATCAAAAGGAGCGATAGCAGTGAAATCTTTGTTCAGTTACCGAGCCACAAGCCAGGTGCTGGTGGCGGGCCTGTTGGCCCTTCCATTTGCGCTGGCTGCGCAGACCGCCAGCTCGACACAGGAGGCCGACTGGCGTCGCGCCAACGACGCGGTGGGGGCGCTCAAGCGCGGCCATGTTGACGTGCTCAAATGGGAGCAGGCCAATGCCAGTACCGCCACCCCGACTCCAGAAAGCACCCCGGGTGTAGCCATCCCCACCGCGGACACAGCGGTCCGGATGGCCTGGATGGTGCACCGCGATCTGGCCCGTCCGTTGGCTCGGCTGGGTCCAAAAAACGAACAGCTGATCGCTGAAGGCCGCTGGACTGAACTCGACCCCAGCCTTCAACGTCGTGTCGAGGACGCCGGTGAGGTGCTGGAGGTGGCAGCGGTGGGGCGTAAAGCCTGGATCGAGGCAGTGGCAGCCCAACAGGTGTTGAAGCACCAGCGTGACATGCTCGAAGCCGCGCAGGCGGCCTTTGAGCTGGGACAGCGCATGGTGACGGTGGGCAACTGGAGCAAACTGCAACTGTCCCCCGTTCAACTGGCGGCATCCAACGCACGCATGAATTTGCGGCGAGCCCAGCAAGCCGCCGCTCAGGCGCAGGCCGCTTTGGTCAAGACGATGGGGCAAACAGGCCTGCAAGATGGCTTTGAGTTGCCGGACCAGCTGCCGGCCATCCCGGTGCAACCCACGACACTCGACGAACTGCAGAAGCGCGCCGAAGCGGTTCGCAACCACTTGCCAGGTGCCGAAGGCCTGCGCAATCGTGCTCTGTCGAAGTCGGCCATGAACGTCTATTGGGCTGCCCACGCCTTGGCACAAGACAGCCAGGGAGAGATTCTGAAAACCCGTGAGTTCATCACCGAAGAGACGGTGCTGCACTACAACGGCATGCTCAAGAGCGTATGGGACCTGCTGGACGAAGTACAGAACCAGTCCCAGGCCACGGTTGATGCCATCAGCGCACAACGCGACTTCTGGCTCGCCGAAGCCGATCTTCAGTGGGTCTTGCAAGGCGGAGAGCCCGCCAGTTTTGTGAGTCTGGGGGGCGCCGGAGGCGATGCCCCGGCAGCAGCAGCGCATTGAAAGGACACAACACATGACCAAAACCAATTCCAATACCAACTCCAGGCGCCAGTTTTTTGCAGGTGCCGCAGCCTCCGTGGCCGGCCTGGCCGTGGCGCGATCCGCCTTGGCGGGTTTGCCAGAGCCGGTCATGCAGACGTCGGTGGAAACGGCGCCGCCTTTGATCCCGACAACCGGTCGCCCGTACAACCCCGTGGTGACCCTCAACAGCTGGACCTTGCCTTGGCGCATGAACAACAACGTCAAGGAATTCCATTTGGTGGCCGAACCCGTGGTTCGCGAAGTCTCGCCTGGCTTCAAGGTCAACATGTGGGGCTACAACGGCCAGAGTCCTGGGCCGACCATTGAAGTCGTTGAGGGTGACCGCGTGCGCATCTTTGTGACCAACAAGCTGCCTGAGCACACCACAATTCACTGGCATGGTCAGCGCCTGCCCAACGGAATGGACGGCGTCGGCGGTCTGAATCAGCGCGCCATCCCCGTAGGCAAGACCTATGTGTACGAGTTCGAGGCACGGCGCCCCGGCACCTTCATGTACCACCCACATGCGGATGAAATGGTACAGATGGCCATGGGCATGATGGGCATGTGGGTGACCCACCCCAAGGGCAAGCACCCGCACATCAGTGAGGTGGATCGGGACTTCTGCTTCCTGCTCAACGCCTTTGACGTGGAGCCTGGTAGCAAGACGCCCAAGATCAACACCATGACGGACTTCAACATCTGGTGCTGGAACAGCCGGGTGTTCCCGGCAATCGATACGCTCAATGTGCGCTTGAACGACCGGGTGCGCATCCGGGTTGGTAACCTCACCATGACCAACCACCCGATCCACCTGCACGGGCACGAGTTCCTGGTCACGGGCACCGACGGTGGCCCTACCCCGCCCAGCACGCGCTGGTACGAGGTCACCACCGATGTGGCCGTGGGTCAGATGCGCCAGATCGAGCTGATCGCCGACGAGGAGGGCGACTGGGCCATGCACTGCCACAAGAGCCATCACACCATGAACGCCATGGGGCACGATGTGCCCACCATGATTGGTGCGGACCACCGCGGTCTGGTCAAGAAGATTCAGAAGGTCGCGCCCGACTACATGTTGATGGGCGAACGCGGCATGGCCGACATGGGCGAGATGCAGATGCCCATTCCCGACAACACGGCGCCCATGATGACCGGTACCGGTCAGTTCGGACCGCTGGAAATGGGCGGCATGTTCACGGTTTTCAAGGTCCGCAAGGACCAGAAACCGGGCGACTACAAGAATCCGGGTCACTACAAGTTCCCCGAAGGCACTGTGTCGTACGAATGGAATGGTGCGCTCCCGCCGACTCCGCGTCCCGCTGCTAGCAGCGACACAACGCCGGCCACTGCCATGGCGATCAAGCCCACCGGCAAAGGCATGTCGCACTAACCCGTATGCCCTCACGGCAACACAGCTTTTTCCACCGTTTCCCAACCCAACCTTGAAAGAAATCTCATGAAATTCAACAACTTCGGTACTGTCTCGCGCGCTGGCTTCGTTTTCGCTGCAGCAGCCTTGGTCGCGTCTGTCGCCCTTGCAGCTGGCAACCATGGTGGTGGGCACCACGATGAATCGCCCATTGGCCAGCCAGGCGTGGTGAAAAATGTCTCACGCACGATTGAGGTGGACGCGGCTGACAGCATGCGTTTTACGCCTTCGAACTTGAAGGTGAAGAAGGGGGAGACGATTCGCTTCGTTATCAAGAACTCTGGCAAAGTGCCGCATGAATTCAGCCTTGGAACAGAGAAGGAATTGATGGAGCACTACGAGGTCATGAAGAAGTTCCCGGGCATGGAGCACGAAGAAGCCAACAAAATTTCGCTAAAGCCTGGCAAGCAGGGCGAAGTGATCTGGCGCTTCACCAAGGCTGGTGTGGTGAACTTTGCTTGCCTGCATGTGGGCCACTACGAGGCAGGCATGAAGGGCCAGGTCGAGGTGGCGGCCAAGTAAGCCGCCTCCAATTGGTGTCAAAACAACTCAACGACAAGGATTCAAAGTGAAACTGCGAATGATTTTGAGCGCAACCGCGCTGACTCTTACGGCTATTTCCATCAACCCCGTGTTTGCTCAAACGAACATGGACCAAGGGAAAACGGGCATGGCGGCAGCGCCTGGCATGACCGACGGCGAGGTGCGCAAGATTGACAAGGACGCCAGCAAGATCACCATCAGGCACGGTGAAATCAAGCACATGGACATGCCCGGCATGACCATGGTCTTCACGGCCAAGGACAAGGCCTTGCTGGACAAAACCAGCGTTGGGGCCAAGATTCAGTTCATGGTCACGAATGAGAACGGTCAGATGACGGTGACGGACATCCAGCCGGCGAAGTGAACCTGAGTTTTCAGCGTCTCCGGTTGGCTGCGGCTCTCCTGGCATTGGCTGGGGTAGCCGCAGCCCTTTTTTGGTCGCGATCAGCTGGCCTCGACCAGTCAGCTCCTGCCGGGCTGCTTCGCCCGGATGACGTTGCGATGCTCAAGCAAGGCGCGCAGATCTATCAGGCCCGGTGCGCAATTTGCCATGGTGTGAAGCTGGAAGGGCAAACGAATTGGCGGGAGCGGGGTGCCGATGGCCGCTTGCCGGCGCCGCCTCACGACGGGAGCGGCCACACCTGGCACCACCCGGACGATGTGTTGATTCGCATCACCAAACAAGGGGTAGCGAAGGCCGTTGGCATGCCCGACTATGCCACCAACATGCCCGCCTTTGGCGATTCGCTCAGCGATGCCGACATCGTGGCGGTTCTGTCCTGGATCAAGTCGCAGTGGTCACCTGAGACCCGACGCCACCACGACGACATCAATCGCCAGGCCCTGCAGCAGTCGCCACGCTGAGCCTGACGTTGTTGTCATCTTCGGGTCATCTTGGTGACCTGGGTCGAGCCCTACAGTGACCCCATGGCATCTCGCCATGCGTTCCCTCAAATAAGGAATCGATATGTCCACCTTGATCCGAACCCTTCTGGCCGTAGCTGTCGCCGGCACGGCATTTGCCGTCTCGGCACAACAAGCGGAAGAGCACACCCAGCACCACCCCTCCACTTCGGCAGCCAGCACCACGACCCAGCAAGTCACACCCCAGGCCGGTGTGCCCATGGGCATGTGGTCGATGCCGCAGATGCAACAGCACATGCAGCAGCACATGGCCACGATGCAAGCAATGCACACCAAGATGGCAGCCGCCAAGACACCGGCCGAACGCGAGGCGCTGATGGTCGAACACATGAAGGCCATGCAAGAAGGCATGGACATGATGAAAGGCATGAAGCCCATGGGTGGCATGGCGGGCATGCAGGGGATAGGCGCCCCGGGCGCGGCCACGCCGGACCTGACACAGCGCCATCAAATGATGGAAATGCGCATGGACATGATGCAGAGCATGATGGAGATGATGATGGACCGCATGCAGTCGGTCCCGGCGACAAAGTGAGGAGACCGACCATGGCCACCATACCCAGCACACAGGCGCCGCGGACGGCCACCGCCTATGGTTTTCACTGCGAGATCACCGATACCGACTTCGCCAAGGCCGTCGCGCGCGTCGTCGATGCGCTGAAGACCGAGGGCTTCGGCGTTCTCACCGAGATCGACGTGCAGGACACCATGAAAGCCAAGCTCGGGATCGATGGGCGACCGTACCGGATTCTCGGTGCCTGCAATCCGCCGCTCGCGCACCGCGCCCTGGAGGCGGAGCCCGACATCGGCCTTCTGCTGCCCTGCAACGTGGTCGTTCGTGAAAAGCCTGATGGCCAGATCGGCGTCGCGTTCATGGACCCAGTGGCCGTGCTGCAGATGACCAGCAACCCCGAAATCGCACGCGTCGCCCACGAGGTACGCGGACGTCTGGAGCGGGTGAGAGCGGCACTGGTCCAGGCAACCGGCAGTGCCCAGGAGTGAAGGAGATGCACATGTTCTACGACAACGGTTTCTTCATGGGCGGCATGCACGGGTTCTGGTGGATCTTCTGGATTACCTTGATCGGCGTGCTCGTCTTCTACGGTTGGGGTCGCCCGAGCGAGCAACGCCGACGGCCGCGCGAAACACCTCTTGAGGTTCTGCAACGGCGGCTGGCCAGCGGCGAGATCTCGCCCGAACAGTACGAAGAGCGCAAGGCCTTGCTCGACCGGGATGCGGTGGACAAGGGCTGAATCTGCGGCTGAGTGTCCAGCTGACGGGCCTTGACCTTTACATGATGTCAAGGTTTATCTTGGATCCATCGGTGTCTGCCACACCGATGGATTCGACAGGAGAACACAAATGACGACAACCCATCACGGACAACGGACCGTTGCACGGCGCGCGCCCGGCGTCGGCCGCCTGCTCAAGCTCGCGCTGCTGATGGTCGCTCTGATCGGCGGCTTCTACCTGCTGCGCCAGCACTGGAGCCATGTCGCCGGCAATTGGATCTACCTGCTGCTGCTGGCCTGCCCGCTGATGCATCTGTTCCACGGCCATGGTGGGCATGGTGGTCATAGCGATCACCGATCGGCACCCGGCCCGCGCGGCGACAAGGACGCGTGAGCCATGGACACGCGCACCTCGCACGATCACGCCGGCCACGGCCACCACCACTCGCCCGCCACGCACGATCAAGAGGGCTCCCGGGGTCCGAAGGACCCGGTGTGCGGCATGTCGGTTACGAAGGACTCCGAACACCACGTCGAGCACGACGGCCTACCGTACTACTTCTGCAGCGCCAGGTGCCGCGGCAAGTTCGTCGCCGACCCGGCCCGCTACACGTCGGCCAAGGCGAAGCCAATTGCCGCCGAGCCGCCGCCACCCGCCGGCACGATCTACACCTGCCCGATGCACCCGGAGATCCGCCAGGACCATCCCGGCGACTGCCCGAAGTGCGGCATGTCGCTCGAGCCCGAGATGCCCACGCTCGACGACGAGAAGAACCCGGAACTGGCCGACTTCTCGCGCCGCTTCTGGTGGACGCTGCCGTTCACCGTGGCGGTGACGGTCCTGGCCATGGGCGGCCACCGCTTCGGCTGGTTCGCGCCCGGCGTGCAGACCTGGATCGAGCTGGTATTGACGCTGCCGGTCGCGCTGTGGGCCGGCTGGCCCTTCTACGTGCGCGGCCTGAAGTCGGTGATCCACCGCAGCCCCAATATGTGGACGCTGATCGGCCTGGGCACCAGCGTGGCCTTCGTCTACAGCGTCGTGGCCACGGTGGCGCCGCAGATCTTCCCGGCCGCCTTCGTCAGCAACGGCGTCGTCGCGGTCTATTTCGAGGCGGCGGCGGTGATCATCTCGCTGACGCTGTTTGGCCAGATCCTGGAGTTGAAGGCGCGCTCGCAGACCTCGGCCGCGATCAAGTCGCTGCTCGGCCTGGCGCCGAAGACGGCGCGCCGGATCAAGGACGACGGCAGCGAGGAAGACGTGCCGCTGTCGCACATCCATGTCGGCGACCGGCTGCGCGTGCGTCCCGGCGAGAAGGTGCCGGTGGACGGGGTGGTCGAGGAAGGCAGCAGCGCGCTCGACGAGTCGATGCTGACCGGCGAGCCGCTGCCGGTGAGCAAGCGAGCCGGCGACAAGGTCATCGGCGCCACGATGAACACCAGCGGCGCGCTGGTCATGCGCGCGGACCATGTCGGCTCGGCCACGGTGCTGTCGCAGATCGTGCAGATGGTCGCCCAGGCCCAGCGCTCGCGCGCGCCGATGCAGCGCATGGCCGACCGGGTGGCCGGCGTCTTCGTCGTCGCGGTGGTCGCCATCGCCGTGCTGACCTTCTTCGCCTGGGGCCTGTTCGGCCCCGAACAGGGCTGGGTCTTCGGCCTGATCAATGCGGTGGCAGTGCTGATCATCGCCTGTCCCTGTGCGCTGGGCCTGGCCACGCCGATGTCGATCATGGTCGCCACCGGCAAGGGCGCGACCAGTGGCGTGCTGTTCCGCGACGCCGCGGCGATCGAGAACCTGCGCAAGATCGACACGCTGATCGTCGACAAGACCGGCACGCTGACCGAGGGCCGTCCGGCCTTCGAGAAAGCCATCGCGGCCGACGGGTTCGAGGACGCGGAAGTGCTGCGCCTGGCCGCCAGCCTCGACCAGGGCAGCGAACACCCGCTGGCCGCGGCCATCGTCGCGGCGGCGCGCAAGCAGGGGCTGGCGCTGGCCAAACCCAAGGACTTCGATTCCGAGTCCGGCATCGGCGTGCGCGGCCAGGTCGAGGGTCGGTCGCTGGCACTGGGCAACACCGCGCTGATGGACCAGCTTGGTGTCGAGGTCGAGCTACTGGCCGAGCAGGCCGAGGCGCTGCGCGCCGAAGGCGCCAGCGTCATGCACCTGGCGGTCGATGGCCGGCTCGCGGGCCTGCTGGCGGTGTCCGACCCGGTCAAGGACACGACGCCCGAAGCCTTGAAGTCGCTGCACGCGGCCGGCCTGCGCGTGGTCATGGCCACCGGCGACGGGCTGACCACGGCCCGCGCCGTCGGCCGGCGGCTGGGCATCGACGAAGTGCATGGCGAGGTCAAGCCGGCCGACAAGCTGGCGCTGGTCGAGAAGCTGCAGAGGGAAGGCCGGGTCGTCGCGATGGCCGGCGACGGCATCAACGATGCGCCCGCGCTGGCCAAGGCCGATGTCGGCATCGCGATGGGCACCGGCACCGACGTGGCGATGAACAGCGCCCAGCTCACCCTCGTCAAGGGCGACCTGCGCGGCATCGCGACGGCGCGCGCGCTGTCGGTGGCGACCGTGGCCAACATGAAGCAGAACCTCGGCTTCGCCTTCGTTTACAACGCGCTGGGGGTGCCGCTGGCGGCGGGCGTGCTGTTCCCGCTCACCGGCTGGCTGCTGTCGCCGATGATCGCGGCGCTGGCGATGAGCCTGAGTTCCGCGTCTGTGATCAGCAATGCGTTGCGCCTGCGAGCGGGCTCAACTCAGAGCGGCGCTCCACATCCGGGCCATTGATCATGGACATTGTTGCCCATGGGGTCTGGGTCGGTCTCGGAGCCGCGTGGGTACATCAGAACCGTCGCCTGGACTATCGGACTACCGCCCTGGCGGTCGGTATGGCGGTGGCGCCTGACCTGGTCCAGTTGCTGCCTCTGGGGTACCTGGCACTGGTCACGTCCGATGGCTGGTCCGTCTTGCAGGCTTATGCCAATGCTCTGCCGGGCTATGAGCCCTCGATGCCGCCTGCACTGACGCTACTGACCCACCATTTGCATTGTGTGATGCACAGCGCCTTGGTTGCCGGTGTGGTCACCACTGCCTGCTGGGTATGGTTGAGACGCCTCTGGATACCATTGCTGGGCTGGTGGTCCCACATCCTGATCGATGTGTTCACACACTCGGCTGATTTTTACCCGTCCCCTGTGCTCTACCCGGTGACCTATTGGGGGTTCGACGGCATTGCCTGGAACACGCCATGGTTCATGGTGGTCAACTATCTGGCCATGTTGGCTGTTGTCACAGTGATAATCCGTCGCAAATAAAGAAGCCACCCCTAGACAGAGTGGCTGTTTCTGCGGGGAAGTCGCGATCAGTTCTCGTGTCCCTTGCGTCCCAAGACGTCAAGGCGTGCCACTTCGTTACCTACAGTGCTGATTTTTTGCCCGCCGGCCGATTGGACAACCTCACCCTGTTTGAGGAATACAGTGCGTCCAAACCGATTGGCCTTTGCCATCTTTCCGTCCTTGAAGACGTACAGGGTTTCTCCATTCACCAGCGGGACTGTCTGCTTGGCCTCAGATTGAGCCGCATCCATGGCGAAAGCCGGTAGGGTTGCAGCGAAGGAAAGCACGAGGATGTTGAACTTGCGAATCATGGTTGCTCCTGAGAGTTTCACGTTGATCGGGTGATGCAACGTGGTACGGTGTACAGGGCCAATGTAGTGGTGAGAAGGTGACCGCAGGCTTGCCTTTCGATGACAGTTTTGACTGCAATTTGTCGGCGAATCTGCCGCCCCTGTCGATCGGATCGGATGCTGAACTGGTCAGCGCGGCTGGAACGCGATGATCCCCATGCCCAACAAGGCCACGGCCGCACCGGTCACATCCCAGGCTGAAGGTCGGACACCATCCACTATCCACAGCCACGCGATGGCTGCGCCGATGTACACGCCACCATAGGCCGCGTACACCCGCCCCGTGGCCGCACCATGCAAGGTGAGCAGCCAGGCGAACAGCGCCAGACTGACCACTGCCGGCAGCAGCAACCAAACTGAGCCTCCTTGGCGCAGCCACAACCAGGGCAGATAACAACCAACGATCTCGGCCAACGCGGAGGCGACGTAAAGCAAAAAAGTGGTCATGGTCGGTCAGCGCGCAAGATGGGGATGGCACGCGCAGGCCTCGCCATGGGCGGCCGCCACCAATTCTTTGAGGATTCCGCAGTCTGTTCCATCGTTGTCACAACGGCCACAACTGGCCTTGAGTAGCACCAGTTGTTTCTCCAGCGCTCGCATACTCTGGAGACGTGCCCTGCCTTTATCGATCTGTCCCTGGACCAGACCGTCCACATCCGGGTGCGGCTCGCCCGGCGCGTCCAGCGCGTCAACAGTCGACGAATGTCAGCAAGCGGCATCTCCAGCGCTCGACAATGGCGAATGAAAGCTAGGCGTTCCAGGTGAGTGCTCTCGTAGTCGCGGTAGCCGTTGTCATGGTGCGCCGGCTCGGGCAAGAGGCCTTGTTTCTCATCGTAGCGGATGGTGTCCGCTTCCACGCCAGTGGCCAGGGCGAGTTCTTTGATGCGCATGGTGCTTTTCTCCGTTCGAATGGGCCAAGGGCTTGACCCTGAAGTGGCTCCAGGGTTTCCAATGCAGCATTCTGAAGGAGTTTCCATGTCTTCCAACTGTTGTGAACACGAATGCCCCGCCCCCGGTCAAATCGTCAACCTGGCGCGCTACCGTCGCGTTCTGTGGGTGGCACTCATCGTCAATGCCGCCATGTTCCTGGTCGAACTGGGCGCAGGCTTCAGGTCAGGTTCCTTGTCCCTGCTCGCCGACGCCATTGATTTCGCCGGTGACGCGTTGAACTACGGCGTCTCGCTGGCTGTGCTGGCTTCGGCGCTGGCCTGGCGGGCTCGGGCGGCCGTGCTCAAAGCGCTCAGCATGATGGGCTTTGGTGTTTATGTTTTGGCCAGCGCGCTGTGGGCCGTTTGGAACGGCGGTGTGCCCGATGCGCCGACCATGGGTGTGGTGGCACTGCTGGCGCTGCTGGCCAACGTGTCGGTGGCCTGGCTGCTTTACGCTTTTCGCGAAGGCGACGCCAACATGCGCAGCGTCTGGTTGTGCTCGCGCAACGACGCCATTGGCAACGTGGCGGTATTTCTGGCGGCATTGGGTGTCTTTGGCACCGGCACCGCCTGGCCCGACCTGCTGGTGGCGGCGTTGATGGCGGGTCTGGCACTGCATGGGGGCTGGCAAGTGCTGAGGCAAGCGCGGGGTGAACTGGGGGAGCAAAAAATCAAGGCCCACGATCATGAATTGAGAAACCATGACCATGCACACTGAACCCACAACGTCGGTGGCTTTTGACGCACCCACCTTCGAACGTTTGCGCGGGGCGTATCTTCGGGTTGATCGCAGGGATCTAACGCAGGCTTGGCATTTGCTCGAAGCGCTGCACGTGCTCGGGCAGACGAGGTTGGTCCCCCATGCGCAAACGCATGGACTGATGCTCGCGCTGGCCTGGCGGACGCACAACCTGGCCGAAGTGAATGGTCAGCTAATGCGGCTGTTGCTGGTGCCTTTGGGACACTTGCTGGGCCGCCTGCCGCTGGGCAACACCGGCCGATCGAACGTCGGGGCGTTTCGGCCTATGCCGGTAGCGCCTGAGCTGCTGGCCACGATCAGGGCGTTCCAAGGGCTTGAGATGCCGCGAGGCGCGGGCGGCGGCTCCGGTCGATAGTGCCCTGGCAAGCGTACCTCTACAATCAACCCACCATGCGTGCCTGTCTGTTTGCCTTGTTGTTCCTGTTCTGCTTGCCCTTGCAGTGGGCCGGTGCGACTACGGACGCGCCCTGCCTCCAAGAGCCCTGTGCGGCGTTGCATGCTGGCGTGGCAGGCGCGTCGCTGCAGACCGACCCCACGGATCAGGCCGGTGATTCCCATGCGCAGCACCCGCACTGCGTGACCTGTCATGCGGGTGCCCTTGCCCTCCTGAGCGACCTGCCTTTTTCCTTGAGCGACACAGGTTCCCGAGCGCAAGCCCGGGCGCGCTCATGGTCCGACGGTCTTTTCGTTGAGCGGCCCGAACGGCCGCAGTGGCCCACCCTGGCCTGACCAGGGTTCGGCTTCTTTGGCGGCAGCGTTTTTTGCCGCACCTTTTCCCCGATCCCTGTGAAGCGTGCCAGCCCGTGCGGCTGGCGATGTCCGTTCTTTCAGGGTCTTTTCATGTCTGCAACTCCTTGGCGGGGCCGTCCCCGCCTGGCCTGGCTCACCGCCGTGGCCATTCTTCTGGCACTCGACCAGCTGAGCAAAGCCTGGTTTGCCAGCACCATTGCGTTGGGCACAGCGGTTGAAGTCACGTCTTGGTTCAACCTGGTCCACGTGCTCAACACTGGTGCGGCCTTCTCGTTGCTGGCCGATGCTGGCGGCTGGCAGCGGGTGTTCTTCATCGTCATCGGCTTCGTGGTGGTCGTTCCAATCACCTTCTTCTGCCTCGCGCGCCGGGTGGCGCCGATCGAGCGGGTGGCTGGCGCCCTGATAGTGGCTGGAGGCGGTGGCAACCTCATCGACCGCATCGCCAACGGGGCAGTGACGGACTTTCTCGACTTGCACTGGCGCAGTTTTCACTGGCCCGCCTTCAACCTGGCCGATGTGTTCATCGTGATAGCCGCAGCGGTCTGGATCTGGCTGTCCTTTCGCCCTGTTGCCTCCAGGACGGAGAGTCCAACATGACCCGGTCGTGGACGTTGCTGGTGCTGGCCTGGCTGGTCGCCACCGCCGCCACCCTGGGCGCGCTGTTTCTCGGTGAAGTCATGGGCATGACACCCTGCGTGCTGTGCTGGTACCAGCGCATCTTCATGTTTCCCATCTCCATCGTTCTGGCGATCGCCTGCTTCACCGATGACCGGCGGGGCGCCATCTACGCCCTCGCCCTGGCTCTGGGTGGGCTGGCGGTGGCCGCGTACCACACCTTGCTGGTCGCGGACCTGATCCCCAAGGCCTGGGTGCCTTGCAGCGCCGGGGTGTCCTGTGCGGACCAAAAGCTCGACATCCTCAACGGCGTGCAAATCCCCTGGCTGTCTCTGGCCGCGTTCATGGCGCTGGCAATCCTCCTCATCGTCTACCTCAGAAAGTCACCCCGATGAACTCCAAAAAAATCACTGTTGTCGCTCTGGTCGCCATTGTTCTGCTGTTCTTTGTTCTGGGCATGAATATCTACCAGAAGCGGGTCCAGAATTCGCAAGCGCAGAAAGTCAGCGAGGTCGTCAACGAGACCCGCAGCCAGTCAGGCGACCAGCCGGGCGCTCAGGCGAACAACCGGTTGGTGCGCTTCCATTCTCCGGTCTTTGGTCCGCGCAACGCACCGGTCACCATCGTCGAATTCTTCGACCCTGCATGCGAGACCTGCCGGGCGTTCTATCCGATCGTCAAGGACATCTTGAAACAGTACCCGAACGATGTGCGCCTGGTGATCCGGTACGCCCCTTTCCACGGGGGTTCTGATCAGGTGGTCAAGCTGCTGGAGGCGGCCAAGCTGCAGGACAAGTACCTGCCCGTGTTGGAAATGGTATTGGCCGCCCAGCCTCAATGGGCCGATCACGGTAAACCCAATCTCGATTTGGCGTACCGTGCAGCGCAAGAGGCCGGTCTGGACATTGCCAAGGCTCAGGCCGACGCGCAGACCCCCGCCATCGATGCGGTGCTGAAGCAAGACATCGAAGACCTGACGGCGTTGGAAGTGACCAAGACACCGACATTTTTCGTCAACGGTCGTGGACTGCCGTCGTTTGGCGATCAACAGCTACTGGCGCTCGTGGCCGAAGAAGTGGCCAAAGCGAGGAAGTGACATGGGCCTGCGGTTTTCAACCAACCCAAGTCAACTTCTGACTGATCGTCGGCGGTTTGTGCAAGCGGTGTTGGCCGGTGCGGTCGGTGTCCCTGTGCTGGTGGCTTGCTCCCCCGAGGTCCCGTCTTTCAAAAGCACCGACGTCACAGGTGCCGCCTTTGCAAGGGATTTCAGGCTCCAGGATCAATACGGAAACCTGCGGACCTTGGCGGACTTCAAAGGCAAAGTCGTGGTGGTCTTTTTCGGGTTCACCCAGTGCCCGGACGTCTGCCCCACCTCCATGACAACCCTGGCAGAGGTCAAACGCCTGTTGGGTGAGCAGGGTGACCGTTTGCAGGTGATCTTCATCACCGTGGACCCCGAGCGTGACACTCAACCGCTGCTCAAGGAATACCTGGCGAGCTTCGACCCGGCTTTCATCGCCTTGCGGCCCGAGCCCGCAGAACTCGAGCGCGTCGCTGCGGATTTCAAGATCTACTTTAAGAAGGTTCCCGGATCGGCGCCGTCCACCTACACCGTGGACCATTCGGCGGGTAAGTACATCTTCGACACCACCGGACGGGTCCGATTGTTCTCACCCTACGGAACCGATGCCGCCACGATCGCGTCGGACATCCAGATTCTTCTGTCCGCCGTCTGAGGCGATTCAAACCACGCTCCAGCCACCGGCCTTCCCCTACATGCATCCAGTTAAATTGCTCTCTCTGACAGCTCGTATCCACATCCCACGGCGGCCCGCACTGGCGGTTTTGGGTGCGCTGATGCTGGGCACCGGCGTCGTGGCCTTTGGTGTCTCACCGGCGTTGCCCGATGTGACCCAGGGGCCGATTCGGCAGGTGGTGGAACCCCTTGGTTCGTCACTTGCCCTCCCGGATCTGATGGAGGAGAACCCTGATTTCTCGATCCACCAATCTCAGCTCACTCGCCGCGATGAGACCCTCCAGACCTTGCTCAAGCGCCTGGGGGTCGAAGATCGCGATGCGCAATCCTTTCTTGCCCGCGACGCCACATCACGTTCATTGCTCACGGGCGCGTCCGGCAACCTGGTGTCTGTCACTAGATGTAGTTTCTCACGACGTTGTTCCCCGCGAAGCCAAGGCGAGAAGCGGGAGGGCGATGTTCAGTTGCCGCATGTGGGCGGCTGAAGTTGTAGTGGAGCATCCAGGGCGCGAGTTCGCTGGCGCGCACATCAGAGTCGGGATAGACATAGGCGTAGGCCCATTCACGCAGCAGCGTTTGAATGAACCGCTCGGCCTTGCCGTTGGTACGAGGGGTGTACGGCCGGGTGCGCTGGTGCTTGATCTTCAAACGACGCAGCAGCTTGGCAAATCGTTTGGATCGGTAGGCCGATCCGTTGTCCGTCATCACGGCTTCTATGCGAACGCCCAGCGCCCTGTAATAGCGCAGCGCTGCCAGCAAATGCGCGCATGCGCTGTGAGCCTTCTCATTGGGCAACATCTGGCACATGCCCACACGGGAGTGGTCATCAATGGCCACATGCAATACCTCGTAGCCTGCGTGCCGCGTCTTCTTCGTGCGGTCTGCTGTGACCCGGTGTCCGGGTTGTTGAAAGCGAGGGAGCTTCTTCATGTCCAGGTGCAGCAGTTGCCCAGGTCTGGCCTTCTCATAGCGCACCACGGGTGGCGTGCCTTCAACGGGAGGTAGCTTGCCCATGCCAGCGGCCTTGCAGGCGCGTGCCACAACGCTGCGTGAGAGGCCCAGGCGCTCGGCGATGCGATCAAAGGTCAAACGTTGGTTTTTTCGCAAACCCAGCGCGCGTTCAATCTTGTGCGCGCAGGCGCATTGGGGCGAAGAATGAGGGCGAGAGCTCCGATCGATCAAACCGGTAGCGCCTTGCTGGCCAAAGCGGCGAAGCCATTTGCGAGCTGTGCCAGCGCTCAAGCCAGCTGCCGCAGCGGCGCGCTTGAGACCCAGGCGCTGGATTTCTTTCATCAAATGGGCTCGACCTTTGGGCGTCAATGAGGCATTCTTGTGGGTGTTCATTCGAGGAATCCTGAAGAAAGTTGGGAGATGTCAGAACCTCCATCTTCCTTCACCTCGGGTGAACAACCTCTTGGGAAACTACAACTAGAACACCGCAAGGGCGCCTTAAATCTCTGTCGGTTCGTTCGGTGGATGCCAGCAGCCAGCGGGTCAACCGGCTGGTGGTGGAGGCAGGGGACGGCGTATACGCTTCCCGACTCGAACAGCCCACCCCCAGGCGACTGGTCAAGCTGGCATCGCTCTCCATCCGTTCCTCGTTCTACGCTGGCACCGACCAGGCTGGTGTGCCAGATGCTGTGGCCGCGCAAACGATCGAGGCCTTTTCTGGCGACCTCGACTTCCAGCGCAGTCTTCAGCGTGGTGCGCGTTTCAGCCTGATTTATGAAGCATTCGAGCTGGATGGTGAAATCCTGTTCACGGGACAACTGCTGGGCGCCGAAATCCAAAACGGGCAACAGACGCACCAAGCCATGTGGTTCCAGGCACCGGGAACGGCTGGCGAATTCGTCAGCCTCGATGGTTCGAGTCAGCAACGCACCTACCTGGCTTCGCCCTTGGCCTTCTCGAGGGTCACCAGTTCATACGGACCTCGCATCCACCCGGTCTATGGGGGGCAAAAAGCGCACAAGGGTACGGACTACGGCGCCCCGGCCGGAACCCCGATTCGCACGGTGGCCGAAGGCGTTGTGAGCTTTGCTGGCCGGCAAGAGGGCTATGGCAACTATGTGGTGGTTCGCCATCCCGACAAGAATTCCACCGCGTATGCCCACATGGAGCGCATTTCGGTCAAGGCAGGGCAGCGCGTGCAGCAGGGCCAGACCATCGGAGCGGTCGGCTCGACCGGAACAGCGACTGGTCCGAATCTGCACTTTGAATACCTCGTCAAGGGCGTTCGGACCAACCCGTCGCAGATCACCAGCAAGACTTCGAACTCGACCCCCGCAGCCTTCAGTCAGCCCGGCTTTCAACAAACGGCCAAATTCATGCGCGAACAGTTTGAACTGGCGACCTCGGTCGCTCTCGCCAGTGCGCAATGACTTGGGCCAACCCGTATTTCATGAATATGGCACCTGATACTTCCACCACCCGGCGGGCGCTACTCTCGCATGCAGCGTTGGCAGCCGGGACTTTTGTTTTACCGTTGGGACAGGCAAGCAGCCAATCAACCTCGAGAACAAGGGGCATCCCGGCCTTGGTGACCGGTTCGTTGCGCTCCTCGCCAGAAGGGCGTCTGATTGAAATTTACCGGACGATCGCAGCGGGCAACAAAAATGCGCTGCCATTGGCCGAAGCGCTGGTGCGGGATGTGCCGGACTTTCAGTTGGGGCAACTCGTCTACGGGGATCTGCTGATCGCACAAAGTGGCGCCTTGCCCGGCCTTGCTCCGGTGAAAGATGGACCTCCGGCGGTTCGAGAACAACTGCAGAATCTCCGAGCGGAGGCGAATCGCCGACTCGCCGCGCTCAAGGAGATGCCGCCACCCGGAACCGTACCGGAACAGGTGCTGGAGCTGGCCGGCAATGTGCGGCATGTGGTGGTGGTGGACGCCAGCCACTCAAGGGTTTTTGTGTTCGAGCAACAGGCTGGCGGACTGCAATTGATCCGCAGCAGCTATGCCTCCATAGGCCGTGCCGGGTTTGGCAAACAACTAGAAGGCGATTTGCGCACCCCTCTGGGCGTGTACCACATCACCAGCCGACTGGATGATCAGCAAGTTGATGAGCTTTACGGCGTCGGCGCACTGCCGCTGAACTACCCCAACGAGCACGACCGCCGCCTGGGGCGCACCGGGAGCGGCATCTGGCTGCATGGCGTACCGCGTGTCGCCTATAACCGCAGCCCCTATGCGACCGAAGGTTGTGTCGCGCTGGCCAATGACGACATGACCTACCTCATGGATGTGCTGCAAACCCGGCGCACTCCGGTCATCATTGCTGACGAAGTGAACTGGGTTCGACCCGCTGAACTGGCTGCTGAGCAGCGCAGCTTCCAGGCCTTGTGCACCCAATGGCAGACGGCCTACGCCCGCGGTGATAACCAGGTGTTGCAAGCGCTGCAAACGGCAGACTTCAATGGGCGCGAAAGCAGTTCGTTTCACAATGTGTCATCCAAAGTCGACGCTAGGCGCACCATCCCTGAGCCCGACCCACAAGCCCAATGGCGCAATGTTTCAGTTTTCCGCTGGTCACGTCAAGCTGAGGTGGCGATCGTCAACTACACAGCAACTTCACCAAGGCAATCCCGAAGTGTCGATCGTCGCCAATATTGGGTTCAAGAACAAAGACGCTGGCAACTGTTTTTCGACGGACCGGTCTGAGTACATTGGAGCCGCGAACGGTATTGCCCCTTTGCCATGTGAAGCTCTGAATGCAGCCACTCCCTACGTTTGTGCGGCTACTCTCCCTTCAGAGCCGAGTTGTCAACTTTGGCTTTGATTGGAAGTGGAAGGGTGCCGCAAGGTCAATTTGAATGGCTCATTGTGAGAGAGCACGCTTTGTTTCACATCGAGCGACCCGTTGCGGTCCATCGCATAACGGGAAGGCAGGCGTTCGCTTTTCAGTTCTGCCCGTACCGGATGGACGTACCAAGAGGTTTTTTGTGGGCGGGCCAGCGCATCGATATACGATTGGGACGGTAGAGAGGTGGTGCACATTGGGCTGCCAGCACATCCAAGGGTATTCGATGAACCATTGATGGAGCAGGTTCGTTTCGCCGTGCATTTACGGCTATTTTGGGCGTTGAGCCAGGCCTACCAAGTGACTACAGCAGTTTTCATCTTTTCATTCTTCTGTGGCGGCGGTCTTTTGGTGTTGTCAGCCTCTTCGCTGCGATGGACAAACCTCCGCATCTGGCCGCCAGATGAGCTGGGGACGTGGAAGTATCACGCTTTCTGGTGGCCCTTCCGGGCGCTTGTATTGGGTACCTGCATCTTGAGCGTCATCGACTATCGCAGCGCAGGAGCGTTGCCAACGCCCGTTTTCGCCATCGGATGGGTGCTTCTGGTTTCTGGATTCGGCCTTGCCTTTTACATCACCAGGAAACTGGGTTGGCGCGATGCTCATGGTGAAGCAGGCACACTTAAGACAACGGGTTGGTATGGCTGGAGCAGGAACCCCATTTACGTCGTCACCATCTGCGGCCTAGTTGGACTTGCACTGGTCACGCACTCGCTTTCCGTCTATCCATTGGTCACCATCTGGGCACTCCTTTACCTACTGGCACCATTTCTGGAGGAGCCATGGCTTGAACGCCATTTCGGACAGCAGTATGAAGATTACGCAAAGCAGGTGCCTCGCTTTATCGGGATTCCTCACAGAGAAGGTAAATGACCCATCACGATTGACCGCCATCGGGATGTTGACCCACCGACTGGGTTTGGCCGAGAGCGCGAATCGCCTGAGCCGCTCAAAAACGGTCCAACCGCCCAGCCACCTGCATCGTCCAGACATTTGATTTAAAGCAACGACCTTTCGCCCCGCCGGCGCATGCTGTGTGTCCCTCAACTCGATGGGAGACCATCATGGAAACCACCGGCAATACCGTCCATCACGAGCCTTGGAACAAGGGAAAGATCGTTGGACAAAAGGCACCCTTCAAACTGAAAGACATCTGGGCGTTGCGCGTGCGCCTGCAGATGGAAGGGCGGGTCCGCGAGCTCGCACTTTTCAACCTCGGTATCGACAGCAAACTGCGAGGGTGCGACCTCGTCGCGCTCAAAGTCCGCGACGTCTGTCATGGCGAGCAGCTGGCCACACGCGCCATCGTCATGCAGCACAAGACCAAGCGCCCAGTTCAGTTCGAGATCACGGCCGCTACCCGAGACGCTTTGCAGGCATGGATCAAGCAGGCTGCGCTGAAGTCGGATGACTTCATCTTCCCCAGCCGGCTCCACGATTCACCCCACCTGGGGACCCGGCAGTACGCCCGTATTCTTGGCCACTGGGTAGAGGATCTGGGACTGGACCCTGCCGAATATGGGACGCATTCCATGCGAAGGACCAAGGCGACACTGATCTATCGGCGCACCAAGAACCTGCGTGCTGTGCAGTTGCTGCTCGGTCACTCCAAGCTTGAGTCGACCGTGAAATACCTGGGCATCGAGGTTGATGACGCCCTCGAAATCTCCGAGCAAACGGAAATCTGAAGGGGACATCAGCGGTCGCCTCTGCTGCGATGCCGGGGCGACCGATTTCAATGGGAGCCGCGTGAAGTCGGTCAGTACCAGCGTTTTCGGCTACGAGGAGCCACTCATGATCTTTGGAAAAAACCGGTCTTTCGGACTATGGACAGCGAAGTGGCGCAGCGATCTGCGCCACTTTTTGCGTCATTTTTTGATTTCGCTGTAGTCGCCACGGGTGCGAAGAACCAGTTGCACATCCGACTGACCCCGGTTGCGCCAGAACCAGCCATGGTTGCCTGTGAATGCCGCCTCCAGAACGCCTTCATCAGAAGCTACGCCTCTGCCCTTTTCATAGCTGATGGACTTGCCTGGCGCATCGCCATGTGTGTCGAAGTTGACTTCGCCACCTTTGACTACCCAAGCGTATTGAGCTTTGGCGCCTGCAACCATCTTCATCTTGATTTCCGTTCCTTCACCAGGCGTCAAGGTAAAGGGGATTTCGTCCCGCCACACCTCCTTGGGTGCCGCTGGTTGGACAGGAGCACTCGCGGTGTTTGCTGGTGCAGGCTTCGTTGCTGGTTGCGCCGCATTGGCGTTGGCGATTACTGATGCCTCGGTTGCAGTTGAGTCTGCAGCTGGTGCGCCTGCTGCATCCGCTGCGGCTTCTGCCGCCAGTTGTTGCTTGACCTCGCCCATCTCTGTCATGCGCAGGACGCGGCCGATGCCGGTGGGATCGACGCCGTACTCGGCTGGCAGCACGACGGCGACCAGAAGAACCACGGCGGACACGGCAGCAAGGAGGGTGGATCGCAGAAGCTGTTTGGAAGATGGCAGCTCGGCTTGTGAAGGGGTATCGCTGTTGTACATGTTGAAAATTCCTTGGGTGTTCAAGACACAAAATAGCCGGTGAGCTGCATGCCCACCAAAATGAAACCCGCGCTCATCATGGCGACGTTGGCTGTGTAGGCGTGTTTGATGAAGCTGGGTGTGCGGCGCCAGTAGCTCATGCCGATCAAGATGACCGCCAATGCGAGCAGCTGCCCGATTTCCACGCCCACGTTGAACGCGAGCAGGTTGGGCACGAGGCCGTCGGCGGAGATCTCGTACTCCAGGATCTTGGTCGCCAATCCGAAGCCGTGAAACAGGCCAAAGACCAAGGTCGCCACTTTGGTGTTGGGTTGAAAACCCAGCCACCGTTGGAAAGCGCCAAGGTTGTCCAGCGCCTTGTAGACGACGGAAAGCCCGATGATCGCGTCGATCAGGTAGCTGTTGATCCCGACGTTGAAATACACGCCCAGGATCATGGTGGTGGAGTGACCGATCGCAAATAGGCTCACATAGATCGCAATGTGTTGCAGCCTGTACAGGAAAAAGATCACGCCAAACAGGAACAGGATGTGGTCGTAGCCCGTCATCATGTGTTTAGCCCCCAGGTACATAAAGGGCAGCAGGTTGACACCCGAGATTTCCTGGATATAGCCCTTGTCGCCCGCTGTCACGGCGTGGGCAAAGGCTTCTGCACTGCTAAGCAGCAAGCAGATGAAGAAAGCAAAAAGCAAAAAAAGACGGGGGTGCCCGATCGCCCATGGCGAATGGGGCAGCCTGTCGTGAACAAGGCTGTTCATAAAAAAGACTCCGATGGTCTGAAAGAAATGGTCGCGCTGCGAGGCGCAGCGCAAAGGCGGTGAGGAGAAGCGCCTTAGCCCATCGGTGGGCGATCCAGCCGGTAGGCTTGCCCCAGTTCAATCCAGGGCCGCACCATGATTTCCCAGCGGGGAAGTTGCGGCGATGCATTGCCCCAGGCAAGGGGCAGATGGTGGGCTATGTCGTGCGAATGATCCATCGCGTGGTGAGGGTGCTCTGCACTTGCACGCTCATCTGTCTCCGAAACCTCAACCCCTTGATCTGCATGTTCATGGCCGTGAGGATCTTCAGGAGCGGTCAGCGCAGATTGGTGCGATTCAACAATAGCGGCCAGACCGTGGGAGCTGGTGAGTCCAATCGATGAGACGACCGTCCCGAACATGATCACCATGAGCACCAGCCACCGCATACCCAATGCTGCCAAAGTAGGCCGTGTTGGGGGGTGGGAGCGAAGAGTCATGGGGTTTCTTGGGTGAGGCAGGCAATTATAGTATCCCCTTGGGGGGGATAATGATGTCCATGACACTTCCACACACTCACGCTTCACACCCCGCCGTCATCAAGCGCCTAAAGAGGGCGAATGGGCATCTGAACAGCACGATAGCGATGTTGGTAGAGGGCCGCCCCTGTCTGGATATCGCTCAGCAGTTGCAGGCGGTGGAGAAGGCTGTGCAGCAAGCCAAGAAGGCGCTGATCCAGGACCATCTGGACCACTGCCTTGAGCATCTCGTGGGACCACTTGCTGGAGTGCACCAGCACTCCATGGAAGAGTTCAAGGAAATCACTCGGTACCTCTGAGTTGTCGGCTCTTGCATACCGGCCGCCGATTCGCTGACAAAAAACATGCTGGCCATTCTTTCCAACCGCACCTACCGGCACTTGTTCGCCGCTCAGGTGATTGCGTTGATCGGGACCGGTCTGGCGACCGTGGCACTGGGGCTATTGGCCTTTGATTTGGCGGGCGAGAACGCAGGGATGGTCCTCGGAACGGCATTGGCCATCAAGATGATCGCCTACGTGGGCGTGGCACCGGTCGCTGCGGCCTTTGCCGAACACCTGCCCAGACGCACCATGCTGGTGACGCTGGACCTGGTCCGGGCGGCTGTTGCCCTGCTGCTGCCATTTGTTTCCCAGATCTGGGAAATCTACGTGTTGATTTTTGTGTTGCAAGCCGCGTCGGCCGCTTTCACACCCACCTTCCAGGCCACCATCCCCGATGTCCTTCCAGAAGAGGTTTATTACACAAAGGCCTTGTCGCTCTCACGCCTTGCGTACGACATGGAGAGCCTTGTCAGTCCGATGCTGGCTGCCGCATTGCTGACGGTGATCGGCTTTCACGACCTGTTTGCGGGCACGGTGGTGGGGTTCTTGGCTTCTGCCGCGTTGGTGGTGTCGGTGGTTTTGCCCGCGCATCCAACTCCAAAGCGCCGCAGCATTTACGACCGAACCACGCGAGGCCTGCGAATTTACCTGGCCACACCTCGGCTGCGCGGGCTGTTGGCGGTGAATGCGGCGGTTGCAGCAGCAGGCTCCATGGTTTTTGTCAACACGGTGGTCATCGTGCAAGGCAAATTCGGTTTGACCCAGAGCGCAGTGGCCCTGGCGTTGGCCGGCTTTGGAGCCGGGTCCATGGTGGCGGCGCTGGCCTTGCCCAGTCTTCTGGAGAAACTGTCCGATCGGCGCGTGATGCTGACAGGTATAGCGTTCATGGTCGTGGGCATGTTCGCGGGCACCTTGGTGGTCGGGCATGCCTCGCTCATGGCCTTGTGGTTTGCGCTCGGTTTGGGATATTCGACCGCGCAGACGCCCTCCGGGCGCTTGTTGCGGCGGTCTTCAAATCCAGAAGATCGTCCTGCGCTGTTTGCCGCTCAGTTTGCGCTGTCGCATGCGTGCTGGTTGTTGCTCTATCCCTTGGCCGGATGGTTGGGTGCCCGTTTTGGCATGCCCGTGACCTTTGCTGTTTTGGGCAGTGCTGCGGCATTGGCCGTCTGGGTGGCCACACTGGTCTGGCCGCTTCAGGACCCTGATTCGATTGAGCACGAACATGCTGATCTGCCTGACGGACATGCCCATGTCGTGGGAGCCATTGGGCAAGGTACGCGCCATTCGCACCCCTTTGTGATCGACGACCACCACCCGCACTGGCCCAACTTGGGTCGTTGAAGCTGGCGCAGGGGAATTGACTTGTTCTGTGACTTCTCCAGTTCAACTCAGTGCAAGGGATCTCGGCACCTCGCCTTTGCTTGGGGTTCGGGTGCGGCGGCAAAGTTGCCTTGAAGTCCTCACTCAATGAAAAACCGCCTTTCGATTTGTTGGGCGACCGCAATAGGTCGCTATGGAAAGCTTTGCATAGCGACCCCTATGCATAGGACTCAACTATGCGTAGATCCCGAACCCGTCGACTCGATCCGCGAGCGAACGTCAACGCGACGACGCGATCACCGCTTTGCATAGTTCCTCTCGTCCTCGAAGTGCGCTCGCAGCCATGCTCGTGCGAATGAAGGGCCCATCGGCATGCACCTCACCTTCCGGAACTGCCTGCAGTAGGAGGGATGCAAACGCGCGGCGAGGGAGGGGGCCGAGACCAGCTTGTAGATGGGCGCTTGAACTGTCGCAGCAGATTGGTGGGCCGGTAATACAAACCTGTTGAGCCCTCTAGGCAGGCCATAGGGAATACCCTCTGCGTCACTCGCCATAGACATCGCAATATGCTGATGCGGCGATTCTCTATTCGGCGCGCGCTCGGCAAACCTTTTCAAATTGGTCTCGTGAGCAAATCCTAAAAACCCACCGGAGACACAACATGAAACGCAATACGTTTTTGCAGGCCGCGATCCTGGCCTTAGCCCTTCCCTTCAGCCTGGGAGCTTCCGCACAGTCAGCGGTCGCGACCACGAAGGTTGTCATCCAAGTCAGCGACAACGACCCAGGCAAATGGAATCTCGCGTTGAACAACGCCAGAAACGTCCGGCAGGAGCTCGGTGCTGACAAAGCGGAAGTAGAAATCGTCGCCTATGGTCCTGGCATCGGCATGTTGAAAGCCGACTCCACCACCGCAGACCGCGTGACCGAAGCCACCAAAGCGGGCGTGACAGTCGTGGCATGCGAAAACACAATGAAGGCCGTAAAACTAACCAAGGCCGACATGAACCCTTCTATCAACTATGCACCTTCTGGAGTCGTGCAAATGATGAAGCGCCAAGGCGAAGGCTGGTCTTACGTTCGCCCTTAACTGAGCGTCCTAATGAGTCGTCCCCGAGATCAGGTTCAAGGGCGCCTAACATCATTCCACTCGGACACCCAGCGGCATTGAGCTGCGAAGCGTGTTGGTGAAATTGCCCCTTGAGGCGCAATGCCGCCTCGTGTCGTTTATGACGTTGAGCGGCTGTTTTCTCCTTTGACCACCGAAGGCTCATGGCCGACATGCGTCCTCTGAACCCATGCTGAAAAGCCTGCCCCGGATGGTGAGCTCAACTGCGCGCTATGTTGCCGTCTATGGCTGATCTTCCAGTTTTCGATGCAGTTGTTTATCGCACCACGTATCCAAACTGATGGCGAGAGTCGTCTTTAGGGATTGAAGCTGACGCCTGATGACCTCCACTTCAGGACATCAATCCCTTTAATGTTCGACAGTCACGACATCCTCGGTGAACTGCTCAATGCTTGGCAGGTGCGGTGGCTTTCGCCGCCGCATCAAAACCGCCCTTGGCTTTCCACTCTTCCATGCCGCCTTGCAGGATGCGCAGGTTCTCCCAACCGGCCACACGCATCGCAAAACCGGCTTGGGCAGAGAGCGAACCGGTGTTGCAATAGATGAGCACAGGCTTGTCCTTCGGAATCTCATTGCGCTTGGACAGCACCTGACGCCAGTCCATGTTGATGGCGCCGGGGATGTGCCCCTTTGCGAACTGGCCAGCGTCGCGCGCGTCGATGACGATCATCTTTTTCCACTCGTCGGCAGGGATTTGCTCGGCAAAGATCACGCCGCCGCCATATTCGACAAACTCGAGGTAAGCCCCCATTTCGTCGACGGCGATGGCCTTGTTGTCTGCGTGGACTGATGGGGTGAGCAGCAAGGTGCTGGCGGTCAGGGCGGCCAAGGCCAGGGTGCGGATTTTCAAGGTGTTTCCTACGGTGTTAATTCGGATATCAGCAATAACGGATATTGTGGCCGGGGCAAGGCAACAATCGCTCAAGGGTTTCCACTGTGCTAGCCCGTTCAACGGGGTCCGAACGCGTTCGCCAGATCGGCCAGCCAGGCGCGAATGCGCCTCGCATTGGTGCCGCGATCGATCTTTCCCAGACGGGAGCGCGATCGCATGTCGACGCGCGAACCGCTGCGTTCCGGAACGATGCGGATACTCACCTCGTCGGCAAACCCGAACAGGCGGCTGGTGGCCACCGCTTCAATGCGCCCCTCCTCGGCGTCGCTGGCGACCACGCTCCAGCCACGTGCCTGCACCAGTTGCAAGGCCTTTTCAAAGACCTCAGCGGGCGCCTGTGGCAGGGTCAGTGGGGCCAGATCCGGGTATCCAACGCGCTGCTGCTGCGCCACCGCTTCGCCGGGGTAGGCCATGGGGTTGGGCATGTCCCAGAACTCGGGCGGGTCAACTGTGTCGGTGCTGATGTCGTTGATGGGCGGGTAGGCGCGCGTCGCGTATTCCCAATGCAGCGCCATGCCCAGAACCGGCAGCGCCAGCAGCACGCCAAGGAGACCGGTCACAACGGCCTGCCGCTGGCGACGCAGACGGGCCAGCCCCACCAGCGATATCACCAGGCCCAGCGCAGCGGCGTAGACCGCCCATTCCGCGATCTGCAGACCTTTTTGAAAATGCCACCAGCCCTGGCGGTAGCCAATGCCTGCCACCAGCACGGCGCCGAGTGACACCAGCCCGAGCAACAGACCGGTCAACGGCAGGCGGATGGACGGTGTTGTGCTGCCAAGGTTCATGTTGGGCGAGGACGTTGAGGTATTCACATTCACCCCTGGGCGTCTGTGGAGGGTGCCGACCAGTTGCGCCGGTTGATCGCGTAGTCGGTGATCTGGCCCTTGAATGGCAGAACCAACATGCCGGGCAGCCGCGCCACCTCGTGCGGGTCGGTGTGCCCGTGAATACCGATGGTCATGCCGAGCTGGCCAGCGCGCGGTTGCTCTCGGTATGTTCCGAACAGTCGGTCCCACCAGGTAAGGTTGAAGCCGAAGTTGGAATTGCTCTCGTCGTCTTCGACCGAGTGGTGCAAGCGGTGCATGTCGGGCGTGACGAGGAACCACCGCAACACACGGTCAAGCGCGGCAGGCAGGCGGATGTTGCCGTGGTTGAACATGGCGCAGGCGCTGAGCAACACCTCAAAGATCACCACCGCCAGCACCGGCGCGCCCAATAGCGTGATGGTGGCGAACTTGATGCCCATGGACAGCACGATCTCAATGGGGTGGAAGCGTGCGCCGGTGGTCAGGTCGTAGTCGAGGTCGGCGTGGTGCACACGGTGCAACCGCCAGAGTGCGGGCACCGCGTGCACCATCACGTGCTGCAGCCAGATCACGAAATCCATCGCCACCACAGCCAGCGGCACTGCGAGCCAGAACGGAACAGCAAAGTTGTTCAGCAAGCCCCAGCCTTTTTCCACGCCCATTGCGGCCATGCCGACCGCCGCCATGGGAAAGAGTAGGCGCACAACCACCGTGTTGAGCAGCACGATGCCGAGGTTGGCGGTCCAGCGTTGCTTGCGGCTGAGTTTCAGCACGCGGCGCGGCGACGCCAACTCCCACAGGGCGACCAGGGCGAACACGCCGAAGAAAAAGCCCATGCGAATCAGGGGTTCGTGGGCAAGCACAAACTGCTCAAAAGTCATATGGCCCTCCGCAGACTGGCGGTCTTCAGTTCGGTGCCCACAGACGCCAGCAGGGCCAGCAGCAGAAACGGCACCACGGCCAGGTTCAGGGTGGCCCAGCCGTAGCGGTCGTACAACCAGCCTGCGGACAAAGTGGAAGCAGCCACCAGTCCGAACACCAGAAACTCGTTGATTGCCTGCACCTTCAGCTGTTCAGCCGGGCGGTAGGTCTGCGTCAGCAGAGCGGTGCCACCCACGAACGCGAAGTTCCAGCCCACGCCGAGCAGCACCAACGCCGACGCAAAGTGCAGGAACTCCAGCCCAGAAAGCGCAACGGCCACGTGCCCGAGCAGCAGCACGAAGCCCACCTGCATGATGCGGGGGGCGCCATAGCGCTTGACAAGGTGGCCTGTGAAAAATGATGGCGCGAACATGCCCACCACGTGCCATTGAATCACCGGCGTCACACTCTCCCCGGGCAAACCACAGCCCAGCATGGCCAACGGGGTGGCCGTCATCACCATGATCATCACGGAGTAGCCAACTGCCGCGCCAAAGACGGATGTGAGCAGCAAGGGCTGCGACAGCAGTTCCCGAACGGAACGGGCCGCGCCGGCGGTCGCTACCGCCACTGGCTTGAGCCGAACCTGAGACAGCAGACCCAGCGCCAGCACACTGAGCACTGCTTGCGCCAGGTATGAGCCTACAAAGGGCCCGGAAACGATCCAGTCCCGACCCCATTCACCCAGCTGCGGCCCAAGAAAGGCAGCCACAATCCCACCCGCGACTACCCAGGAGATGGCACGTGTCGTGTGCGCTGCGTCCACTGCTTCAGCGGCAGCAAAGCGGTAGTAGTTGGCAAAACCCTGGTAGCTGCCCAGCAGCAGGTGGCCCAGCACAAACAGTGCGAAAGAATCCTGCCAGAGACCATATCCGGCCACGGCGCTCCCAGCCACCCCCAAGCCAGCGCCCATCAGAAAACCGACCCGGCGACCCAGGCGCCGCATGAGCATGGCTGCTGGAAGTGAGGCCAAGGCTGTACCAATAACCATTGCCGCAACCGGCAGCGTGGCAAGGCTTTTGTCGGGTGCCAGCAAGCTGCCCAGAATGGCGGCCAGGGTCATCGACAGCACGATGGCAGAGAGCATCAGGGCCTGACTCCCTGCCAGCAGAAGGACGTTGCGGCGACCAGGAAACATGGAGAACTTTCGAGGTGTTCAGAAGACCAGGACCTTGTCGGCCTCGGAAGTCCAGTCGGCAAGCTGGGTCAGCGTGGAGCGCTGGGCGCCTTCAACCATATCGGCTTCGTTCAGGCCGCGCGCATCCATGCAGGTGCCGCACAGCGCAACCTCGCCCTTGCGCAGCACCTTGCCCAGCATGAGCTGGACGTTGTAGTAGCCCTCAGGCACTTTCTGGCCGGCCTTGGCGCAGCCCACAGCGTCGGCCATCAGGAACACGCGCACCTGCACACCGGTCTTGGCCGTCATGGCACCCGCCAGTCGCAGGCCGTTGTACGCTCGCTCGTTGCCATAGGGCGCGTCGTTGAGGATGAATAGCACTGAGCTCATCGGGATCTCCTGGTTCATGTTCAGTCGGCCTCGCGCTCCAACGGCAGACCAGCGGCCTGCCACTCGCTCACGCCGTCAGATACCTTGCGCGCGCGAAATCCGCGCGCTTGCAGCAAGGCCACGGCTTCGTCGGACAGCAGGCAGAACGGCCCGCGGCAATACGCCACGATCTCCTTGTCGCGCGGCAAAGTGGCCAGGCGTTGTTCCACTTCGGCCAGCGGCATGGACCGCGCGAACGGCAGGTGGGCCACGGCGTATTCGTCAGAAGGGCGCACATCGATCACCACCACTTCGCCGCGCCGGGCTTGTGCCATCAAGGCCTCGCGGTCCACTGGCGCGAGCTGGTTCGGATGCGCCGCCATCTGGTCCAGCGCCATGCGCAACTCCAGCAGGTGCTCTTCAGCCACCTCACGCAGCTTCACGCCCAGCCCGGCCACATCGGGGCCAGTGAGCCGGTAATGGACGAACTTGCCCTCACGACGGCTGGCCACCAGTCGAGCGTCGCGCAGCGCCTTGAGGTGGGCGCTGGCAAGTTTGATGTCGATCGACAGTTCGGCCGCGAGCACCTCCACAGACTTTTCGCCCTGCGCCAGCATCTCCAGCAACTCCAGGCGTTTGGGACTGGCCAGCGCTTTGCCAATGCGGGCGACCTGCTCGTACAACAAATCCTTGAGTTGGCGGTTTTTCATGCCGTCATTCTAACGATATTTAGAGTGTTGGGGTAAATTTACTTGGCAATACCCGAATTCGCTGTCCAGCGGCGGTCGTCTCTAGGGCGCCAGATTGCAGCAACGGGCCAGGCACAACTCCTCAATTGGGCGCGCCGAGTGATTGGCAGGAGACCGAGGGACACCGGTCTTGAAGTTCGCTTGAATGACCGGTTTATGAGAGTGCAGCGGCTGATCGGCTTTCGGAGCATTCGATGACTCCTTTCGCCGTGAGCTGCCGTTGAGTTGAATAAGCTGAGCGGCTGTTGCCAGCCTAAAGGCGACCCAGACTGTCCCGCACTACAGGTGGCTACAGAATCAGGCCGATCCAATGTCGTCATCGAAGGATACGACCGCAGCTCCATTCGCCGACCACCGCTCTACGCCCCGCTGTAGGGCCGTGAACTCGACGGCCTCGCGGAACCGAGAAAACAGCTTCTCAGGCCATGCACCGGTATTGGTCAGCGACTCTCCCGCGAGGGCTTGCGCCTGACGATTAAACGCTTCGGGCAGTCGATCCCGCAGGACGTCCCAGGAGGCCACGATCCTTGGCTTGCTTTCCTCCAGCAGCTCAGTGGCCGGGAGCTTGTCCGACTTGGACAGGTTAACCCGGGGATCTGCCGGAACCAGGTTCCACAAGTCGTTATTGCCCCAGAGCGCGAACGGAATGGCATGGTCCACCGCAAACGTGCTCTTGAGGGGTCGTTTCGACCAAGTGCACGACGACACGCCCGCTTCCAGGTAAGCAGTTCTAGCAAGCTGGACTGATCGGGTGGCCTCTGGTTTAGCCAGGAGCAGCGGCAGGACATCGCCCGCATCCATGTCCTGCCGGCGAGCAATCTGTTGGGTGAGTGCCGCCCACCGCACTACGACAGCGTCGGCGATCCAGTGTCCTAGTAGGCTGAATTCGCGCCAGAGCTCGGTGGGCATGAGGACCAGCTTGGATTTCTTGTCGTACCCAAACACTGGACCTGCTCCAAGGCCACTGCCCGAGAAAGTGACCGGACCGGAGCGAATGGTCTCCGCAATGGACCGGAGCGCAGCCTGAAGTCGGGAGCGAGATGTGGCGTCCAGCTGATCCGACGTTCGGGCCAGATGCCAGGCCGTCAAACCCGAGTACGCACCTTGCTGTGCAAAGGGCTCCATCAGCATCGAGAGCGCGCTGCGAAACTTGATTGGATTTCCGCCGGCGGCTTCCGCCCTGGACTGCGGGATCTTGTCTGGATGGGCCAGCAAGGGCCAGTAGTAGAGGAGCCAGCGCTCAGCGATACGGTGGATCGGGACGCCGACCGTGCCGGCCCCCGACCAAACAGCGGAACGCGCTTCCTGGGTGGCGATCTCGGCCAACGCACGGATGAGGGCCAGCTTGTAGGTGGCTTCCTTACGGTCCCGGTTGAGGATGCTTTCGATCTGATCGATCGGTCTTTGCTGCGCGCCTGAGCGTCGCTCCAGCAGCAGCGTTGTCCAGCTGGTACCGGATCGACCCAGTGCGTCGTCGCTCTCCCAGCGCGAGATGGGCGCGAAGCCCAGCCGCTCCAGCAGAAGGGAGATCTCGTCGGCTGAGTAGGGCGAAAACAGCCGCCCGTTCGTATCCCGGTCACCCGACAGCAAGTCCCCTCGAGACGCCGGAATCGAGAGAAGAAGTCGACCTCCCGGCTTGAGCAGCCGGCGGATGGCCAATGCTGCATCGAGCAGATCCGTGTCGGGCACATGCATCAGAACGGCACTGCACAGGATGCCGTCAAACTCCCCACCGAAGGCATCCCCGGTACAGGGCAAACCGCCTTCGCCGATACGTCCGGCCAGCTCCGGATGAGCTGCCACCGCGGCATCGCGCAAAGCCTCTACTGGTTCAATGCCGTAGGCGTCGTAGCCATTGCCCAGCAGACGCGTGGCATCCCGCCCTGACCCGCAACCCACGTCGAGCACCCGTGCGCCAGGTGCGAATGCCAAGGCAAAGTACCGTTCGACCGGACTGACCACGGACTCGTACCGCCGTGCTATCTCGGTCGCGTTTGCGGTGTAGTAGGCCAAGGTCTTCGGGTCCATGGGCGTCATGGTAGCCGGGACGTTCATCGGCAGGTTGTTGCGGCCAACACGACTTGGAAATTGCGATCCAGCTCTTACTGCCGCACCCTGAACGATCGCTATTCACTTCTGTTTAGATTTCTGCTGTGTCCTTTTAACCGTTACAAAAGGGTTGTCACCCTGCCAATAGCTGTCGGGCGGGAGCAACAGCGGCTAGCCCAGATTGATTTTGTTGGCTCTGCGATACAGCTCTCGTCAACCATACCGGACGGCAAGGCTTTTTCGCTGGTCGCTCTCGATCACGGACGAGAAGCGGGTCGGGCCACAGACCTGTGGTCAAAAAAGACCATCGACAAGTTTCAGTAAAGGTTCGGTGGGCCACGCGTGGGCCATGGGTGGGCCACAGCAAAAACGTCAGACCTACTGTGACCATCGGCCCCATACCGTGCATGGCCCAAGTTTTGAGCTAGCTGAGGCGGATGGAAATTTTTTGACTGTCGCATGGGCCACGGAAAACCCACGTAAGTCATTGATTTTGGTGCGGCTGGCGGGGATCGAACCCACGACCCTTGGCTTCGGAGGCCAATACTCTATCCACTGAGCTACAGCCGCATGCTGTAAAAAGACCAATACTCAAATTCTGCGCTGCATCTCGGATGACCATAGGCTTCGGAGGCCAATACTCTATCCACTGAGCTACAGCCGCATGCTGTTTTGGGACCGATAGTCGATACGGACCCTCTCGAACCGATATAGATCGGCCTTATGCACCAACACCAATTTTCGTGGATGTGCGGTGCAAGGGTCGGATTCTATCAGCTACCTCCTCAAGCAAGGCCAGCGCAAGGGGCGCTTAGCTATAATCACGGGCTGTCTGCCCAACCCGTGCAGGCCTGCCATTTCCCATCTTGGCCCCGTTCCGCCACCCCTTGAGGACACCATGAGCGATCACGCGCACGAATCTCACACCGGCCCGATCAAGACACCCGCACAGCTGTTGTGGACGTCTTTCTTCTCCTTTGTGGCTCCCATTTTTATCATCATTGGTTTGGTTTACGTCGTCACCTCAGGCGACAAGCCTGCCGCTGGCGCCGTGGACCCAGAGCTGGCTACTGCCATGCGAATCCAGCGCGTGGGCTCGGTTGAACTGCGTGACGCCAACCGTCCACTGCAAGCTGGCGACGCGGTTTACAAGGCGCAATGTGCCGCCTGTCACGACGCTGGTCTGGCTGGCGCGCCCAAGTTTGGCGATACCGGTGCATGGGCTGCCCGCGTGGCAACGGGTTACGACGCTTTGCTGGCCTCGGTGCTGCAGGGCAAGGGAGCCATGGGTTCGCAAGCTGGCGGCGCTTTCAGCGACGTGGAATTAGGTCGCGCTGTGGTGCACTTGGCCAACGCAGGTGGTGGCAAGTTTGCCGAGCCCGCAGCGCCAGCGGCAGAAGCTGCAGCCCCAGCGGCTTCCGCCGCCGCTGCCCCTGCCCCTGCGGTGGAAGCCCCTGCCGCCGTTGTAGCCGCAGCGCCTGTTGCAGCTGCAGCAGCCGTGCCTGCATCGGCCACGGTTTCCGCGGGTGCTGGTGAAGCGCTTTACAAGCAAGCCTGCGCTGTGTGCCATGTGGCCGGCGTGGCGGGCGCACCCAAGTTTGGCGACAAGGCCGCCTGGGCACCTCGTCTGGCTTTGGGCGTTGACGGCCTGACGGCCAGCGTGATCAAAGGCAAGGGAGCCATGCCACCCAAAGGCGGTTCCGCGGCTTCTGATGCTGATATCAAGGCATCTGTTGAGTACATGCTGGCTTCGGTGAAGTAATTCACCTCAGCTGCGAAAAAGCCGGACAGCGTCCGGCTTTTTTTTGCTCAAATGGCTGTCTGTGCGCTTTGGGCCATCCGCTGCGGGCTCCTGACAAAGGCACCCATCAAGGGCAGGTCCTTCGACTGTATGTCTTGCGGACTCCAGCTTCCCGCTTCGACCGCATCTGCGGCCTGCACCATGTCGCTGGTATGCACCAGACCCCAACCGAGTTCGGTTTGCAGGTACAGCCGCCCCAGTTCATCGACCGCGCAAGCTTTCACGCGTCCAGCCGGCTGACCCGTATGGGCCAGTACAGCGCCGCCGGGCTGAAGGCGCCAGATGTAAGGCGTGTTTTCCAGCTCGACGTAGACCCGCTGTGGACCATTTTGAAAGAACCAGCACCCGCCAGCATCGCGGCTGTAGTTGCGGTGTATGAATTCGATCAGTTTTTCGTGCAAAAGCAGGGAGCCTTTGGCTGATTTGCAAGGTTCGCCGGGTTCGCAGGCAAAGGGGCCTGCAGCCTGGGTGGCGTCATCCCGCATGAACCATTGGCCCCGCGCGTCGAGCCCGAGCCAACCGTAACAATGCGGCACGTTAGGCCATTTGGCCATGGCGGCTTTGACGATATCGTCCATGTGAATCTCCTTTTCAGGTGTGCGCGAGCAGCCAGCGCCCGACCGATTCGGGCATGGTGCGCACATGCCCCGGAACACCCAGGGGCCCAGCCGAGCAGGGAAAGCCCACATGTCCGCCCTGGGTTGGCTGCCACAGCGTCACACAGGGGCCGACGTGTTGCGCGGAAGGCAAGGATGGCGCTGGAACGAAGGGGTCGTTCAGGGCGTTCAGTGCCAGCGCGGGCACGCGTATGCGGTGCAGCACCGGCTTGGCAGACGCACGCGCCCAGTAATCGTCGGTGTTGCGAAAGCCATGTAGTGGCGCGGTGAACAGGTTGTCAAATTCGTAGAGATCGCGCGCTGCCAGAAGGGCTTCTCGGTCAAACAGACCGGGGTGCTGTTCCAGCTTTTTGAGGGCCTTGGGGACCATGGTGGAAAGAAACACGCGGGTGTACACCTGCCGGTTGAATCCACGGCCAATGGCATGGCCACCTGCGGCCAAGTCAAGCGGTGAGCAGACGGCGGCCACGGCGCGAACCCGCTCACCCGCAGCCTCCCCAGCTTCGCCTGCCCAACGCAGCAAGGCATTGCCTCCCAGCGAAACCCCCACGGCGACCAGCGGGCGGCCAGGGTTTTCACGTGCAAAGCGAGCCAGCACCCAGTCGATTTCGGTGAAATCACCTGAATGGTAGGCCCGTGGTGCGTGGTTGAGCTCACCCGAACAGCCTCGAAAGTGGGGCACGGCAAAAGCAATGCCTTGGGTGGCGGCAAAGTCGGCGAACGCCATGGCGTAGTGGCTGCCCGACGAGCCTTCAAGCCCGTGAAACAGCACCAGCAAGGGCGCTTGCGGCGCGCTGGCGTGTGTGGCCTGGTCCACGTCAATAAAGTCGCCATCGGGCGTGGTCCAGCGGCTGCGCTGCCACGCCGGCGCCGGACCAAAATGGCGCCGGCTGGCAAGCGCTGCCCACAGGGTTTGCAGGTTGCCACCAGGCAACCACCAGGGCGCCTGATAGTTCATACCCTCAACGGCCCGGGCTTGGTCGCTTATGGTTTGCACAACCGGCGCGTCAATGCAGCACGGGCTGGGCCGTCAGCACCTCAACCGGCTCGGTGCGTGTGCCCGGGCTGGCATGGTGGGCCACCATGCGCCAACCCTGTGCGGTCTTGGCGTAGACATTGGTTGCAACCACCCAGGCGTGCTGCATACCGTCGTCACTCATCACGGCTACACGCTCCACCACGCTGTGCACACTGCACGGTCCAGCGTCCAGCCTGCGCACTTTTTCAGGGAATGCCTGTACGCTGCCATTGGCAAACATGGCCTCAAAAGCGGCACGCACCGCCGCGTGACCTACCAGCCGCGGGCCGCCAGGATGCACGCAGACGATGTCATCCTCGTCGACCCAACAGGCCATCAAGCGCTCAATATCGGCGTGCTGCAAAGCGTCGTAAAACGCGTGTTCGGTGTCGTCAGGGGTGCCCAGGGGCAGTTTCGGTTTGCGCATGCCTGTATTTTGACGCCTGCACACCCGACCTGCTGCACACCTCGCTCGTTCAGGCGGCGCGGTGGCGGGTATAGTATTTTTTGTTGACTTCTACCTATTTGTTTTTCAAGCGGCCTACCGGGCCAGCGGAGGTTCCCCCATGCGCACATCCACAGCCGTCACCCGTCTCTTTTACTGGATCAGCGGCCTGCTGCTGGCCGTCAGCCTCACGGGCTGCGGCTACAACGACTTTCAGCGGCTGGACGAGCAAAGCAAGTCGGCTTGGTCTGAGGTGTTGAACCAATACCAGCGGCGGGCTGACCTGATCCCCAACATCGTCGCCACCGTGAAAGGCGAGGCCAGTTTTGAGCAGGACACGCTGACCAAGGTGATTGAGGCACGCTCCAAAGCCACCTCGATCCAAATGACACCCGAGATGGTCAACGATCCGGCCGCCATGCAGAAATTTCAGGCGGCACAAGGGGAAGTGAGCAGCGCGCTCAGCCGGCTGATGGTGGTGGTCGAGCAGTACCCCAACCTCAAGGCCAACCAGGGCTTCAGCGATCTGCGCGTTCAGCTGGAAGGCACCGAAAACCGCATCACCGTGGCACGCAACCGCTATATCCAGACCATTCAGGAATACAACGTGCTCACCCGCAGCTTCCCGACCAACCTGACCGCCATGGTGTTCAGCTACGCGCCCAAAGCCAACTTCCAGGTTGAAAACGAAGCCGCCATTTCGACCCCACCCACCGTGGACTTCAACAAGCCATGAAAGCCGCCTGGGCAGCCAAGCCATGCCTGGGCCGATCGGCCCTGCCAGGATTGGCTCGACGGCTGTCAATCCGTTCGCTCATTCTGGGCTTGCTGGCGTTGCTGCTGTCTTTTGGCACCCTGGCCCAAGGGCTGCAGCCCTTACCCGAGCTCAGCGCCCGCGTGATGGATCAGACTGGCACCCTGGATGCTGCCAGCCTGGCGTCGCTTGAAGCCAAGCTCGCGGCCTTTGAAGCGGAAAGAGGCTCACAGGTGGTGGTGTTGATGGTGGCGACGACCACACCGGAAGACATCGCCGACTACACCCAGCGCCTCGGTGATGCTTGGAAGATCGGGCGCAAGGACGTGGGCGACGGCGTGCTGTTTGTGATCGCCAGGGACGACCGGCGTTTGCGCATTGCCACAGCCAAGACGCTCGAGGGCGCCATCCCCGACCTTATGGCGCGCCGAATCCTGGACCAGGCCGTCACGCCCGCGTTTCGCGCAGGCGATTACGCAGGCGGCATCCACGCGGGCGTAGATCAGATTCTGGCCCGCATCCGGGGCGAAGCACTGCCGCTGCCAGAGGCCACAACCTCTGGGGGCGGCGGTGATTTTGAATGGATGGATCTGCTTATTTTTCTGGTCTTTGCCGTACCCATCATTTCGTCGGTGCTTCGAAGCATTTTCGGCAACAAATTGGGTGTGCTGCTGACCGGCGTGGGCGCGGGCGGTTTGGCCTGGGCCATCACGTCCGTGTTCTGGATCGCTGTTGGCGCCGGTATGCTGGGCATGCTGGCAGGGCTTTTCATGCAGTTCGTCCCGCACCTTCCAGCAACCGGTCGCAGTGGCCGCGGAGGTTCTTGGGGTGGAAGCAACGGGGGTGGATTTCGTGGAGGCGGCGGCTTTGGGGGTGGGGGCGGCTTTGGTTCGGGTGGCGGGGGCAACTTTGGCGGCGGCGGCGCATCGGGCGGCTGGTAACGGCACAACACGGCATGAACAAATTTGTCCGCATTCTTCAACACCAGTGGCTGGACCGCTCTGACACACTGCGCGCAGTCCCGGACGACCTGGCTGAAAGACTCGCGCGCCGCGTAGCAGCCAGTGAGACACGACACACCGGTGAGGTGCGTCTTTGCGTAGAGGCTGCCCTGCCTTTCTCAGACCTTTGGAATGTCTCTGACCAGCGACCTCTGCGCAACGTGGTCAGGGAACGCGCACTCGGCTGGTTTGGAAAGCTGCGTGTGTGGGACACCGAGCAAAACAACGGTGTGCTCATTTACCTGCTACTGGCGGAACACGCGATCGAATTCGTGGCCGACCGGACTTTGGCACGCCGTGTCAGCCCGGCCCAGTGGCAAGCCATCGTTGACCGACTGGGTCACAGCTTGCAGGGTGGTGACTTTGAAACAGGTTTGACGCAGGCACTGGAAGAGGTGTCGGCCTTGCTGGTGGAACACTTTCCTTCTGCAGCGGAGACACCCATCCTCAATGAACTGCCTGATTGCGTGGTTCGCTGCTAGTGCAAGAGGGTCAAGTCACGCTGCGCTCTTGGGTCTTTTTTTGTGACTGCTGATGGCAGCCTGCAGTTCCTCTTGAAGTGCCTTGTTCATTTGTGCAAAGGTGTTGAGCTTTTTTGTCATATCCCGCATCCGGTCTGCCATGCGTTTGGAAATGGCCATCAACAATCTAGCGGCCAATTCGGGCTCGTCTCTTAACAACGCCATCAGCTCAGTACGCGTCAGCACCGCTGCCACCACATCGGTGCTCGCTGTGCAGGTGGCAGATCGTGGCGCGCCGTCGAGCAAACCCATTTCACCGATCAAATGGCCCGCTCCAATGACGTTGAGCACCATGCCTTCATCCAGGTTGGGAATCTCGGTTTCCACGGCGATATCGCCATCGAGTACCAACAGCATGTAGTCGTTTTGCTCAACCTCTCCCTCACGTATGAAAACAGTGCCAGCAGAGATCCAGCGTGGTCGCATATAGGCCACCACCCTGACCGCGTCAGGCAGCGTCAGTTCGTTCAGCGCGGACGAAGTGACCAACAATTGCGCTGCAACCTCTTCGGAGGACAGTTCTGGATTTTCCGAAATAGACGACATACGTTCCTCCTGCGGCCAGCATACCCGAGCGCTTGAGCGCTGTTAGCAAACAGCCAATTCAGGCATAAAAAAACCGGCCACAGGGCCGGTATCTTCTAGCTGAGCAGCAGTGGGCTGCTCACTTCTTCTGGCGGTACTTGCGCAAGGCAGCAATCTGTGCAGCCATGACCGCAAGCTCAGACGTGGCTTTCGCCAAGTCAATATCGCTCTTGGCGTTCTTCACCGCTTCTTCAGCCTGCTTGCGTGCATCAGAAGCTTTGGCCTCGTCCAAGTCCTTGCCACGGATAGCGGTGTCAGACAGCACGGTGATGTGGTGGGGCTGCACTTCAAGAATGCCGCCCGCCACAAACACAAATTCTTCACCGCCATCGGCCTTTTCGATGCGTACAGCACCGGGCTTGATCCGGGTGATCAGCGGAATGTGGCCAGGCAAGATGCCCAGCTCACCAGCTTCGCCCGGCAACGCCACGAACTTGGCATCGCCAGAAAAGATGGACTCTTCAGCGCTGACTACATCGACGCGAATGGTGCTCATATGTACTCCTGTAAAAAGTCGGGTTCAAGCGAATCTAGGGAAGTCCGGCTGGTCATGGGGCGAGAAACTTGGGTTTGAACCCTTTCACCCTCCGAGCCAACCGGATGTCCGATCAGACCGCTTTAGGCGACTTTTTTGGCCTTCTCAAACGCTTCGTCGATCGAGCCAACCATGTAGAACGACTGCTCCGGCAGGTGATCGCACTCACCAGCGGTGATCATCTTGAAACCGCGGATGGTTTCAGACAGCGGCACGTACTTGCCCGGGGAACCGGTAAACACCTCGGCCACGTGGAACGGCTGCGACAGGAAACGCTGGATTTTCCGGGCACGGGCCACGGCCAGCTTGTCTTCAGGTGCCAGTTCGTCCATACCCAGAATGGCGATGATGTCGCGCAGTTCTTTGTAGCGCTGCAGGGTATTCTGCACGGCGCGGGCAGTTTCGTAGTGCTCCTGACCGACAACCAGCGGGTCCAGCTGGCGGCTGGTGGAGTCCAGTGGATCCACAGCGGGGTAGATACCCAGCGATGCAATGTCACGCGACAGCACCACAGTGGAATCCAGGTGGGCGAAGGTGGTAGCAGGAGACGGATCGGTCAAGTCATCGGCTGGCACGTAAACGGCCTGAATGGAAGTGATCGAACCGACTTTGGTGGACGTAATACGCTCCTGCAGGCGGCCCATTTCTTCGGCCAGCGTGGGCTGATAGCCCACGGCGGAAGGCATACGGCCCAGCAGTGCGGACACTTCGGTACCGGCCAGCGTGTAGCGGTAAATATTGTCCACGAAGAACAGCACGTCACGGCCTTCGTCGCGAAACGACTCTGCAATGGTCAAACCGGTCAGCGCAACGCGCAGGCGGTTTCCTGGAGGCTCGTTCATCTGGCCGTACACCATAGCCACTTTGGACTCACCCAGGTTCTCCAGGTTCACCACGCCAGAATCGGCCATCTCGTGATAGAAGTCGTTGCCCTCACGGGTACGCTCACCCACACCAGCGAACACGGACAGACCGCTGTGGGCCTTGGCGATGTTGTTGATGAGTTCCATCATGTTCACGGTCTTGCCCACACCGGCGCCACCGAACAGACCCACCTTGCCGCCTTTGGCGAACGGGCAGATCAGGTCAATCACTTTGATGCCGGTTTCCAGCAGTTCCTGCGAAGGCGACAGATCGTCATAAGCCGGGGCCTTGCGGTGAATGGGTGCCGTCAGCGTCTGGTCCACCGGACCACGCTCGTCGATCGGTGCGCCCAGCACGTCCATGATGCGGCCCAACGTGGCCTTGCCCACGGGCACGGTGATGTTCGCGTGGGTGTTGGTCACCAGCATGCCGCGGCGCAGACCGTCAGACGAACCCAACGCAATCGTGCGCACCACGCCGTCGCCCAGCTGTTGCTGGACTTCCAGCGTCAGGGCGGAGCCTTCCATTTTCAGAGCGTCGTAAACGCGCGGCATCTCGTTGCGCGGAAACTCCACGTCCACGACGGCGCCGATGCACTGAACAATCTTGCCTTGTACTTGAGACATGATGGATACCTTTTAATTTCTCTGAATTCTGTTGAACGTCAAACCGCTGCAGCACCGGCCACGATTTCCGAAAGTTCTTTCGTGATCGCAGCTTGACGGGTCTTGTTGTAGACCAGCTTGAGTTCGCCGATGACGCTACCCGCGTTGTCGGTAGCCGCCTTCATGGCGACCATGCGAGCGGACTGCTCCGAGGCCATGTTTTCTGCAACCGCTTGGTACACCTGTGCTTCAACGTAGCGCAGCAGCAGCTCGTCGATCACGGCAGGTGCATCGGGCTCGTACACATAGTCCCAGTCGCGGCCACCCGCGTTGTCCTGCAACTCACCGGCGTTCAGGGGCAACAGCTGCTCAATGACCGACTCCTGCTTCATCGTGTTGATGAACTTGGTGTAGCAGAGGTAGACCGCATTAACGCGGCCTTCGGTGTACGCGTCGAGCAACACCTTGACGGGGCCAATCAGCTTGTCCAGGTGGGGCGTGTCGCCCAGGCCTGTCACGCTGGACACGACCTTCGCGTTGATGCGGTTGAGAAAGCCCAGCCCTTTGTTGCCAATGGCCACGGCCTCCGCGCCCACGCCTTGCGCCTGCAAGTCCTTGAGCTGGTTGGTCACGGCACGCAACACGTTGGTGTTGAGACCGCCACACAAACCCTTGTCGGTGGTCACAACGACAAAACCAGCGGTCTTGGCGTTGTTGGTCTGCATGAACGCGTGCGCATACTCCGGATTGGCCCGGCTCAGGTTGCCAGTGATCTGGCGCACTTTCTCGGCGTAAGGCCGGGCCGCACGCATGCGTTCCTGCGCCTTGCGCATTTTGGAGGCGGCGACCATCTCCATGGCTTTGGTGATCTTCTTGGTGTTTTCCACCGATTTGATCTTGCCGCGTATTTCCTTGCCTGCTGCCATTGCTGCTCCTTTATCGGGTCAATGGGCCGGATCAGTACGTGCCGGTTTTCTTGAACTCGGCAATGGCGGCCGCCATCTGGGCTTCAGCGTCCTTGTCCATGGCCTTGTCGGCTTCCAGCTTGGTCAGCAGGGCCACGTGCTTGTCCTTCAAGAACGCGTGCAGGCCGTTTTCGAAGGCCAAGATTTTCTTGACTTCGATGTCGTCCATGAAACCCTTGTTCACGGCAAACAGCGTGGACGCCATCAGACCGATCGACTGCGGGCTGTACTGAGCTTGCTTCAGCAACTCGGTCACGCGGGCACCGCGGTCGAGCTGCTTGCGGGTGGCTTCGTCCAGATCGGAGGCGAACTGCGCAAACGCAGCCAGTTCACGGTACTGTGCCAAGTCGGTACGAATACCACCGGACAGGTTCTTGATCAGCTTGGTCTGGGCAGCACCACCGACGCGCGACACCGAGATACCGGCGTTGATGGCGGGGCGGATACCGGCGTTGAACAGGCTGGTTTCCAGGAAGATCTGGCCGTCGGTGATCGAGATCACGTTGGTTGGCACGAACGCAGACACGTCACCGGCTTGCGTTTCAATGATAGGCAGCGCGGTCAGCGAACCGGTCTTGCCTTTGACTTCACCCTTGGTGAAGGCTTCGACGTAGTCGGCGTTCACGCGAGCAGCGCGTTCCAGCAAACGGCTGTGGAGATAGAACACGTCGCCAGGATAGGCTTCGCGGCCTGGTGGGCGGCGCAGCAACAACGACACCTGACGGTAGGCCACGGCCTGCTTGGACAGATCGTCGTACACGATCAGGGCGTCCTGACCACGGTCGCGGAAGTACTCGCCCATCGTGCAGCCAGAGTAGGCCGACAGGTACTGCATAGCAGCAGATTCAGAGGCCGAAGCAGCAACGACAATGGTGTAGTCCATCGCGCCGGCTTGCTCCAGGGCACGCACCACGTTCTTGATCGACGACGCCTTTTGGCCAATCGCGACGTAAACGCAGGTCATGTTTTGACCCTTTTGGTTGATGATGGCGTCGATAGCCACAGCCGTTTTACCGGTCTGGCGGTCGCCAATGATCAGCTCGCGCTGACCACGGCCCACGGGCACCATCGAGTCGATCGACTTCAAGCCGGTCTGCACCGGCTGGTCCACCGATTTACGGGCGATCACACCGGGCGCAACCTTTTCGATCACGTCGGTCATTTTGGCGTTGATCGGGCCTTTGCCGTCGATCGGAGCGCCCAAGGCATTGACCACGCGGCCAATCAGCTCGGGACCGACCGGCACTTCCAGAATGCGGCCCGTGCACTTCACGGTTTCGCCTTCGGAGATGTGCTCGTATTCACCCAGAATCACGCAGCCGACGGAGTCGCGCTCGAGGTTCAGCGCCAGACCAAAGGACGGCACGCCGTCTTTGTTGGCCGGGAATTCCAGCATTTCGCCCTGCATCACATCGGACAGGCCGTGGACGCGGACGATACCGTCGGTCACCGACACCACGGTGCCCTGGTTGCGCACATCGGTCGATGCGGCCAGTCCCTCAATGCGGGACTTGATCAGTTCAGAGATTTCGGCGGGATTGAGTTGCATGACTCTTTCCTTCTTTCGTTAAATGTGATGCAGGCGCGCCCGGGGATCGAGCCGTCAGGCCGTCAGGGCAATTTTCATTTGTTCCAGGCGGGCTTTGATCGAGGTGTCAAACACCTCGTCACCCACCACAACGCGAATGCCACCGATCAACTCGGGCTGCAGTTCAACCTGGAGGTTGAGCTTGCGACCGAAGCGTTTTTCGAGCACACCCGACAGATCGGCCAGCGCAGCGCTGTCCAGATCGAAAGCGCTGTAAACCACGGCGTCAAACGTACCCTGCTGCGCGTTTTTCAAGACGCGGAACTGGGCAGCGATTTCGGGCAATGCAGCGAGACGACCGTTGTCGATCACCGTGCGCAAGAAGTTGCCACCCATCTCGGGCAGCTTGCTTTTCAGCACGCCAGCGATGAGGTCAAACACCTGGGCAGGCGACGATTTGGGGCTGTCCGCAAACTGGCGCAGCTGATCGTTTGAAGCCACGGCGGCCAGCTCGTCGAGCCAGACCGCGGTCGTGGCTGCGTCGGCTGTGGCAGCCTGGAACAGCGCTTCCGCGTAAGGGCGGGCAATGGTGGCAATTTCGGCCATGGTTTACCTTTGGATGCCTCTAGACGATACCGACTGGGTTGCGGCGAATCAGAGCTCGGTCTTCAGGCGACCCAGCAACTCGGCGTGAACGCCGGCGTTGACTTCGCGCTTGAGGATTTGCTCGGCGCCCTTGACAGCCAGCGCAGCCACTTCTTCTCGCAGAGCTTCGCGGGCCTTGACGACCTGCTGCTCGGCTTCTTGACGGGCTGCGGCGACGATCTTCGAGGCCTCGTCGGTGGCCCGACCTTTGGCTTCTTCAATCAAGGTTTGCGCACGGCGCTCAGCATCGGCCAGGCGGGTAGCAGACTCGTTGCGCGATTTGCTCAACTCTTCTTCCACCCGCTTGTTGGCGCCAGCCAGTTCGGTCTTGGCTTTTTCGGAAGCCGCCAGACCTTCGGAAATCTTCAACGCACGCTCATCGAGCGCTTTGGCAATCGGGGGCCACACGAATTTCATCGTGAAGAGCACCAGGATCGCAAAGACGATGGCCTGCGCAAAGAGGGTTGCATTGATATTCATCGCAACGCCTTTCTGTGTGTTAACAAGAGTGGTGACGCACTTGCCGCCGCGAAGCGCCAGGTGTTGCAACGGAGGTCAGAACCTCGCATCACACACCCACGGCGCCGCGCTGGGCAGCAAACCCAATTACAGCGTGAAGGGGTTGGCGAAAGCGAACAACAGAGCGATAGCCACGCCGATCAGGAAAGCGGCATCAATCAGACCGGCCAAGATGAACATCTTGGTCTGCAGGTCGTTCATCAACTCAGGTTGCCGGGCCGAGGCTTCCAGAAATTTGCCGCCCATCAGCGCAATGCCGATGGATGCGCCAATGGCGCCCAGACCAACGATAAGACCGCAAGCCAGTGCGACAAGACCCAGAACGTTTTCCATGATGACTCCTATGAGATGAACGAAAGTTAAGAAAGAAACAAACGAGAGAGAAAACCAGAGCGCGACCGTTCAGTGCGCTTCAGTGAGCGTCATGCGCTTGCCCGAGATAAATCAGGGCCAGCATCATGAAAATGAACGCTTGCAAGGTAATGACCAAGATATGGAACAAAGTCCAAACCGTGCCAGCGATCACGTGTCCGACGAAGAAGAGTCCACCGCCGAGCGACAAGGCACCGTAGGCACCGAGCAACGCGATCAGCATGAACACCAGCTCACCAGCGAACATGTTGCCAAACAACCGCATGCCGTGGGAAACCGTTTTGGCCACGAACTCGATCATTTGCATCAGGAAGTTGACAATGCCCAAAAGCAGTGCCCAAACAGGATTTTTGCTGGTGCCGAAAGGTGCGCTGACCAACTCATGCGCCCAGCCGCCCAAACCTTTGATCTTGATGTTGTAGTAGAGGCACAGAAGCAACACCGAAACAGAGAGACCCAGCGTGGTCGAAAGGTCAGCCGTGGGCACAACACGCATGTAGTCTTTGAATCCCATCGCAGGTCCGGCGGTGTGCCAGATGGTTGGAATCAAATCGACCGGAATCATGTCCATGAAGTTCATCATGAAGATCCAGACGAACACGGTCAACGCCATGGGCGCTATCAGTTTGCGGCTGTTGGCGCTGTGGATCACCGACTTGGCTTGACTGTCCACCATTTCGACCAGCAGCTCGACCGCTGCCTGGAAGCGACCCGGCACGCCGGCAGTGGCCGACCGCGCTGCTTTCCACAACACGAAGCACACGAGCATCCCGAGCAACGAACTCACGACCACGGAGTCGATGTTGATCACCGAGAAGTCCACAATGGACTCCTGCTTGGAATTGGTCAGGTGAACCAAATGGTGGCGAATGTATTCGCCGGGGGTTAGAACGTTACCGTCAGCTGCCATTTTTATTTCACCGATCTGTCGGAAATTTAACCGTTTTCATTCGTACGGCGGGACTGAATCCAGAAACCCAACCAGTACACCTTCAGCACCACCACCAAGCCGGCCAAGAGGCCAAACCAATTCAAATCCGGGACCGCCGAAGGTGCCAGCCACAACATGGCCACCACCAACAGCACTTTGACACCCTCCCAAAACAGGAGGCCGGCAAACGCCGCCTGCGCAAAGCCCGAGGTGAGTCTGGACAATGCGCTTGATGTCAATCCGTAGGCCATCAGGGCCGACGGAATCACAACCGAAGCTGCACCATATAAAACCGACCAACCCACCGACGCCGATTGCGTCAGCGACCAGCCCAGCAAACCGACACCGAGCCCAGCCAGCAACTGCGCACCAACCAAGCGCCAGACAGACAGAACCGGCTGACTGGCTCGCCACTGCTGCGCTTCTTCGCGCGTCAAGGGCTTGAATTCAGGCTCTTGCGCCCCATCTTCCCATTCGTCTTGCTGTGTCGCCTTCGACTCAACCGGTGGCATTGTCGTCATGGCAAATTACAAGCAGGTTACAAACGCGAGAGGTCCCGCAAAGCCGCTCATTATACGTAGAAACCCCATGAGGTCGTCAAGCCCCTTGGGCACGATTCTTGTGCGCGCGGGTGCCAGCCGATAATTCACCCCATGAACTCAATGGCCCAGGGCGATGCGCCCATCCTTCCCAACTCTCTCTGTTACCTGAACGGCGACTTCAGCCCCGTGTGCGACGCCAAGGTGAGCGTGCTCGACCGCGGCTTCATTTTTGGCGACGGCGTGTATGAGGTGCTGCCTGCCTACAACGGACACATTTTCCGGCTTGACGAGCACCTGGCCCGCCTAGACCGTTCGCTCGCCGAACTGCGCATTCCCAACCCGCTCTCGAATGAAGCTTGGCTCCAGATTGCCCAGCGGCTGATCGACGATCTGGCGAACACCACGGGCGCACCCAACCAGTTGATTTACATCCAGGTGACCCGAGGCGTCGCCCCGCGAGACCATGTGATGCTGCCGGGCTTGAAGCCCACGGTGTTTGTGATGTGTGGCGAGATGAAACTGGCCAGCGTTGCGCAGCGCACGCAGGGCGTGGCGTGCGTGACCGCGTCCGACTTCCGGTGGGAGAAGGCCCACATCAAAAGCACCAGCCTACTGGGCGCGGTATTTGCCCGGCAGATCAGCGCGGACGCTGGCGCGCTGGAAACGGTGATGTTTCGGGGTGATTTTTTGAGCGAGGCGGCTGCCAGCAATGTGTGGGTGGTCAAAAACGGTGTGGTCATGGGGCCACCCAAAGACAACCTGGTGCTCGAAGGCATTCGTTTCAACCTGATTGAGGATATTTGCCGCGAACAAGGCATTCCTTTCGAGTTGCGCCGCATCACCCGCGCGGAGGTGCTGGACGCAGACGAACTCATGCTGTCATCGGCCACCAAAGAGGTGCTGCCTGTGACCCTGCTGGACGGTGCGCCGGTAGGCCACGGCGCTTCGCGTGGACTGCCAGGCCCTGTTTACCAGCGCCTGTACGAGGTTTACCAGACGGCGAAAGCCAACCCGTCCATCTGAGGAGCGCCGCATGGACATACCACCGGATATCCCACCAGAGCAATCGCTGATTATTTACCCATGCCACTTCCCCATCAAGGTCATGGGTGCCAATGCCGAGGGCTTCTTGCCGGCCATAACGAACGTGGCGCGAGCGTTTGACCCCAGTTTTGACGAGGCCACGGTGGAGCAGCGCCCAAGCAAGGCGGGCAACTACATGGGCCTTACCTTGTCGGTGCATGTCACAAGCCGCGAACAGCTCGATGAGCTGTACCGCACGCTGACCACGCACCCCATGGTCAAGATCGTGCTCTGAATGGATCTGCAGTTTCTCGGCCGGGTGGACTACGCCCCCACCTACGAGGCCATGCAGGCCTTCACGGCGGCCCGTACCACCGACACGCCCGACGCACTCTGGGTGTGCGAACACCCGCCGGTATTTACCCAAGGCCTGGCCGGCCGTGAAGACCACCTGCTGGCACCCGGCGACATTCCGGTGGTGAAAACCAACCGCGGCGGCCAGGTGACTTACCACGGGCCAGGCCAGGTGGTCGTTTACCCGTTGATCGACCTGCAGCGAGCCGGCTATTTCGTCAAGGAGTACGTTTACCGCATTGAAGAGGCCGTCATCCGCACGCTGGCGCATTTCGGTGTGACCGGCCATCGGGTGGCCCACGCGCCAGGCATCTACGTGCGGCTGGAAGACCCGACCAGCCACGCTCTGCTGCCCCAGCGGCCGCAAAAGAAGCTGCCTGGTGAGTCGACAGAACCCGATTTCACCGGCTTGGGCAAAATTGCCGCGCTGGGCATCAAGGTCAGCCGCCACTGCACGTACCACGGTGTGGCGCTGAACGTGGCCATGGACCTTCAACCCTTCTGGCGCATCAACCCCTGTGGTTATGCTGGCCTGCAGACAGTGGACCTTTCTACAATCGGGGTTGCCGTTTCATGGGATGAAGCGGCCCAGGTTTTGGGCAAGAAGCTCCAGACCACCCTCACGCCCTGACACAACCGCGCGTATCGCGCCCACGCCATGACCAGCCCCGACACCCCCACGGCCGCCACATCCAGCACGTCCAACACCGTGCGCGAAGCGCAGTCTGCCGCCCAATACGACGCCACCGCCAAGCAGAAAAGCCAGGCCAAGACCGCGCGTATCCCGATCAAGATCGTGCAGGCCGAGGTGCTCAAAAAGCCCGAATGGATTCGCGTCAAGGCAGGGTCACCCACGACGCGCTTTTACGAAATCAAGGACGTGCTGCGCGCCAACAAACTGGTGACCGTTTGCGAAGAGGCCAGCTGCCCCAACATTGGCGAATGTTTCGGCAAGGGCACGGCCACCTTCATGATCATGGGAGACAAATGCACGCGGCGCTGCCCGTTTTGCGACGTGGGCCACGGCCGCCCGGACCCGCTTGACGTGAACGAGCCCGACAACCTGGCCAAGACCATTGCGCAGCTCAAGCTGAAATACGTGGTGATCACCAGCGTGGACCGCGACGACCTGCGCGACGGCGGCGCCGGCCACTTTGTAGCCTGTATTGAAAAGACCCGCGCACTGTCCCCGCACACACAAATTGAAGTGCTGGTGCCCGACTTTCGCGGCCGGGACGACCGCGCGCTGGAGATTTTGAAAGCCGCGCCACCCGACGTGATGAACCACAACATGGAAACCGTGCCGCGCCTGTACAAAGAAGCGCGGCCGGGTTCGGACTACGCGTTCAGCCTGAACCTGCTGAAGAAATTCAAGGCGCTGTTCCCCCATGTGCCCACCAAGAGCGGCCTGATGGTCGGCCTGGGCGAAACGGACGAAGAGATCCTGGATGTGATGCGCGACATGCGCGCGCACGACATCAACATGCTCACCATTGGCCAGTACCTGGCGCCCAGCGGCCACCACCTGCCGGTGCGCCGCTATGTGCACCCGGACACGTTCAAGATGTTCGAAGCCGAGGCCTACAAAATGGGCTTCACCCACGCCGCCGTGGGCGCCATGGTGCGCAGCAGCTACCACGCTGACCAGCAGGCCCACAACGCACTGAACCCAACGCCGGCCGCCTGAGGCCAAGGGCTTTTTCAGCCCTTGTTGGGGTGCATCTTGTCCCAGGCCGTGATGGCTTCGGCGGCGTACATCAGCGCCGGACCACCCCCCATGTACACGCAGACGGCCAGCATTTCCTCCAACTCGGCGCGGGTACATTCCAGGCGGTGCAACGCCTTCACATGAAAGCCAATACAGCCTGAGCAGCGCTGCGTGACGCCAATGGCCAGCGCAATCAGCTCCTTTTGTTTGGCACTGAGCACGCCGTCGGTGATGGCAGCCTTGGCGAGCGCACCAAACCCGGCCATGGCCTCGGGCTGCGCCTTGCGAAACGGCGCCAGGCTGTCGTTGATGTCTTGAATCAGACCACTGTGATCGAAGGTGCTCATGTCATGTCCTATGCAATTTAAAAATACCCATTGGAGTATCTGAGATGGTGGTGCTTTTCGGCTTTGTTCTGGATCAACCCGCGGTGCAAAACAACGGAGCCCGCCCATGAGCGCCAACCTGCTGGCGCTGGGCGCCATTGCGCTGTGGGCCTCGCTGGCTGCGCTTGGGGTTTCGCTGTCGCATGTACCGCCTTTTTTGCTGACTGGACTGGCCTTGCTGGTGGGCAGCGTGATTGCCCTGCCGCTGTCGCGGTTTGACTTTCGCCAGTGGCGCGTGCCGCTATCCACGCTGGCCATTGGGGTGTATGGCCTGTTTGGCTTTCACTTTTTGCTGTTCATTGCGCTTCGCCACGCGCCACCGGTGCAAGCCAATCTGGTGAACTACCTCTGGCCGCTGGGCATTGTGGTGATGGCGCCGCTGTTTCTGCCGGGCATGTCGCTCACGTTGCGGCACGTGCTGGCCGCCCTGCTGGGTTTTGCCGGCGCAGCGCTGGCCATCCTGGGTGGGCGCGGTGGCAGCGCCGACGCGGTGTGGGCCTGGGGCTACATTCCGGCACTGGGCTCGGCATTCATCTGGGCCAGCTACTCGTTGCTCACAAAGCGGGTGCGCAGCTTTCCCACCGCCGCCATTGGCAGCTTTGCGCTGGTCTCGGGGCTGCTGTCTTTGCTGTGCCATGCCTGGCTGGAGCCCGCCACCGCGCTGTCGGCACGCGACTGGGGGCTGATTGCGCTGATGGGCCTGGGCCCGCTGGGCGGTGCATTTTTTCTGTGGGACGCGGCACTCAAGCGCGGCGACGCACGGCAGATCGGGGTGCTGAGCTTTCTGACGCCGCTGCTGTCCACGCTCACGCTGCTGTGGGTGCGCGGTGAAACCCCCAGCCTGTCGGTGGCGCTGGCGGCTGTGATGATCATCGGTGCTGCGGTGCTGGCCACGCGCACGCGCTGAGCTTCAGGCGGTGCGGCCGCCCTCGTAGAGTTCTAGCGGCAAACCATCCGGGTCGGCGAAAAAGACGAAGCGCTGACCGGTGTATTCATCCACGCGAATGGCTTCGACAGCCACCCCCTTGGCTTCCAGATCGCGCTTGCACTCGGCAACGTCTTGCACCGCAAACGCCAGATGGCGCAGGCCTTGCGCTTCGGGGTAAGACGGGCGCGGTGGCGCGCCCGGAAATGAAAACAGTTCGATCTGCGAACCGTCGGGCAGTGCCAGATCCAGTTTCCAGCTCTGGCGCTGCGCGCGGTGGTGCTCGGCAAGCACCGTCAGCCCCAGCAGCGCGGTATAAAAATGCTTGGACCGCGCATAGTCCGAGGCGATGATGGCCGCGTGGTGGATACCCAGGAGCATGGGGTTCGGGACGTCAATCGGCCATCAACGCAGCCGGGTCTTCGGCCACCAGCACGCTCTGCGCCCAGGTGGCGAGCTTGGCCGTGTCGCAACGCAATATTTGCTGCTTCACCGCCAAAATTTGCGACGGATGCATGGAAAAACTGCGCAAGCCCAAACCGAGCAACAGGCGCGTCATCGCCACATCGCCCGCCATTTCACCGCACACGCTCACGCCCTTGCCTTGGGCCCGCGCCTGCGCGATGGTGCCGGCCAACAGCTGCAGCACGGCCGGGTGCACCGGGTCATACAGGTGCGACACAGCCTCATCGGCGCGGTCAATGGCCAGCGTGTACTGGATCAGGTCGTTGGTGCCGATGGACAGAAAGTCGAAGTGCCGCAGAAACAGCGGAATGGTGAGCGCTGCGGCCGGCACCTCAATCATGGCGCCCAGGCGCACCGCGCCATACACCTGGCCACGCGCGTCCAGCTGCTCGCGGGCGCGCTGCACCAGCGCCAGCGTCTGGCGAATTTCGCTGGCGTGGGCCAGCATGGGCACGAGCAGATTGACCGCCCCGTGTGCGGCGGCGCGCAAAATGGCACGCAACTGCGCCAAGAACATGGCCGGATCGGCCAGGCTCCAGCGGATCGCACGCAAACCCAGCGCCGGGTTCAGGTAGTCGTCCACCGCGCGCGAGGCGCCACGGTCCAGCGGTTTGTCGGCACCCACGTCCACTGTACGAATGGTGACGGGCAAACCCTGCATCCCCTCAACCGCACGCCGATAGGCCTGGTACTGCTCCTCTTCATCGGGCAGTTTGCCGTTGCGCCCCATGAACAAAAATTCGGTCCTGAACAGGCCCACACCCACCGCCCCGGCCTTGAGCGCAGCCACCGCGTCTTCGGGTTGCTCAATGTTGGCCAGCAACTCGATCTTCTGGCCGTCCAGCGTCACAGCCGGGGTGTTTTTGAGGCGCGACAAGCGCTCGCGTTCTACCTCGCCCTGGCGCTGCTTGAAGCCATATTCAGCCAGCAGCACCGGCGATGGATCGATCACCACAACGCCCGCATCGCCATCGATGATGACCCAGTCGTCCTGCGCAATCAGGTGGCTGGCCGAGCGCGCGCCGACCACCGCCGGAATGTCCATGCTGCGTGCCACGATGGCGGTGTGGCTGGTTTTGCCACCGACGTCGGTGACAAAACCGGCAAACACGCTTTGCTTGAACTGCAGCATGTCGGCAGGCGACAGGTCGTGGGCAATCAGCACCAGGGGCACGTCGTTGCTGCTGTCGTGCGTGCCGGGCTGGGCGCCGGTGACCACGGGCGACACCATGCCCCGCATGACCCGCAACATGCGCTCGACCACCTGTTCCAGGTCGGCCTTGCGCTCGCGCAGGTAGGGGTCTTCCATTTCATCGAACTGGCGCGCGATCACCTCCAGCTGGCTGGTGAGCGCCCATTCGGCGTTGTAATGGCGCTCCACGATCCAGTGTTTGACGCCGCTGGTGAGTTGCTCGTCCTGCAGCAGCATGAGGTGCACGTCCAGCAGGGCAGAAAGCTCGGGGTGTGCGTCGTTGGAGCCCAGCGCACCCAGGCTGTGCTGCACGCGCTCGATTTCTTCTGCCACCGCGTTGCGGGCGCTGCGCAGCCGTTCAATTTCGGCCGGCACCTGCTCGGTGGTGACGAAATAGTGCGCCACGTCCATGCGGCTGGACGCCACGATGACCGCCCGCCCGATGGCGATGCCACGAGAAACCGCCTGACCGTGAACAGAAAAGCTCATGCGGACTCCTAGCCGGCAGACACAAGGTCAGAGGCCTGCGAAGCGGCGCAGCGCCTAAGCACAACCGCAGCAGCCACCATCATTCGCCCTCGCCGAATTTGTCGTTGATGAGGGCCACGAGCGCATCCATGGCCTGCTGCTCGTCGGCGCCGCTGGTTTCCAGCTCGACCTGGCTGCCCAGGCCCGCAGCCAGCATCATCACGCCCATGATGCTCTTGGCGTTGATGCGGCGCTCGCCGCGTGACATCCAGACCTCGCAGCTGTGGCTGCCTGCGAGCTTGGTGAGTTTGGCCGAGGCACGGGCGTGCAGCCCGAGCTTATTGCTGATGGTCACGGTGGTCTTGATCATGGGTGGCTCGTCTGGCCTGATTTTGGGGAGCGGTCACAGCCACCTGAATCACACCCTGCGTGGCGCCGATCATGGCGCGCGAGATCAGCGCGTCCAGCGACTCATGGCGGTACGACACGGTGCGCAGCAGCATCGGGAGGTTCACGCCAGTGATCAGCTTGGAGCGCACGCCGTCCACCAGCTTTTGCGCCACATTGCAGGGGGTAGCGCCGAACACGTCGGTCACCACCAGGGTGTTGGGTTGGCCCAATTGGCGCATCAAGGCGCGCGCCTGGGCCAGCGATTCTTCGGGCGGCATATTGGGTTGAACGTCCAGCGCAGCCACTGCCTCGGCGCTGTCTGGAAACACGTGCAACACGCATTCGCGCAAAGCCGAAGCCAGCGGCGCGTGGGCAATGATGAGGATGCCGTTCATGGCACCAGTTTAGCCTTGTTGCAAACCCGCGTTGCGGGCCTGCGAACGGACGTAAGGGCGGAGAAAGCCCAGGTAGGCCAGCACACAACACAGCAGAAAAACGCCCATCGCAGCGCGGTAGCGGTCGGGTTCGCTCCAGCCCAGTGCGCTGAACGCGTCAATCACGAGGCCAATGCCCCATTGCACCGCAAACACCCCGGAGAAGATGGCCAGGTTGTAAGCCGACAACGCACGGCCTGCGGCCTCGGCAGGCAAAGCCAGCGCCACCGCCGGCTGCGACAACGCCACAAAGGTGCTGCTGACGCAAAACAAGGCCCACAACGGCCAGCCCGCGCCGGCGCCCAGCAACACGATGGCCGCCAGCACACCCAGACTCAGCGGCAAACCCCAGGCAATCAGACGCTCGGCGCTCAGCCCTCGCTGCACCAGCCGGGGGTTCACAATGCCCCAGAGCCAGAACGCGCCCAGCATGGACAGGTTGATGCCAAACAGCCCGGCCGCCGACTGCTGCGGTGTGTAGCCCGCCACCTTCACCATCCACGGGCCAGCCCAGAGCGTTTGCACCGCCACCATGCCACCGTAGTTGACAAAACCAATCGGCAGCATCTGGCGAAAATACGGGTGCCGCCAGATCAGACCATAGCCCGGCGGCGTGGCGCTGGCTTCGTGCGGGAGCGGCCGCGCCACCGCTTGGCGCCAGGGTGGTACGGCCGCCGCAATGCCCGCCATGGACAGCACGATCAGCGCCGCCAGCGCCCAAAACAAACCCCGCCAACCCATCAAGGGCATGAGCCACTGCACGGGCAGCGTGGCGGCCACCATTCCCAGCGAGCCAGTCATGAGCATCCAGGAGTTGGCACGCATTTGCGCCGCCGGCGCCAGCCAGCGGCGGTAACCGGTGAGGGGCGCCATGAGGCAAGCGCTCACGCCCATGCCCGTGAGCACCCGCGCTGCCAGCAACCCCGAGAAACTGGTGGCCAGGGCAAAGGCCACACAACCCAGCACCGCCAGGCTCAGGAACGCAAGGATCACGCGGCGCGGGCCATGGCGGTCCAGCCAGTTGCCCAACGGCAACTGGGTGAGTGCAAAACCAAAAAAGTAACCGCCGGCCAACAAACCCAGGTCGCTGGCGTTCAGAGCCAGTTCCACACTCAAGGTGGGTGAAATCGTGGCGGTGATGGCGCGCACCAGCGCGGAGAAAAAATACGCCAGGGCGAACGACAGGAAAACGACCACCGCTGCGCGCAGGCCCAGCTGATCCACCGAAGGGCTTGGGCTGGGCGCGGACGCTTGCCGCACCGGCCCAGAGCGATGGGACGCGCTGGCTGCGCCGGGCAAATGGCGTTCGGGGCCGCTCATGGCAGTCTCAGCCCGTCAAAAAACGTGGTGACTTCGGCGTCGGGCAAACGGGTGCCGTACACCGCCGCCTGGTAAATCTGGCTACCCCGGGCGAAATACACCGCGCGCATCTGCACCGGACGGTTGTCGTGGGTGGTGCCCTGGGCCCTGAGGCCTTGCGCAGTGGACGCCCCTGGCACCCGCGCGTCCCACTGGGTTTGGGCGTCAAGCGCCAAAGCCGGGTCTAGCCGAATGGCGGCCAGCGCCGCGCCGCGCCACTGGCCCAGCGCCTCGGGTGCGCGCGCCGCATCGGGCAGTTCGGCCCAGGCCACGGCAAAGGTCAACCCGCCGGCGTCGCAGCTGTGCATGTGCAAGGTGGTGGGCGCGCCGCCCAGCGGCACCGGGCGTACGGCGCTCTCGGGTTTGCACGGCATGAGCGCCAGCAGGGGCGTGCCGTCGCTGCGCCATTCACGCCAATTGAATGTGGGACTGCAGGCCGACACAGCCCAGGCCAGCAGTAAAAAAGGCAACAGCCCGCGTGACACGGTACGGCTGGCGCGGGTCGCACCGGCCCGGTTGAAGAGCAACATGGAATTCCAGCAAGGGGGTGACCACGCGTGAGCGACAACCGAACCGCGTCGGGTCGCGCACAATGGCGTTATGAACGCTCTGGATGGTATCCGCATACTTGATTTGTCGCGCGTGCTCGCCGGTCCCTGGTGCACGCAAACCCTGGCCGACCTGGGGGCCGACGTGGTGAAGGTGGAACGCCCGCCGGGCCCGAACCACCCGGGCGGCGACGACACCCGCGGTTGGGGACCGCCGTTTCTGCGCGGGCGCGACGGCGCCGACACCGCCGAGGCGGCTTACTACCTGGGTGCTAACCGCAACAAACGCTCCATCACCTGCGACATTGCCCAGCCTGAAGGCCAGGCGCTGATTCGCGAACTCGCCGCCAAAGCCGATGTGTTCGTGGAGAACTACAAGGTCGGCGACATGGCACGCTATGGGCTGGACTTCGCCTCGCTGCACGCCATCAACCCGCGCCTGGTGTACTGCTCCATCACCGGTTTCGGCCAGACCGGCCCCTACAAAGACCGCGCGGGTTACGACTACGCCATTCAGGGCATGGGTGGCCTGATGAGCGTGACCGGCGAACGCGACGATCTGCCCGGTGGCGGCCCACAAAAGGTTGGCGTGGCCGTGGCCGATCTGTTCACCGGGCTCTACGCCACGGTCGCCATTCAGGCAGCGCTGCGCCACGCCGAGCGCACCGGCGAAGGCCAGCACATCGACATGGCGCTGCTGGACACGCAGGTCGCCATGCTCGCCAACCTCGGCGCCAACTACCTGGTGCGCGGCCGCGAAGAGGGCAAAGTGCCCGGACGGGCGGGCAACGCGCACATCAACATCGTGCCCTACCAGGTGTTTGAAGTCGCACCCGATGCCCGAGGCCAGCCGCAACACATCATCCTGGCCGTGGGCAACGACAGCCAGTTCGCCAAATTCTGTGAAGTGGCGGGGCAGCCCGCGCTGGCAACCGACGAACGCTTCGCACGCAACCAAAACCGGGTGCGCCATCGCGACACGCTGGTGCCGTTGCTGGAGTCCATCATGAAAACCCGCAGCAAGACCGACTGGCTGGCGGCACTGGAGGCCGCCAAGGTACCCGGCGGCCCGATCAACAACCTGGCCGAGGTTTTCGCGGACGAACACATCCTGTCGCGTGGCATGGTGCAGCGGTGGGAACACCCCATGGCCGATGCGGTGGACCTGGTGGCGAGCCCGCTCAAGCTCAGCGCCACCCCGGTTCGCAACGACCTGCCTCCTCCCCTGCTGGGCCAACACACCGAAGAAGTGCTGTGCGACTGGTTGAACGCTCCCGCAGAGCGCTTGTCTGAGTTGCAGCAGCGCGGTATTGTTTGAGCCGCCACTGGCCGGGCGCTGCCCCCAACATTCAGCCACACCATGACCACAGCCACACCTGCGCGAGCCACTGCCCCAAAAGCCCATGCCGCCCTGCCCAGCCCGTCTTCACTGCGGGCGGCAGCCCAGGCGGCTGCGGCGCGCGGGGAACCCCTGGTGGTCATGACCACCCTCACCGGCTGCCCCTATTGCGATTTGGTGCGCAACCACTACCTGCTGCCTATGCGGCGCGATGCCGGCGTGCAGGCGGTGCAGATCGATATCCGCGACCGCACCACCAACCTACAAGGTTTTGCCGGCGAAAACACCACACCCGCTGACCAGGCCCGCGCCTGGAAAGCCCGCTTTGCGCCCACGGTGTTGTTTCTGGGTCCCAACGGACAGGAGTTGGCCGAGCGTCTGGTGGGTGTGGCCGTGCCCGACTTTTACGGTGAGTACTTGGAAGCGCGCCTGACCGAGGCGCGCTCCAAATTGAAGTGAGCGCGCGCTGACACCGCTCGGTGGACGGTGGGGCAAATCGTTATTTCAAGGCGCCAAATACCTTGCTCAATATGGCGCTGCCAGCACCCACCGGGTCCTGGCGAATCTTGCGCTCTTCCTCGCCAATGATGGTGTACAGGCCGTCGAGTGATTTGCTCGTCACGTACTGCTGAATATTCGCGTCTTCTTTCTTCACCAAACCGATGCCCGCCGCTTTGCCGGCAACTTTGTTGTATTTCGCGGCCAGTCCTACTTTTTCAGTGGCCTGCGTCACCACTGGCAAAAACTTCTCTCCGAGCGGGAGACGTGTTTTTTCGGCAAAGAATTGCGTCACCGAGTTGTCGCCACCGGTCAGAATCTTCTTCGCATCGGTGACTGACATGCTTTTCACCGCACCCAGCAGCAGGTCTTTGCCCATGGGCACTGCCGCCTCTGCGGCGCGGTTCATGCTGGTCACGAGTTCCTCCACCCGCTTGCCTTGCCCAGTCATCTTCAGCAGTTTGGCCGCATCTTCCAGGAAACCTGGCAGCGGTATGCGCACCTTGGGGTTGCCCAAAAAGCCGTCTGGCTTGCCCAGCAACGCCACGGCCGCCAGCGCACCTTTTTCCAGCGCGGTCTTCAGGCCGGCGCTGGCATCTTTGTCGGTCAGGTCCGCCAGCGTGAGGGCGTGAGCCTGTTGGTGGGCTGCCAGTATCAACAAGGCTGTGGCGCTGGCAAGCGACTGGTTAAACTGGCGACGTTGCATGGTGAACTCCTGAAGATAGACGGTATCAGACATTTTCGATTGACCTGAGCACTGTATTCCCGGCACCCTCGAACCACAATGACCCAAGAAACACACTCCCCGGTAGCCCGGCGCGCCCTGCTCTCAGCGGTGGCCGTTCTGGGCTTGGCTTCCACTTTGATGCTGACGGGCTGCGGCACCCGAGACCCGGCGCCCGACTCGACCTTTGTGCTGCTGGACGGCGCCAAGACGACCACTGCCGACCTTAAAGGCAAAGTGACGCTGGTGAATTTCTGGGCCACGACCTGTGTGTCATGCGTCAAAGAAATGCCGGCTCTGGCGTCAACTTACAACAAATACAAGGACCAGGGCTTCGAAACCGTGGCTGTGGCCATGAGCTACGACCCCCCAGCCTGGGTCTTGAATTTCGCCCAAACCAGACAACTGCCGTTCAAAGTGGCGCTCGACAACACCGGCGAGATCGCCCAGAGTTGGGGAGACGTCAAACTCACGCCCACCACCTACCTGGTGGACAAGCAAGGGCGCATTGTCAAACGCTATGTGGGTGAGCCCGACTTCGCTGCGCTCCACACACTCATTGAAAAGCTGCTGGCTCAGAGCTGACGGTTTCAATCAACGTTAGAAGGTCTGTTTATCTTAAGACCCCGGTCTTCTTTCAGGGTCCGCACGCACCATCGCTGCGCGGTACTCAGTCTTTCCGATAAACGTCGTTGCAAGCCTTGCAGGTCTGACCCTCAGCGCGAGCGCTGAATGACGTTTTCACATCGTCCAGGTTGCTGGACTTGGCGGCCGCATTCAGCTTCGCTGCCTTATAGTGGCAGGCCACCTACCGCGCGTTAGCCCTTGCGCCCCACTGCCAGCACATGACTGAGACTCCTTCAACCGACATCATCCTTCGGTGGGCCCAAGGCCCAGACGACATCGAGGCAGTTCGGGCCCTTTTCCTGGACTACCAGGCAGACCTTGGCATCGACCTCTGCTTCCAGGGGTTTGCGGCCGAACTGGACGAACTCCCAGGTGCTTACACCACGCCAAACGGCGCCATCGCGTTGGCGCTGGTGGGTGGAAGCCCGGCCGGTTGCTGTGCGTTTCGCCCCTTGGAGGGAAGTGACCACCTGAACGCCTGTGAAATGAAACGCCTGTTCGTGCGTCCGGCGTTCCGCGGTTTCGGCCTTGGGCGCCAGTTGGTGGACCTCATCCTGTCAGAAGCCCGCCTGGCTGGGTACACCAACATGCTGCTGGACACGTTAACAGACATGGAAGCCGCACGCGCCCTCTACCAGGAAGCCGGCTTTTACGAGGTTGCGCCGTATTACCACAACCCCATTGCGGGGGCGCACTACCTCAAGGTCGAGCTCTGACGGCTGCCAAAAAAAAAGCCGCGCTGTGTTTACAGCGCGGCTTTTTTGCAGAAAGCGTTGAAGGTCAGACGCCGGTTTTTGCCTGGGCCAACAACGTGTCTGCATCGCTCACTTCAAACTTGCCTGGGCCCTCGACGTTCAGGCTTTTCACCACCCCATCCTGAACCAGCATGGAATAGCGGTTGCTGCGCAAACCCATACCGCGGGCCGTCAGGTCCAGCGTCAGACCGGTGGCCTTGGCGAAATCGGCACTGCCGTCGGCCAGCATACGAACCTTGTCAGCAGTTTTCTGATCACGCGCCCAGGCACCCATCACGAAGGCGTCGTTCACGCTCAGACACCAGATTTCGTCGACACCTGCGGCCTTGAACGCAGCAGCCTGGTCCACAAACCCCGGTACGTGCTTGGCAGAGCAGGTTGGCGTAAAGGCACCGGGCAACGCAAATACGGCGATGGTTTTGCCCGCAGAGGCGGCCTGGACATCAACCGGGTTGGGGCCAATGCTGCAACCATTGCCCTCGACCTCAATGAACTCCATCAACGTAGTCGCCGGAATTTTTTCGCCAATCTGAATCATGCTGTGCTCCTCGTGGTTATGGACCCGCAGGTCTAGAAAAATGGCCTCAAAAAGTGGGGCCTAGAAAGTAAAAAAGCGACCGAAGTATCGGTCGCTTTTCAGATTTGCGCTGCGAGCAGCACAAACAGGCTTACACCAGAGCGGCTTTTTGCACCAGGCGGCTCACCACCCAGTTTTTCGTCTTGGAAAGCGGACGGCTTTCGGTGATCTCGATCACGTCGCCCGTCTTGTATTCGCTGTTTTCGTCGTGCGCATGGTATTTGCTCGACTTGGCAACGATCTTGTCGTAAAGCGGGTGCTTCACGCGACGCTCAACCAACACCGTCACGGTCTTGGCACGCTTGTCACTAACCACCTTGCCAACCAAGGTGCGCTTGAGGGATGTTTTAGCTTCCGTCATGGGTTCGCTCCTTATTTGGCCGCAGCAGCGCGCTGCTTCTCGGCCAGGATGGTCTTGGCACGGGCGATGGCGCGACGGGTGTCGCCCAACGTGGCGTTGTTGTTGAGTTGTTGCGTGGCTTTTTGCATGCGCAGGCCAAAGTGGGCCTTTTGCAGCGATTTCACTTCGGCTTCGAGGCCAGCCACATCCTTCTGGCGCAGTTCAGTAGTTTTCATATGCATGTTCTCCTGAATCACTGACCCAGCAAGCGCGTCACGAACGTGGTGCGCAATGGAAGTTTGGCGGCGGCCAGCGTGAACGCTTCACGAGCCAGCTGCTCCGGCACACCCACGATCTCGTAAAGCACTTTGCCGGGCTGAATCTCAGCCACGTAGTACTCAACCGAGCCCTTACCGTTGCCCATACGGACTTCGGCAGGCTTGTTCGAGATCGGCTTGTCCGGGAACACGCGGATCCAGATACGGCCGCCACGCTTCACGTGACGGGAAATCGCACGGCGTGCGGCTTCGATCTGGCGGGCCGTGAGGCGACCGCGATCGGTGGACTTCAGACCGAAGTCACCGAAAGCCACGGTAGCGCCGCTGGTGGCGACGCCCGTGTTGCGGCCTTTTTGCTCTTTACGGTACTTGCGACGAGCAGGTTGCAACATAGTTATTCTCCTTTGCCGTCCGCAGCTGCAGATGCGGGTGCGTCTTTACGAACGCGCTTAACGGCGGGTTTGTCGGTGCCAGTGGTGGCTTCAGCAGGCTTGTCGCTGCCATCGGCCGGTGCGGCATTGGCGCCAGGGCGGCGAACCGCAGCGCGGGCAGGAGGACCTGCTGGACGCTCACGGCGGGGACCGCGCGGACGACGCTCTTCTTCGGCACGGGGTGCCTCGGCAACCACGGGCGCATCATTGCGACCCAGGGTGTCGCCCTTGTAGACCCAGACCTTGACACCAATGATGCCGTAGGTGGTCTTGGCTTCGGACGTGCCGTAGTCGATGTCAGCACGCAGGGTGTGAAGTGGCACACGGCCTTCGCGGTACCACTCGCAGCGTGCAATTTCGATACCGTTCAAACGGCCCGACGACATGATCTTGATGCCCAGGGCACCCAGACGCATGGCGTTTTGCATCGCACGCTTCATGGCGCGGCGGAACATGATGCGCTTTTCGAGCTGCTGCGTGATGCTGTCGGCGATCAGCTTGGCATCGATTTCAGGCTTGCGCACTTCTTCGATGTTGACCGCAACTGGAACGCCCAACTTGGCAGCCAGTTCTTTCTTCAGCTTCTCGATGTCCTCGCCTTTCTTGCCGATCACCACGCCCGGACGTGCCGAGTAAATGGTGATGCGTGCGTTCTTGGCGGGGCGCTCGATCACGACGCGCGAAACGGCGGCGTTCTTCAGCTTGCCCTTGAGGTACTCGCGCACCTTGATGTCTTCGGCCAGCATGCCGGCGAAGTCACGGTTGCTCGCGTACCAGCGGCTGGCCCAGTTGCGCGAAATGGCGAGGCGGAACCCGGTAGGGTTGATTTTCTGTCCCATATTCCTGTGACCTCTTCAGTTGCCAACCGTCACATAGATGTGACAGGTGGGTTTGCTGATGCGGTTGCCGCGGCCTTTGGCGCGGGCCGAGAAGCGCTTGAGCGTGGTGCCTTGCTCGATGTAGATGGTCTTGACCTTCAATTCATCGATGTCAGCGCCGTCGTTGTGCTCGGCGTTGGCAATGGCCGACTCGAGCGCTTTTTTGACGATGCCGGCAGCTTTTTTCTGCGTGAACGCGAGAATGTTCAGTGCCTGGTCAACTTTTTTGCCGCGAATCAAGTCGGCAACCAGTCGGCCTTTGTCCACCGACAGGCGCACGCCGCGAACGACGGAGCGGGTTTCTGTACTCATGGTAGGTCCTTACTTCTTCGCTTTTTTGTCCGCCGGATGGCCTTTGAACGTCCGCGTCTGCGAGAACTCGCCGAGCTTGTGTCCAACCATCTGGTCGGTGATGTACACGGGTACGTGCTGCTTGCCGTTGTGCACGGCAATGGTCAGGCCGATGAAATCGGGCAGGATCATGGAGCGACGCGACCAGGTCTTGACGGGCTTTTTGTCCTTGGTGGACACGGCCTTTTCGACTTTGGCCATCAGGTGATGGTCAACGAAAGGGCCTTTTTTGAGTGAACGAGTCATGTTGTCAACCCTTTACTTCTTGCGACGCGACACGATCATCGACTGCGTACGGCGGTTGTTGCGCGTACGGTAGCCTTTGGTCAGGTTGCCCCATGGATCCACTGGCGCACGGCCTTCGCCGGTCTTGCCTTCGCCGCCACCGTGTGGGTGGTCGATTGGGTTCATGGCGGTACCGCGGACGGTTGGGCGAATACCCATGTGACGCTTCACACCGGCCTTGCCCAACTGGCGCAGGCTGTGTTCCTGGTTGGACACTTCACCAATGGTGGCGCGGCAGTCAACGTGGACTTTGCGCACTTCACCCGAGCGCATGCGCACTTGAGCGTAGATGCCTTCGCGAGCCAGCAACACAGCCGAAGCGCCTGCGGAGCGGGCGATTTGGGCGCCTTTACCGACTTGCAGTTCGATGCAGTGAATGGTGGAACCAACTGGGATGTTGCGGATAGGCAGCGTGTTGCCGACGCGGATCGGGGACTCCGAACCGGACAGCAGCGTTGCACCCACCTCAACACCGCGCGGGGCGATGATGTAGCGGCGTTCGCCGTCGGCGTAGCACACCAGCGCGATGTGCGCCGTGCGGTTGGGGTCGTATTCGATACGCTCAACCTTGGCCGGGATGTTGTCCTTGTTGCGACGGAAGTCGACCACGCGGTAGTGGTGCTTGTGACCACCGCCCTTGTGGCGAACTGTGATGTGACCGTTGTTGTTGCGGCCGGCCTTTTGGAACTGAGGTTCCAGCAGGGGCGCAAAACCTTCACCTTTGTGGAGGTGGTCACGCGTAACCTTCACCATGCCACGACGGCCTGGTGAGGTGGGCTTCATCTTGATAACTGCCATGATTAAACAGCCTCCCCGCCGAAGTTCAGCTCTTGACCCGGCATCAGGGTCACATAAGCCTTACGCACGTGATCGCGGCGACCGACGGTCTTGCCGAAACGCTTGGCTTTGCCCTTCTGGTTGAGAACGGAAACGCCCTTGACCTGAACCTTGAACATCAATTCCACAGCGGCCTTGATTTCTGGTTTCGAGGCGTCACGCAGCACCTTGAACAGCACAGCGTTGGTTTGCTCGGCCACTTGCGTGGCTTTTTCCGACACGATCGGTGCTACCAGCACCTGCATCAAGCGGCCTTCGTCGTATTTCGTGACGCTCATGCGAACATCTCCTTGAGCTGGTCAATGGCGCCCTTGGTGACGATCACCTTTTTGTAGTGCACCAAAGACACCGGGTCTGCGTAACGCGGCTCAACAACCAAGATGTTGGGCAGGTTGCGCGAAGCCAGGTACAGGTTTTCGTCGACTTCTTCGGCGATCACCAGCACATGGCTCAGGTTCATAGCCTTCAGCTTGTCAGCGAATTGCTTGGTCTTGGGCGAGTCCACCTTCATGGAGTCCACCACAGACAAACGACCTTCGCGAACCAACTGCGAGAAGATCGAAGCCATACCAGCGCGGTACATCTTCTTGTTGATCTTCTGGGTGAAGTTTTCGTCCGGGCTGTTCGGGAAAATACGACCGCCTCCGCGCCACAGCGGGGAAGACGTCATACCGGCGCGAGCGCGACCCGTACCTTTTTGCTTGAACGGCTTCTTCGTCGAGTGCTTGACCTGCTCACGGTCTTTTTGAGCACGCGTACCTTGGCGGGCGTTGGCCTGATAGGCCACAACCAGTTGGTGAATCAGCGCTTCGTTGTAATCGCGACCAAAAACGGTCTCGGGCACGTCCACGTTGGACGATGCTTGACCCTGGTCATTCAGGAGTTCAACTTGCATCAGTTTGCTCCCTTGTTGACTTTGGCTTTGATGGCGGGACGAACGGTCAGGAAACCGCCGTTGCAACCCGGCACCGCACCGCGAATCATCAGCAACTGACGGGCTTCGTCAACGCGGAAAATGTCGAGGTTTTGAATGGTTTTGGTGTCATCGCCCATGTGACCGGTCATCTTCTTGCCGGGGAACACGCGACCTGGGTCTTGTGCCATGGAGATCGAGCCGGGCACGTTGTGCGAACGGCTGTTACCGTGCGACGCGCGCTGCGACTTGAAGTTGTGGCGCTTGATGGTGCCGGCGAAGCCTTTACCGATCGAAGTACCTTGCACGTCCACCTTTTGGCCAGCCGCGAAGATCGCGGTAGCAGCCACCACGGCACCAGGCTGGTACTGGGCGGCAACGTCGGAGGCGACGCGGAATTCTTGGATGATCTCACCCGCTTCAACACCGGCCTTGGCCAGGTGGCCCGCTTCGGGCTTGGTCACGCGTGAGGCACGGCGGGCACCAAAGGTGACCTGCAATGCATCGTAGCCATCATTGGCTTGAGTTTTGACTTGCGTCACACGGTTGTTAGACACGTCGACCACCGTGACAGGAACTGCATCCCCATCATCGGTGAACAGGCGCATCATGCCCACCTTGCGACCCAACAACCCGAGGGAGTTGCTAAGACTCATTGTTTTCTCCGTTCCCGACTTCAATTGGCCGGGGCTGATGATGCGTCGGCACCCTGTGAAGGACACCGACACGTTTTAAAAATACGGCTGCTGCAAAATTGACAGGCCGCATCGGCAAAGCCGAACCCATCGGACAAAAGTCCGAAAAGCCCGCCAGTATAACCAGCGGGCTTTGTTTCTGCAAGCCCGGCAGCATCGAAATGCCACCGGCCCTACAAAAGCTGCTTACTGCAACTTGATTTCCACGTCCACGCCAGCCGGCAGGTCGAGCTTCATCAGGGCGTCAACCGTTTTATCGGTTGGGTCCACAATGTCCATCAGACGCTGGTGGGTGCGGATTTCAAGCTGGTCGCGGCTGGTCTTGTTGACGTGCGGCGAACGCAAGATGTCAAAACGCTTCATGCGGGTCGGCAGGGGCACGGGGCCCTTGACGATCGCACCGGTGCGCTTGGCGGTGTCAACGATTTCAGCAGCGGAGCTGTCGATCAGTTTGTAGTCAAACGCCTTCAGGCGGATGCGGATTTTTTGCTTGGAAGACATGCGTGCTCCTTAAGCAATGATCTTGGCAACCACACCGGCGCCGACAGTACGACCACCTTCGCGGATGGCGAAGCGCAGGCCTTCTTCCATGGCGATGGGGTTGATCAGCTTCACGGTGATCGACACGTTGTCACCAGGCATGACCATCTCTTTGCCTTCTGGCAGCTCGATGGAGCCGGTCACGTCGGTCGTACGGAAGTAGAACTGTGGACGGTAGTTGTTGAAGAACGGCGTGTGACGGCCACCCTCGTCTTTGGACAAGACATAGATCTCGCCGGTGAAGTGGGTGTGTGGCTTGATCGTGCCGGGCTTGCACAGCACTTGGCCGCGCTGCACGTCTTCGCGCTTGGTACCGCGCAACAGGATACCGACGTTGTCGCCAGCCTGACCCTGGTCCAGCAGCTTGCGGAACATTTCCACGCCGGTGCAGGTGGTCTTCTGGGTGTCGGCGATACCAACGATTTCGATTTCTTCGCCGACTTTGACGATACCGCGCTCGATACGACCGGTCACCACGGTGCCGCGACCGGAGATGGAGAACACGTCTTCCACGGGCATCAGGAAGGCACCGTCCACAGCGCGGTCTGGCGTTGGGATGTAGGTGTCCAGCGCTTCAGCCAGCTTCATGATGGCCTCTTCACCCAGGGGACCCTTGTCGCCTTCGAGGGCGAGCTTGGCAGAGCCGTGAATGATGGGGGTGGCATCGCCAGGGAACTCGTACTTGTCGAGCAGCTCGCGCACTTCCATTTCGACCAGCTCGAGCAGCTCGGCGTCGTCGACCATGTCGCACTTGTTCAGGAACACGATGATGTAAGGCACGCCCACCTGGCGGGCCAGCAGGATGTGCTCGCGGGTCTGGGGCATGGGGCCGTCAGCGGCCGAGCACACCAGAATAGCGCCATCCATCTGTGCGGCGCCGGTGATCATGTTTTTCACATAGTCAGCGTGGCCGGGGCAGTCAACGTGGGCGTAATGGCGGTTGGCCGTTTCGTATTCCACGTGGGCGGTGTTGATGGTGATGCCGCGGGCCTTCTCTTCCGGAGCCGCATCGATCTGGTCGTAGGCCTTGGCGGAGCCGCCATACTTGGCCGACAGCACGGTGGTGATGGCCGCAGTCAGGGTGGTTTTACCGTGGTCAACGTGACCAATGGTGCCAACGTTGACGTGCGGCTTGGTCCGCTCAAATTTCTCTTTTGCCATTTTTCAATTCCTTAGAAAGAACAAACCCGTGTCACTGGTTTTAGGTCTGCATCACACTGCTGGTTCGCCCCGCACGGGGACAGGGCGGCGCGTGATCGCAGACCGGCTTTGATTCTTGACCCACCCGAGGCAGTTGATGCCTCGGGTTGAGCCCTTTCAAGCGGCTGGTTACTTGGCGCGCGATGCAACGATGGCTTCGGCCACGTTGCGAGGAGCTTCCGAGTAGTGCTTGAATTCCATGGTGTAGCTAGCGCGACCTTGTGTGGCCGAGCGCAGCGAGGTGGAGTAACCGAACATTTCGGACAGGGGCACTTCGGCCTTGATGGCCTTGCCGCCACCCACCATGTCGTCCATACCCTGCACCATGCCGCGGCGGCTGGAGAGGTCACCCATCACGGTACCGGCGTAGTCTTCTGGCGTCTCAACTTCCACGGCCATCATGGGTTCCAGGATGACGGGCTGGGCCTTGCGGCAGCCTTCCTTGAAACCGAAGATGGCAGCCATCTTGAAGGCGAGTTCGTTGGAGTCCACGTCGTGGTACGAACCGAAGTGCAGCGTGACCTTCACGTCCACGACGGGGTAACCCGCCAGCACGCCTTGGCCCAGCGCTTCGATCACGCCCTTTTCGACCGCAGGAATGTACTCGCGCGGAACCACACCACCCTTGATGGCGTCGACGAACTCGAAGCCTTTGCCCGGCTCTTGCGGCTCGATCTTGAGCACCACGTGACCGTACTGACCCTTACCACCGGACTGGCGCACGAACTTGCCTTCGGCATCTTCGATGGTGCCGCGGATGGTTTCGCGGTAGGCCACTTGTGGCTTACCGACGTTGGCCTCGACACCGAATTCGCGGCGCATACGGTCAACAATGATGTCCAGGTGCAACTCGCCCATGCCGGCGATGATGGTCTGACCCGACTCTTCGTCGGTACGAACGCGAAACGATGGATCTTCTGCGGCCAGACGGCCCAGAGCGATGCCCATTTTTTCCTGGTCGGCCTTGGTCTTGGGCTCGACAGCCTGGGCAATCACAGGCTCCGGGAACACCATGCGTTCCAGCATGATGATGGCGGATGGATCGCACAGGGTTTCACCGGTGGTCACGTCCTTCAAGCCCACGCAAGCGGCAATGTCACCGGCGCGAATTTCTTCGACTTCCAGGCGGTTGTTGGCGTGCATCTGAACGATACGGCCAATGCGCTCTTTCTTGCCCTTGACCGCGTTGTAAACGGTGTCGCCTTTTTTGATGACGCCAGAGTACACGCGCACAAACGTCAGCTGACCCACGAACGGATCGGTCATCAGCTTGAATGCCAGTGCGGACAGCTTTTCTTCGTCATCGGCCTTGCGGGTCGTTGGCGCTTCGTCGTCGTCGGTGCCCTTGACGTCCTCAATGTCCACCGGCGAAGGCAGCAGCTCAATAACAGCGTCAAGCATGCGCTGAACACCCTTGTTCTTGAACGCGGTACCGCACAGCATGGGCTGGATTTCACAAGCCAGGGTGCGCGTACGCAGGCCGGCGGTGATCTCTTCTTCGGTCAGCGCTTCGCCACCGAGGTACTTGTCCATCAGCTCTTCGCTGGACTCGGCAGCAGCTTCCACCATTTTCTCGCGCCACTCTTGCGCCAACTCCAGCAACTCGGCCGGGATGTCGGTGAAAGTGAACTTCATACCCTGGGAGGCTTCGTCCCAGATGATGGCTTTCATCTTGCGCAGATCGACCACACCCGTGAAATGCTCTTCAGCACCAATTGGGATCACGATCGGCACAGGGTTCGCCTTCAGGCGCGTCTTCATCTGGTCAACGACCTTGAAGAAGTTGGCGCCGGTACGGTCCATCTTGTTCACAAAAGCCAGGCGTGGCACTTTGTATTTGTTGGCCTGGCGCCAAACGGTTTCGGACTGGGGCTGCACACCGCCCACAGCGCAATACACCATGCAAGCACCGTCCAGCACGCGCATGGAACGCTCCACCTCAATGGTGAAGTCCACGTGGCCGGGGGTGTCGATGATGTTGAAGCGGTGCTCAGGGAAGGCGCCATCCATGCCCTTCCAAAAACAGGTGGTGGCAGCGGACGTGATGGTGATACCACGCTCTTGCTCCTGCTCCATCCAGTCCATGGTGGCGGCGCCGTCGTGCACTTCACCAATCTTGTGGCTCACGCCGGTATAGAAAAGAATGCGCTCGGTGGTGGTGGTCTTGCCGGCGTCAATGTGGGCGGAAATACCGATATTGCGGTACCGCTCCAGTGGCGTAACTCGTGCCATGAAAATACTCCTGAATAAGGCAAGCCCGCCACCCTTTATTGGGGTCCGCGGGCTCGCTTGAACTGACGATGGGAACGGGTCTTAGAAGCGGAAGTGGCTGAAAGCCTTGTTGGCTTCGGCCATGCGGTGCACTTCGTCACGCTTCTTCATGGCGCCACCACGGCCTTCGGTGGCCTCGACCAGCTCATTGGCCAGGCGCATGGCCATGGACTTCTCGCTGCGCTTGCGCGCGGCTTCCTTGATCCAGCGCATGGACAACGCCAGGCGACGGACAGGGCGCACTTCAACGGGCACCTGGTAGTTGGCACCACCCACGCGGCGGGACTTGACTTCCACCATGGGCTTGACGTTGTTGATGGCGTTCGAGAAGATTTCGACCGGGTCTTTACCGGTCTTCTTTTCGATCTGCTCCAAGGCACCGTAAATGATGCGCTCGGCGACAGCTTTTTTGCCGCCTTCCATGATCACGTTCATGAATTTGGAGAGCTCGACGTTGCCGAACTTGGGATCCGGCAGGATTTCACGTTTAGGGACTTCGCGACGACGTGGCATTATTTCACCTCATAAAACTTCAGTTGGCGTCTTTTCAAACACCGCGAGGGTCAGTGGAACCCTCACTTACTCGACCCACACGGAACATTCCGCGCTTCGGGTCACAACGCTGAATCACCGCGCCACGCGGGAAACAGCAACTGGATATCCGGACGAAGCAGGGCTTATTTGGCCTTGGGCTTCTTCGCACCGTACTTGGAGCGCGACTGCTTGCGGTCTTTCACGCCTTGCAAGTCGAGCGAACCACGCACGATGTGGTAACGCACACCGGGCAAGTCCTTGACACGACCACCACGAACCAGCACGACGCTGTGTTCCTGGAGGTTGTGGCCTTCGCCGCCGATGTAGGAGATGACCTCAAAACCGTTGGTCAGACGCACTTTGGCGACTTTACGCAGAGCGGAGTTGGGCTTCTTTGGAGTCGTGGTGTACACACGGGTGCACACACCGCGACGCTGCGGAGAGTTTTCCATGGCCGGGCTCTTGGATTTGGTCTTTTCGACCTCCCGGCCGTGGCGCACGAGTTGATTGATAGTTGGCATGAAACGTCCCTAAACGTTTAGAAAAAAGCAAAAACGGATACTTCCCGGAAGATTCCGAAAAGCCCTCGACTGTAGCACGGGCTCAATTTTCTGGCAAATCAAATGAACTTGGCGCACCTCAAGCTGGCCGCTTGAGTGGTGCTTCTGCCGAAAGCTGGCGTCGCAGCCTCCCCGCGACTCACTGGATCCAAAGGCGCAAAGCATCCCAGGCGCGGCCGATCACGCCACTTTCTTCCACCGTTTCGAGCACGGTGAGCGGCCTTTCGGTGACCAGCGCACCGCTGGCCAGGCTGACGCGCAACGTGCCCACGGATTGCCCCTGCAAGAGCGGCGCCACCAGAGGATCGGGCCGCACAATCTCGGTTTTCAGACGCCCACCTTCACCGGCAGGCACCGAAACCACCACGCCGTCAGGCTGACCCAGCTTCACCAGGGGAGCCTTGCCTTTCCAGACCCGCGGCGTGGCCACGGGCGCTCCCGCAGGGAACAGACGCACCGCATCGAAGGCGGTGTAACCCCAGTTCAGCAACTTTTGGCTTTCGGCTGCGCGTGCGTTTTCACTGGAAGCGCCCAGCAACACGCTGAGCAAACGGCGCTGGCCCTGAGCACCTGTGCCGAGCGCTGGCACCTGCCGCCGGGCGGTCGCCACCAGGCAGTAGCCAGCCGCGTTGGTGTGGCCCGTTTTCAACCCGTCGACGCTGGGGTCGCGAAACAGCAACAGGTTGCGGTTGGTGTCGTTGGCGGCCGGCGTACCCGGGTAGCGGTAGCGCTGGATGGCGTAGTAGGGCACGTAGTCGGGAAAATCGCGCATGAGACGGGTGGCCAGCGTGGCCAGGTCCCGCGCCGTGGTGGTGTGGCCGGCAACGGTCAGGCCTTCGGGGTTTTTGAAGCTGCTGCTGGACATGCCCAGCGCTTTGGCTTGCTCGTTCATCATCTGGACGAAGCGTTCGACGGAACCTCCCACGCCCTCGGCCAGCGCCACGGTGGCGTCGTTGCCCGACTGCACGATCATGCCCTTGATGAGGTCTTCCACCGGCACCTGCATCTTGGGGTCAATGAACATGCGCGAGCCGGGCATTTTCCAGGCCCGCTCGCTCACGGGAAAGGTTTGGGTCAAGCTGATCTTGTCGGCCTTGAGCGCGTCAAACACCAGGTAAGCGGACATCAGCTTGGTGAGAGAGGCCGGCTCAACCGGCTGGTCGGGGTCTTTGGCCGCCAGCACCTGGCCCGACGTGAGATCGAGCAGCAAGTAGGCTTTGGCAGCAACCTCGGGTGGCTGCGACAACTGGGCGGCTGCAGGAAAAACCGCCAGCGCCGACAAAGAGAGGAACAACACACGGAGAAACAATCGACGCAACAAAACGCTGTCCTTGGATGAAGAAAAAAAGAAAGTGAACGGCCCAGCCAGCATCAGGCGCGCAGGTGGCGCAGCACCAGATCGCGCAGCAACGGCAGCTGCCCGTGGAAGAAATGACCGCCACCGGGCACCACCAGCACCGGCAGCACCTGGGGCCTGGCCCAGTCCAATACAGACGCGAGCGGCACGGTATCGTCCTGCTCGCCATGAATGACCAGTGTGCGGCCATGGAGTTCCGCAGCGACCTCGGCCACCGAGAAACGGCTGGCCGCGGTACCGACCAGCACCAGACGCTGCAGGTCGCGCGTGCTCTGCACCCGCGCGGCGGCGTGGCTGGTCACAAAAGCCCCAAACGAAAACCCCGCCAGGCACAACGGCCCCTCGGGAGCCTGCTCGGCAACCACGGCGAGCAGATCGTCCAGCTCACCCCGTCCCTCGTCATAGACTCCCTCGCTGCGCCCCACCCCTCGGAAATTGAACCGCACAGCGGTCCAGCCAGCCATCACGCAAGCGCGTGCCAAAGTCTGCACCACTTTGTTGGACAAGGTGCCGCCGTGCAGGGGATGGGGGTGAGCGATCACCGCCACGCCTAAAGCGGCATCGGCGGGTCGGTCAATGGCAATCTCCAGCCGACCGGCTGGGCCGTCCTGCAGCAGGTATTCGGTCTGAGCATTCATGATGCCAACTCCGGGGAAAGAGCGCAAAAGCCCGCGTCTGCTGGGGCTGCGCAAAGAAGAATGGGATCAGCGGCCGACGTCGGACGGCGTCACCAGACGCTGCACCACCACGCCATCGCGCAGATGCGATTGCACGATCTCGTCGATGTCGCTCTCGTCGACGTAGCTGTACCAAACCGCCTCCGGGTAGACCACGGCAATGGGACCGCCGGCACAGCGGTCCAGACACCCGGCCTTGTTGACCCGCACCTTGCCCGGGCCCAGCAGGCCCTGTGCTTTGGCCTGCGACTTGCAACGGTCAAACGCCGCCTGCGCCTTGTGTTGGGCACAACACGCTTCGCTGCCCTCACGCTGGTTCAGGCAGAAGAAAATGTGGCGCTCGTAATAAGACTTGTTTTCAGGCATGGCGCTGATTTTAGTGCGAGCTCACCGCGCGGCGGGCTGGCGAAGCACCGCACGCACGCCAAAAACCAGGGCGGCAAACGGCCACAGCCAGCCCAGCCATTGAGAGAGCCCATGAAACCGAATGAACCGACCTTGCTCCCAAACTTCCAGCGACTGCGCGAAATAAGGACTGGCCGGCGCCCGGTTCAGCAGGCTCAAGGACACCGCCAGGCTCAGCAACATGGCCACCGTGCAAACCCTGCGCGGCAAAGCCAGCAGCGCCATGGCCCCCAGCATGGCCAAGACCAGCCCCATGCCGGCGGGCGGACTGATCCAGGACCAGGCATGCGTTGGGCCGTAAGTCAGCGCCGAGGACAAGGATGCTGTTGCCGCAGCGCAGAGAAACAAGAGCCACGCAAAGATCAAACGGCGCAGCACCGAACGCAGGTCGGCGTACCCCATCAGCAAGGGCGCCAGCAGACACAAGGCGACACAAAAAGCCTCGGCCAGCGGGCTCAAAGGCAAGGGTTGCTGCGCACGCAGGGGCAACCATTCCAAAAAAGGGGTTTCTGCCAACAGGCGCCGCAACCCCGCCTCCAGCCGTTCCGCCACCTGGCCCAGGCCGAAGGGCACCGACACGGGGTACAGCAAAGCAAACGGCCACAAGGCCAGCAACACCAGCCCGCCATGGGCGCCGGGGTCGAACCAGTCGGCACGAAACTGGCTCCAGCGGCGCAAGCCTCCCAGCCGCTCCAGCACCCACGCGGTGCTCGCGCCCGCCACAGCACCTGTGGCATTGAGGGCGAAGTCCACATTGGAAGGCACGCGCATGGGCAGGTAATTTTGCAGCGCCTCGATGGCAAGAGAGAGCAAGGCCGACAGACACACCGCCAGCGGCCAGGCCGCGCGTGACCACCCGGAGCGCAATAGCGCAAGCGCCAACAAAAAGCCGAGCGGTGCATACCCAACAAGGTTGGCCCCCACGTCAAAGCCCGTCCAGTACTGGGGCAGCGGAGCGTGCAAAAACGCCAGCGGGGCAACGCCCTGAAAACGCCAGCCCGTGAAAGGGTAGAAGCTGGCGTACACCACCAACCCCGCAAACAGCAGGGCCAGCGGCCAGGCAGATGAGCGGGTATTCAATCTAGAGACGGCCGCTGGGCCGATCCGATCGGGCCGCAGAAGGGTGCAGTCGACGGGTGCCGGCAAGCAGGTCCGATACAACCCGGGCACCCCAGGGCTGCGTCAACCGGTCAAAGACCTGCGCCATGTGCCGAGCCTCACAAAGGCTTGACCACCACCAGCACCACCACCACCACGAGCATGATCACGGGCGCCTCGTTGAACCAGCGGTACCACACGTGGCTGCGCCGGTTGCTGCCGCTCTCAAACTTGCGCAGCATGACGCCGCAGGCATGGTGGTAACCGAGGATCAGGACCACCACGGCCAGCTTGGCGTGCATCCAGCCGTTGCCAGGCCCCCAGCCAAAGCCCCAGCCGACTGGCGCAGGAAGCCACATCCACAAGCCCAGCGCCAACGCCGGCACGGCCAGCAAGGTGGTGAAACGCATCAGCTTGCGCGCCATGAGCAGCAGGCGCTGCCGCTCGGCCACGCTTTCGGGCGGCACCATGGCCAGATTGACAAAGATGCGCGGCAGGTAAAAAAGACCAGCAAACCAGCTGGCGATGAACACGATGTGGAAGGATTTGACCCAGAGCATGGTGGCAGTGTAGCCGCGCACCCCGCGCCCCACCCGCCGCTTGGCAACAGCGTTAAAAACGGTGGCGAAAAAAAACCCGGCCCACAGGGCCGGGTTAGGAAGCCTTTTTGCTGTCACACACTAAGGCACCCGCTCAGGGAGGAAAAGCGGGGAGCTTACCTTTCGGCTCACTCGGGTGAAATGGTACACCAATATTTTCCTGACATCGCCGAACCCCTGTCAAATTTGACAAAACGAGAAAAACACTGACAGGCCAATCGGTGAAAGCCTTACATCATCTTGGCCAGTTCGAACATGACCGCGGTGCCCAAAGCCTCGCGGATGTTGCCTCGGCCCACTTTCGCCATGGAAAACTCGCCAAAGCCTGACATGTCAAATGAACTGTCGTCCGGCGAAATTTCGACAAACGGAAACTCAAACACCTCGCGCAGCAAATCGCGGCGAAAGGCTTCGAACTCATCGTCCTTGATTTCGGAGTCGATCACGATCAGGTTGGGCATGCGGCCTTTGAGCGCCTCACGGGCCTGACCGAAGTCGACCACGCTGTCGGACATGATGCCGATCTCGCGCAAGGCATCGCGCACGTCGGCGCGAATTTGCAAATTGGGCGAGACAGTGAGCACATAGGTCCCGGAAAGCGACTTGAACATCGACGAGTGCTCATCCGACAAGTCCACCGCCGAAATGCCGTCCACGGCTTGCACGGTGCGGTTGAACAGCGCCGTGAAACTCACGCCCTCTTCGTTCAGTTCACGGTCGATTTCAATGCCGCCGGCCGCCAGGGCGATCTGACGGATCAGCATCCAGCTCAGGTTGTCCGAGGTGGTGCTGCTCGACGGCGGCACGCCGTCGTTGGACACGCGTACCTGAAAGCGGGCATGCTGCGGCCAAGCATTGAGGTCCATGCGCACGTCGACCCGGCTGCCGAAAGGCAAGCCCCAGTCGAGCACGGCGTTGACAAACGTGTGGGCCACCGTGGGATCGATCAGCACCTCCACCGGCTTGAGCTTGCGGCGCAGCGCTATGCCCAGCACACCGAGCTCTTTTTTTCGCTCCTGCAGCACGCCTTCAACCAGTTCCGCCATGTCCACTTTTTCGTGCGACTGCCGAATACGGCCACCGTAAAAGCGGTTGATTTGCTGGGCGCTGATACCGCCAAGCTTGATGCGCTCGGCCGGTATGCTGAGCGCGCGGTGCTCAGCCTTGGTGATGCGGCCTTTGATCAACAATTGGTCGATGCTGCTTTGCAGGGTACTGACGCCTTCGGTGATCTGATCGGCCAGGCCCGCCAGCAATTCGGGCCAATGATCGTCCAGCGACCATCCATCGGGCTCAGCACCTCCCCCGGGCTTGACTGACGCGGATGTGTTCGCGTTGCTTTTTTTTGGTTTGCAGCATGACGAGAGAAATATGTAGACAGTTGAGGCAGCAGACAGACAAGATACTTGCACAGCCTTGCGCAGCAAAGTGCTGGCACGACACCCAAGCGCGGTTTTCCGTCAGTCGGCTGCTGAAAATACCACCTCCAGCGGACCTTGACCCGCCCGACACTCGCAGTATTTTCTTACTACCGCACAGTTCACCACAATCTTTTGCGTTTTTCAATCAACGGCCAGCGCTGATAACCGACCTCCCGTCGACAAAATGCCAACGATGGCACTTTGACACAATACCGAACATGCACGCACCTGCCCCCTACCCCCTGTACCGCCCACGCCGCCTGCGCCGCGACGCCTTCACCCGCGATCTGGTGCGCGAACACCGGCTCAGCCCGGCCGACCTGATATACCCCGTGTTTGTGCTGGACGGCGAGAACCGCCGTGAAGCGGTGGGCTCCATGCCCGGCGTGGAGCGCCTGAGCCTGGACCTGCTGCTGCCAGTGGCCGAAGACTGCGTGGCGCTGGGCATTCCGGTCATGGCCCTGTTTCCGGTGATCGACCAGTCGCTCAAGACGCCCGACGGACAGGAAGCGCTGAACCCCGATGGCTTGGTGCCGCGCGTGGTGCGCGAGTTGAAACGCCGTTTCCCCCAGCTGGGCGTGATGACCGATGTGGCGCTGGACCCGTATACCAGCCACGGCCAGGACGGTCTGCTGGACGAGCACAACTACATCCTGAACGACCCCACGGTGGAGATTCTGGTGAAACAGGCCGTGACCCAGGCCGAAGCGGGCGTGGACATGGTCGCGCCCAGCGACATGATGGACGGGCGCATTGGTGCCATTCGCCAGGGGCTGGAGGCGCGTGGCCTGGTACACACGCGCATCATGGCGTACAGCGCCAAATACGCCAGCGCCTTTTATGGCCCGTTCCGCGACGCGGTGGGCTCGGCGGCCAACCTGGGCAAGGCCGACAAGAAGGTCTACCAGATGGACCCGGGCAACAGCGACGAAGCGCTGCGCGAGGTGGCGCTGGACCTGGCCGAGGGCGCCGACATGGTGATGGTCAAGCCCGGCATGCCGTACCTGGACATCGTGCGCCGGGTCAAAGACGAATTCGCCGTGCCCACGTTCGCCTACCAGGTGAGTGGGGAGTACGCGATGCTCAAGGCCGCTGCCCTCAACGGCTGGCTGGACCACGACGCGGTGATGATGGAAAGCCTGCTGGCCTTCAAGCGGGCGGGCGCTGACGGCGTGCTGACCTACTTTGCACGCGACGCCGCGCGGCTGCTGCGCGGCTGAACCCTTCAGTTGCCAGACGCCATGCGCGTTTTCAGCATCCTGCCCGGTGGCGTGAGCGAAAGCTCGGCAGCGCCCGCCGCCTTGCCCGAGCGGGGCTATGTCTGGATTGCCTGCGAGAGAAGCGAGTTCGAGCAACAGCAGGCCACGATCCAGGCCAGCCTGCGCCACCTGTGCGGCGTGTCGATCGTGGACCTGCACGTCTCTGACCTGCTCAACCAGCACCTGCCCTCGCACTTCGACTACACCTCGCAATACGACATTCTGGTCTTTCGCCGCCTGGCGGCGGGACATGGCGAGACCCCCCAAGACATCACCCCGGCACCGGCTCAGCGGCCCAAAAAGGGCGGGCCTCCGGTACTGCGCCGTATCGATACCAGCCCAGTGGGCTTCGCGCTGTTCGACCGGGTGTTGCTCACCGTGCACCCAGCGGGTTGCACCACGCTGGCGCACTACGCTTCGCGGCTGATGTCGTCTGGCGCAACGGATGTGCGCGTCAGTGGAGCGCAGATACCGGCCAGTCCGGCCGACCTGATGCTGCGCATCGTCAACCACTTGGTGGACGGCTACCTGGCGCTGCGCCGTGAGCTCACGCGCCAGCTGGATCACTGGCAGTCCGAGCTGCTGCACCCCAAGGCCCGGTTCAACAACTGGGGGGCGCTGCTGGAAGCGCGCATTGCCTTGCACCACCTGGACGAGATCTGCGAAGACCAGCGCTCGGCCATCCTGGACTGGATTGAGGCACTGGCGGAATGGGAGGTTGTCGAGCAGGGCACCGACCACTTTGGCGGCCACCGCGGGCTGGAACTGCTGCGGGTACGGAGCCGGGACCTGCTGGAACACATCCAGCGCGTGGTGCACCACGTGCGGCAACTCGAGCAGAATGCCGAGGTCGCGATCCAGATGCACTTTTCAGCCCAGAGCAACCGCACCAACGACACCATGCGCACCCTCACGGCGCTGACCGCCATCTTTCTGCCGCTGAACCTGATCGCCGGGATTTTCGGCATGAACTTCGAGTTCATCCCGCTGCTGCACCAGAAGTCGGGTTTCTGGTGGGCCATGGGCACCATGAGCCTGACGGCGGTGGTCTTGAGCGTCGTCTTCTGGCGCAAGCGCTACATCGCGCACTCGGGGCGGTAACGCCGTTTCAGACGAACGGGGCGCTCAAGCCCTCGTTGACCAGCACACGCTGTACCGCCGGCCGTTCCAGCATGCGCTGCAGGTAGGGCCCCAGGTGGCGTTTGTCGCGTGCTGGCGCGCTGGCAAAACCGCGTGTCCAGCGGCACAGGGTGAACACATAGGCGTCGAGCGCGGTGTAGGTCTGGCCCATGAACCAGGGGCCGCCATGGCGCACGAACTCGGCGTCGAGCTGTTTGAGCAGGTTGTTGACGCGGATTTCAGCGTGGTGCTTCACCTCGGCCGCACCCGCCACATTGCCTGCATTCACCCAGCGCTCGGGGTAGAAATACACCATGAGCGTGCTCTGCAGCGTGTTGGTCAGCCACATCAGCCATTTGTAAAAATGGGCGCGCTCGTGCGTGCCCAGCGCGGGCGCCAGGCCGCTGGCCGGGTGCGTGTCGCACAAATGCAGGGCAATGGCGGCCGTCTCGTACAACACCAGCTCACCGTCGGTCAGCACCGGGATCAAGCCGTTGGGGTTGAGCTTCAGGTAAGCCGTGGTTTTCTGGGCGTCCTGGGTGCGGTCCACCAGCACACGCTCATAGGGAACGCCCAGTTCTTCCAGCAAAATGTGCGGCACCATGCTGGCGGTGCTGGGGTAGTAATGCAGTTGGATCATGTTCAATTTTTTGGCGTGGCCACGCCAAACAGGCGCGCCCCATTGTCCCAGGCAATGCGCCGGGCCACGGCCGGTGGCAAGCCGCCGAGCCAGGTGCGGTAGCCCTGCATCAGGTCGCCGTAGTACAGCCAGCGCTGGTTGACCCAGGTGTCGGAACCGATCATGAAACGGTCGGGGTACTTGAGCATGAGGGCACGCCACTCGGGGCACAGCTGTCCGCCCTCGCAGGTGAGGCCGGGGCGGTAAGACAGTTCGCCCATGAGCAGCGGGTAACGGGCCATGAGTGCATCCACCCGTTCAACCGGGGTGCCGCCAATGCCGGTGTGGGCCCAAATCAAACGCATGCTCTGTCCCTTGGACGGTGTGTTTGCCATCAACAGGTCAATTGCCACGTCGTCCACATGAGCCAGGATGGCGAGGCCCTTTTCTTCGGCCAGCGCCATGAGCTTTTGGGCCACCGGGCCGTTGGCGTTGACGCTGTCGTACAAATGAAATTCACCCAGGCCACGGTAGGGGCCGGCGGGCGTGCCTTGGGCCAGTTCGGCCTGCACCAGGTCCACGATGGTGTCGTCACGGAACCAGTTGTTGTAGTCGGCGCGGTGGCGGTACAGGCGCACAAACGGCACCACGGTCACGCCCGCAGTGCGGGTCTGGTCCTGCGCGGTGGCCAGGGCCTTGGTACCGTCGTTGGGCCGGGAATTGGCCAGCACACCGCGCACGCCGCTGGCCTGCATGCGCGCGAGCACATCGGCCAGCGGGTGTGGGCAACCGGGCGCCGGCGCGTCGTGCACGCAGGCTTCGTCGTTGTAGTGCAGGTGGGCGTCAAACAGCGGGCCGCTGTAAGGCGGCGGGCTTTGCGCCAACGCCTGAGCGCCCATGCAAAAGCCCGCCAGCGCCAGCCCCAGCGCACGAACGCCCCGCCATGCGGCCAGGGCATCAGCCGACATGCTGCGCCAGAAAAGCCAGCGTGCGTTCGCGCGCCAGCTCGGCGGCGGGCTGGTTGTACGAGCCGCGCTGGTCGCAATTGAAACCGTGGTTGGCGGCGTACACCTGCACCGCCACACCGGGCTGGGCCTTTTTGAAGGCTTCCACCGTGTCCAGGGGAATCCAGTGGTCCTGGTCGCCAAAGTGGGCCAGCACGGGCACCTGCGGCTGGCGGGCGGCATCGGCCTCGCCGGTCATGCCGCCGCCGTAGTAAGGCACCGCAGCGGACAAACCCTTGAGCAGGCAGGCCGAGCGCCAGGTGAGCAAACCGCCCCAGCAGTACCCCAGGATGCCCACCTTGCCGGCTTGCGCCGCGTGGTCAATGGCAGCCTGGATGTCGGGCATGACGCCGGGCTCGGGCAGGGCTTCCACCGCCGTTTTCAGCGCGAAGCCGGCGCCCATGTCGGCCTCGGTGTAACCCAGTTCCACACCGGCTTTGACGCGGTGAAAGGTGGACGGCGCAACCACGAAATACCCGTCGGCGGCATAGCCGTCGGCCACCGAACGGATGTGCGAATTGACGCCAAAAATTTCTTGCAGCACCACCAGGCCGCCCTTGGGCGTGCCCGCGGGTTGCGCCACGTAGGCAGGGAAGGTGAAACCGTCGGCGGAAGTGAGTTCAACGAACTGGCCCATGCAATGCTCCTGTGTGTTGGTTTTTGAAAGGGAAACTCAGGCGGTCAAGCGGCGCTCGACATAGTCGAGCCGGTCTTGACCCCAGAAAATCTCGCCATGAACGACGTAGCTTGGCGCACCAAACACCCCTGCGTCAACCGCCTCGCGGGTGTGCTGCGCGTAAAGCGCCTTGTTGTCAGCGTCCTGGGCCTGCGCCAGCCGCTGAGCGTCCAGCCCGCATTCGGACAGCACAGCGGCCAGCTCGGTGGCATCGGCCATGTTGCGCTCTTGGGCCCAGATGGCCTGGCCAATGGCACCCGTGAGCCGCATGGCAGCAGCTGCGCCGTCGTGTGCGGCCACCGCGGTGATGAGCAGGGCCGAAGGGTCACCGGGCAGCGGAAAGTGGCGCGGCTGCGGGTTCAAAGGCACGCCCAGCGCTTCGCTGAAGCGGCGCAGTTCCACCAGCCGGTAGGCCTGGCGCTGTGGGGCACGCTGTGGCAAGGGCAGACCGCCCGACACGGAGAAGATGTGGCCAAAGTCCACCGGGCGCACACGCACCTCGGTGTTCGTTCGCTGCAGCAGTTCGCTCAGCCGGGCATGGCCCAAATACATCCAGGGGCTCTGGGGTGCAAAGTAATAGTCGAGTGTGCGACGCATGGGTGTCTCCTGGCGCTGTTGTAATCAAGGCTTGCGCAAGCCCTGAAGATATTTGAATTCTGGTGAGCCCGTGTTGTAAGCGATGCCACCCCTTTTTGCAGGAGACCGGTTATGAGCCCCGTGCTTTTGGTGACAGGCGCCAGCCGCGGCATTGGTGCCGCTACCGCCTTGTTGGCTGCGCAGCAGGGCTGGGCGGTGGCGGTGAACTACACGGCCAATTCGCTGGCTGCCGACGAGGTGGTGCGCCGCATCCGTGCCGGCGGCGGCACCGCCATGGCGGTGCAGGCCGACGTGGCCAACGAGGCCCAGGTGCTGGCCATGTTTGCCCGGATCGACGCCAAGCTCGGGCCGCTGAGCGGCTTGGTCAACAACGCCGGCGTGGTGGACGTGAGCGCGCGGGTGGACGAAATGGACATGGCGCGCTGGCGCCGGATGTTTGACGTCAACGTGCTGGGCAGCATGCTGTGCGCCCGCGAAGCCGTGCGGCGCATGAGCACCCGGCACGGCGGCAGCGGGGGCTCCATCGTCAACGTGTCCAGCGCAGCGTCGCGTCTGGGATCGCCGGGCCAGTACGTGGACTACGCCGCGGCCAAGGGTGCCGTGGACGCCTTCACCATCGGGCTGGCCAAAGAAGTAGGTGCCGAGGGCATTCGCGTGAACGCGGTGCGCCCGGGTCTGATCGAGACCGAGATTCATGCCTCGGGCGGCTTGCCCAACCGGGTGCAAGACCTGAAGCACCTGGTGCCCATGCATCGCGGCGGCACCGCCGACGAGGTGGCGCAGGCCATTGTCTGGCTGCTGTCCGACGCGGCAAGTTACACCACCATGTCTTTGTTGGACGTCTCAGGAGGAAGGTGAAATGACACCCCCGCAGCGCTTCGCGCTACCCCCTTTTAGGGGGCGGCACTGGCCGTCCGCCAAAGCCGGCCCGGCGATGCCCTGGGCTGCGCCTTTTTTACACGCCAGGATGGAACTCCGGCACCTTGAAAGACGAACATGACCGCCACCACCCCCGAACAAAGCCCGCACATCAAGGTCTGGTGGGAAGACCTGGAAATTGGCCAGGTGCGCGATCTGGGCACGGTCTCGCCGACCAAGGACGAGATCATCGCCTTCGCCAGCCAGTTCGACCCGCAACCTTTTCACCTGAGCGAAGAAGGTGGCAAGGCGTCGGTATTTGGCGCCCTGAGCGCCAGCGGCTGGCACACCTGCGCCATGGCCATGCGGCTGATGGTGACGAACTTTTTGTGCGAAACGTCCAGCCTGGGCTCACCCGGCCTGGAGAGCCTGAAATGGACCAAGCCGGTCTACCCCGGTGACGTGCTGCGGCTGCAGCACACCATCACCGAAAAGCGCCCCATGAGCAAACGGGCGGACGTGGGCCTGGTGCGCACGGTGTGGGAAATGTTCAACCAGCACGGCGACAAGGTGCTGCACATGGAGGGCTACGGCATGTTCCGCAGACGCCTGCCGGGCGACGGATCGCCACGGTAGCGGCGCATGAATACCACCTGAAATCCGCTGATGCTGCGTGGCGGCGCGCTTCCTGCCCCACAATCCGCAGCATGGATTTCAAGCCCCTCATCACCCTGCTGGCCATCGTCAACCCGCTGGCCATCGTTCCGTTTTTCATCCACTACACGCAGGGCTTTTCGGCCAAACAGCGCCGGCGCACGGTGTTGATTTCGTCGGTCAGCGCGTTCGCGGTGATCGCCACCTGCGCCATCATCGGCCTGCAAATTCTGGAGTTTTTTGGCATCTCGCTGGCCAGCTTTCAGGTGGGCGGTGGCATGTTGCTGCTCACCTCAGCGCTGTCCATGCTGAACGCCCAACCCGCTGAAGCCAAGACCACCCAGGGCGAGGTGGACGACGCTTCGGCCCGGGCCTCCATCGCTGTGGTGCCGCTCACCATTCCGTTGCTCACCGGGCCGGCCACCATGTCCACCGTGGTGATTTACGCCGACCAGGCCGCCACCTTTTTGCAGCACGCCGCGCTGGTGGGCTACGGCGTGGTCATCGCGCTGGCCACCGCCGTGTGTTTCACGCTGGCCCAGCCCATTTCGCGGTTCCTGGGCCAGACCGGCATCAACGTGATGACCCGGCTGATGGGCCTGATCCTGGCCGCACTGGCGGTCGAGGTGATGGCCACCGGGCTGGTGAAGCTGTTTCCGGCGCTGCTGTAAACAGACTCAAGCCGGGTACAGGCCCAGCGTCTGCGCCTGCAGACGGCTGAGCCCCAGCAGCGCATCGGTGAACGGCGTGGCCACACCGGTGAGCTGCCCCAGCTCGCGCACCACGCTCACCAGCGCATCCAGCTCCACCGGCTTGCGGGCCTCCACGTCTTGCAGCATGGACGTTTTGAACGCCCCGAGCTTGAGCGTCACGGCGTGACGGTCAGCCGGCTGCTGGTCAATGGGAATGCCGATGCGCTCGCCAATGGCCTTGGCCTCCAGCATCACCGCACTGATGAAACCGCGCACCAGTTCGTCGCTCAAGATGCGGTCGGTGGTGGCGCCCGTGAGCGCACTCACGGGGTTCACCGTCATGTTGCCCCAGAGCTTGTACCAGATGTCTTTTTGAATCTGGGGCGACACCGTGGCGCTGAGCCCTGCATGCTGCAGCAGTGCGGCCAGCGCCTGCACGCGTGGGCTTTCACCCCCAGCCGGCTCACCCACGATGAGACCGTTGCCAAAGTGGTGGCGAATGGCGCCCGGCGCGTCCACCGAGCAGCTGGCGTGCACCACGCAGCCGATCACGTGGGCGGCGGGCATGGCACGGGCCAGGGCACCATCGGGGTCGATGGTTTGCAAACGGGTGCCCGCATGGTTGCCACCAAAGCCGTCGAAAAACCACCAGGGCACGCCATTCATGGCCGTCAACACCACGGTTTTGGGGCCCAGCAACGGTGCCACCAGCGGCGCCACCTTGGCCAGCGCCGGTGCTTTCACGGCCACGATCACCAGGTCTTGCGGGCCGAGCTGGCTGCCATCGGCCACAGCTTGAACGCTCACGGTTTGCTCGCTGTCGCCGCTGCGCAAACGCAAGCCCTCGCGCTGCAAGTTGGCCAGCGTTTCGCCTCGCGCGATGGCGCTCACCGTACAGCCCGCCTGCGCCAGCCGCACACCCAGCCAGCCGCCAATGGCGCCCGCGCCCACGATGGTCACACGTTGAAATGTCGGTTCGTTCATGGTTTCAATGCTTGTAGGAATCGTCAAGGCGGTCCACCTGACGCACCAGGGCGTTGAACACGTCCTGGCCTGCGCCGTGGTTCGGGTTGAACTGCAGCGCGTCGCGGGTGCATTTTTCAGCAATGGCCTCGGGCACCGGGATGGCCGCTTCAGCTCCACCCATGCTGAAGGTGGCCAGCTGGATTTCGCAGGCCCGTTGCAGCGTCCACAAAATGGCAAAGGTCTGCGCCAGCGTGGCGCCCCAGGCCAGCAGGCCGTGGTTGCGCAAAATCACCGCCGGTTTGTTGCCGATGCTTTGCAGCACGCGCGGCCCCTCCTCCGCGTGAATGGTAATGCCCTCGAAGTCGTGGTAGGCCACCATGCCGTGCAGCTGGGCGCTGTAAAAGTTGGTCTGCTGCAGGCCGCCTTTGAGGCAGGCCACGGCCACGCCGGCCGTGGTGTGGGTGTGCATGACGCAGTGCGCGCCTTCCAGTCCACCGTGGATGGTGGCGTGCACCACGAAGCCCGCTGGATTGACCCGGTGCGAAGAGCCATCGAGTACGTCACCCTGCAGGTTGATCTTCACCAGATTGCTCGCTGTGACTTCGCTGTAGTGCAGGCCAAACGGGTTGATCAGGAACTGTTTTTCGGCGCCGCTCACGCTGTCGGGCAAGCGCAGCGTGATGTGGTTGTAGATCATCTCGGTCCAGCCCAGGTGGGCGAACACGCGGTAGCAGGCGGCCAGCTCCAAGCGGGCGGCCCACTCGTCGGGATGCATGCCGGAGGGTGCGGCCGAGGTGGTGTTGACAGGCAAGATGGCGTTCATGGGGGCATTCCTTCGCTGCAGATCAAGGGTCAGTACACACTGCCCTTGGGCAAATCGGCGGTGGCTGTGGCACCGGTCTTGAAACGTGCAGCCAACGCGCTGGTCTGGCGCGCCAGTATCTGCGTGTCCAGGCCCACCGCCACAAACACCGCGCCCAGCGCCAGGTAGTGACTGGCTTGGGCTTCGTCGGTGGTGAGGATGCCGGGCGCCTTGCCGGCGCGCAGGATGCGGCAAATGGCATCCTCAATGGCGGCCTGCACCTCGGGATGGCCAGGGTTGCCCACATGGCCGAGCGATGCCGACAAGTCGGCCGGCCCAATGAAAACCCCGTCGACCCCCGGCGTAGCGGCAATGGCGTCAAGGTGACGTAGCGACTCACGGGTTTCGGCCTGCACCAACAGGGAAACCTGTGCGTTGGCTTCCTTTGCATAGTTCGGGTATCGGCCCCACCGCGACGCACGGGCTCCCGCCATGCCGCGCACGCCACCCAGGCCATCGTCCTGCGGATAACGGCAGGCACGCACCAGCTGAGCGGCCTGCTCGGGCGTGTCCACCATGGGTACCAGCAGGGTCTGCAGGCCAAGGTCGAGGTACTGCTTGATCAGGGTCGTGTCACCTACCGGCACACGGGCGATGGCGTGCGAACCGGGGTAGGCCGCAATGGCCTGCGCCTGCGCCAGCACGTCCTGCAGTCCGTTGGGTGCATGTTCGCCGTCGATCAACAGCCAGTCGAAGCCGGCCCCGGCGCAAATTTCAGCGCTGTAGGCATGAGCCAAACCGAGCCACAGGCCAATTTGCTGCTGGCCTTGCGCGAGCGCTTGCTTGAAGGTGTTGGTGGGTGTTTTCATGCTGGTGTGTGGGTTCAGACAAAACGAAATTTCAGACAGCCCAACGGTCCGTAGTCGGCCTCGAACAGGTCGCCGGCCCTGGCCGCCACGGGCCGGGTGAAGCTGCCCGCCAGCACCAGCTCGCCGGCCTCCAGCCGCTCGCCCCAGGGTGCGAGTTTGTTGGCCAGCCAGGCAATGCCGACGGCCGGGTCGCCCTGCACGCCCGCGGCCAGACCGGTTTCTTCCACCGCGCCGTTTTGCCGCAGGATGGCGCCGCACCACGGGCGGTTGGTGCGGTGCGGGTCGGCACGAAAAGCCGGGTCGCCGGCACCGACGACGATGCCGGCGTTGGCCGCGTTGTCGCTGATGGTGTCGTAGACCTTGCGCATGGCCTTGGTGTCGCGGTCGAACTGCTCAATGCGGGCGTCGATGATTTCGATGGCGGGGGTGATGTAAGCGGTGGCGTTGAGCACGTCGTCCACCGTCACGCTGGGCCCGGCGAGCGGCGCCTTGAGCACGAAGGCCAGCTCAACCTCCACGCGCGGCGCGATGAAGTGCTTCATCGGGATCTCCAGCACCTCGCCGGCCTTCGCGGTGTAAAGCATGTTGTCGAGCAGGGTGCCGTAATCCGGCTCGTCGATCTGGCTGCTGATCTGCATGGCGCGGCTGGTCAGGCCGATCTTGTGACCGATCACTTTGCGGCCTTCGGCTTGTTGCAGCTCGACCCAGGCGCGGCCAATGCGGTAGCCGTCTTCAATCGTCATGCCCGGGTGGCGTTTCGAAAAGTGCTCGACCGGGCTGCGCGTCTGCTGCGCGCGCTGCAGCTCGGCCGCAAGTTGCTGGATAAGGGTGTTGTCGAACATGGTTTTAGGGTTTGGGAAAGAGCGGGTGCAGCGAACTGTTCTTGGCGTCAAAGACCTCGTGGCCTTCGTCCACCTGCACGGTGATGCCGATGGGACGCTTCGCCAGCTGTTCGGCGAAGCGCTCTTTCACGCAGGCGTTGAGCGCGTCGCCCACGCGCTGGTGCACGGCCGCGCTGCGGCCTTTGGCCATGCGCACGTTCATGTAGACAAAAGCGTAGTCACCGCCCAGCCCGGCGGCGGTGCCCGCTGCGCCGCCGTCGGACACGGCGCTGTGCGCCGCCGGGTAGGCCAGCACGCGCGTGCCGCCGGTGGGGAAAACCTGGCGGTCCTGCTCGTCGCGGACCGCCAGCATGGCGTCGGCCAGCGCGCGGCACAGGCCGCCCATGTCCACGCCGCCATCGGCCACGGGTTTGTCGAGGTTGGGGGTGTAAAGAATGACGAGGTGAGGCATGGGGACACTTCCGGTCAGAGGCGCGAACTCACAAGGCTGAAGCCATCGGCAGCCGAGGCCTGCGCTTTGGGGATGGCTTTGCCGGTGACGGGCGTGACGGGAAACACAGCGTTGATCTGGCCGGTGCCACTGGCGCCGAAGTACGGCGTGATGACCTCGGCCTTGCCGGTGTATTCGCTCCAGCCCAACACGCCCAGCATCATGGCGGTGTCGTGCATGAAACCTTCGCCGTGGCCCTTGGCGGCGTACTCGGGCAGCAGGCCGCAGAAGTCGGCCCATTCGCCGTTTTCCCACATCTGCACCACGCGGCGGTCCAGCGTTTCCAAAAATGGGCTCCAGACCTTGAAGGCGAATTCGGGCGCGAGGCCGTTCTGCGCGAAACGGTGGCTCAAGCTGCCGCTGGCGAGAAAGGCCACCGTGCCGTCGTAGTGGTCTTCCACCGCACGGCGCATGGCCCAGCCCAGCCGCGCGCTGTCGTTGAGGTAGTGAACCATGCAAAGAGCCGAGACGGAGACGGCCTTGAAGTGCTGATCGGCGTTCATGTAGCGCATGGGCACGAGGGTGCCGTATTCGGGGCCGAGCGTGGTGGCGTGGTGGGCCAGGGTTTCCACCCCGTGCTCGTTGCACACCTGGGCCAGCAGCTGACCCAGCTCGGGGTTGCCAGGAATGGCAAACGGCAGGTTGCTGATGAAGTGCGGCAGCTCGTTGCTGGTGTAGCTGCCTTCAAAATGCGGCGCGCAGTTGATGTGGTAACTGGCGTTGACGAGCCAGTGGGTGTCGAACACAACGATGGTGTCCACCCCCGCTTCGCGGCAGCGGCGGCTGATTTCCTGATGGCCGTCGATGGCGTCTTGGCGCGTGCCTTTGCGCGGGCCGTCGAGTTCGCTCAAGTACATCGAGGGGACATGGGTGATTTTTCCGACCAGTGCTACTTTGCCCATTTCGTCTGTCTCCGTTGATGTGCTTGTTGGGTGTCGTTTCTCGGCTGGCGTTTGTAGGTGGAAGGCGGTGACGGGCATGTACCTACGCTCATGTCCCCCGGTCCGCGCTGCGCGCAGCCCTCCGCCTTGCCTTCGCTGCGGCAAACACCCATCACCGCCTTCTCGCTGCGCATTGGCAATCGAACGTTGATCTCCAACATCGACCCTGGAAGGGCATGACGTGGCGTTCTGTGTAGCGAAGTAAAGGAGGAGAAACGGGCGCAGCCCGTTTCGGGGGACATGAGCGCAACAGGGCGCCACGGCGCGCCCTTCCCGCCCAGGTCCAAGCATGCAATGCAGGAGAGCAAATCAAGCTCCCCAATGAGGAATGTGATGCGACCCAAGAGAAACCGCCACGTTCTTGGGCTCCAAAAACACCTCGTAACTCCAGGTCCCGCCCTCACGCCCCGTGCCCGACGCTTTGGTACCGCCAAACGGCTGCCGCAGATCCCGCACGTTCTGCGAGTTCACGAAACACATGCCCGCTTCCACCGCAGCGGCCACGCGGTGCGCCTTGCCAATGTTCTCCGTCCACACGTAGCTGGAAAGGCCGTAGGCAATGTCGTTCGCCAGCTCGATCGCATGCGCCTCGTCGCGGAACGGAATCAGGCAGGCCACCGGGCCAAAAATCTCCTCCTGGGCGATACGCATGCGGTTGTCCACGTCGGCAAACACCGTGGGCCAAACGAAGTTGCCCGCCTGCACATGCGCTGGCAGCTCAGCGGCATACGAAGGCCGGTCCAGGCCGCCGCACAACAGCGTCGCGCCCTCTTTCGGCCCCAGCTCAATGTAGCTGCGCACTTTGGCCAGATGGGCCTTTGAAATCATCGGCCCGATGGTGGTGTTTTCGTCCTGCGGGTCGCCCACGGTGATGCGCTTGGCGCGCTCGGCGAACTTCGCGGCAAAGTCGGCGTAAATGCTCTGCTGCACCAGAATGCGGCTGCCCGCCGTGCAGCGCTCGCCGTTGTTGCTGAAGATCATGAACAGGGCGGCGTCCAGCGCGCGGTCCAGATCGGCGTCGTCAAACACCACAAACGGGCTCTTGCCGCCCAGCTCCATGCTGAACTTCTTGAGGCCAGCCGCTTTGACGATGCGGTTGCCGGTGGCGGTGGAACCGGTAAAGGAAATCGCGCGCACGTCGGGGTGCGCACACAGCGGCTCGCCCGCTTCCTTGCCGAAACCGTGCACCACGTTGAGCACACCGGCTGGGATGCCGGCCTCCAGCGCCAGCTCGCCCAAGCGCGCGGCGGTCATGGGCGAAAGTTCGCTCATCTTCAGCACCGCTGTGTTGCCAAACGCCAGCGCGGGCGCCACCTTCCAGGTGGACGTCATGAACGGCACGTTCCACGGGCTGATGAGCGCGCACACCCCCACCGGGTGAAACAGCGTGTAGTTCAGGTGCGTGGGTGTGGGGTAGGTGTGGCCATCCACGCGGGTGCACATTTCGGCGAAGTAGTTGAAGTTGTCTGCTGCGCGTGGCACCAGCTGCTTGCCGGTTTGAGCAATGGTCTGGCCGGTGTCGTCGGTCTCGGTCCGAGCAATGTCGGGCACGTGTCTCGCTATCAGATCACCCAGCGCACGCATTTTTTTTGCGCGCTCAGTGGCTGGCAAGCCGGCCCACTTCGGGAACGCGTCTTTGGCGGCCTGCACCGCCGCGTTCACTTCCGCTTCGGTGCCCGAAGCCACTTCGGCCAGCACACCCTGCGTGGCGGGGTTGATCGTTTCGAAGTAGTCGGCGCCGGCGACGGTTTTGCCGTTGATGAGGTGGTCAATGCGGGTCATGCGTGGCTTTCGAAAGTCATGGTGTTCGTGAGGGCGCCAATGCCCTCGATCTCGGTGACGACCACGTCACCCGGCTGGCAATCGACCACGCCGTCGGGCGTGCCGGTGAGGATCAGATCGCCGGGCATGAGCGTCATGAAGCTGCTGAAATATTCGATCAGCGTGGGCACGTCGAAGATCATGTCTTTCGTGTTGCCCTGCTGCGTGACGTTGCCGTTCACCGTGGTCTTGAGCGCCAGGTTCATCGGGTCAGGGACATCGGCCGCGTCCACCAGCCAGGGGCCGATGGGCGTGCAGGTGTCGCGGTTTTTCACCTTCAGGTTGGGGCGGTACCAGTTTTCCAGATAGTCGCGGATCGCGTAGTCGTTGGCCACGGTGTAGCCGGCCACGTGCTGCAACGCGTCAGCTTTCTTCACACGTTTCGCGGGTTTGCCAATCACCACCGCCAGCTCACATTCGTAGTGCATGAACTGCACGCCCTCGGGCCGCACGGTGAACGCGCGGTGGCCAATGAGCGAAGCCTCGCCCTTCACGAAAGCCAGCGGTTCTTCGGGCGCCTTGAAAGCCAGTTCTTTGGCGTGGTCGGCGTAGTTCAGACCCAGCGCCAGCACCGTGCGGGCGCGTGGCACGGGTGCCAGCGGCGGCAACCAGACCACCTCGTCAAACCCCACGCGGCGGCCTTTGAACGCGGGCGTGAGCAACGCCAGTTGGCCATCCGATTCGATGGCTTCATGGACCGCGCCGGCCAAGGCGATGCGGGCTCTTTTCATGGGGACTCCTGCACGAATTGGTGGGTCAAGGGTTTGAAGCCGGCAGCTGTGATCTCCACCGCGTCGCCCACCTTTGCCCGTGGCCGGTTTCCGTCGGCCAGGCAGTCGGTGCCGAGCATCAGCACGTCGCCGGGGCGCATGCTCTGGAAGGCGTTCACGTCGGCCCACAGCGTGGCGGCGTCGCGCACCAGATCGGCCAGCGAAATGACTTGCTTCAACACGCCATGCACGCGCAGTTCCAGGGTCATTGCGCCCAGCCCGGCCAGACCGCCAACGGCGTCCAGAGACACCACCTCGCGCCCGACACCCAGAAACCCGTCCACACACCGAAATTTCACTGGCGGGCGGTAATAGCTCTCGTGGGGAATGGCCACGTCGTTGAACAACACACAGCCCGCGACGGCACCGCCCTCACCCGCCACCAGGCCCAGCGAAGCGCTCACCTCCACCTCGGCCACGCCGGGCGGCAGGGCAATCGAGTGGCCCGCCGGCGTGAAGGTGTTGGCGGTCTTGATGTACAGCACTGGCGCCTGCGGCGGCGCTTTGTAGGGGGCCTCGCTCATGCGCGGCGCCCACAGTGCGTGCTCGCGCTGAAAGTTCAGCAAGGTGCCGTACACCGTGCCGGTGGGCAGGTAGGGAATGTTCATTCGGTTTCCATCTCAGGTTCGTCCTCGCCCAGGGGCGCTTCCAATGCGATCACCTGGTCCAGCAACGCATACAACTGACCCAGTTGCGCTTTGCCCAGGCGTTCTTCCATCCACGCGTAATGCGCCTCAATGGTGTGCGACAGCGTGCGCACCAGCTTCAAGCCCGCGGGCGTGGCGCGCACCACGGTGCGGCGGGCGTCTTGCGGGCAGCGGGCGCGGCGGATCAGCCCATCGCGCTCCATGCGCGTCAGCACACCGGTGAGACTGGGACCCAGCAACAAGGCCTCGCGCGCCACCCGGCCGGTTTCCACGCCCGCCCGCTCGGCAGCGTGTTCGCCCAGCACACGCAGCACGCGCCACTGCTGGTCTGACAAGCCGTGCTCGCGCAGGCTGGGCCGGGTGCGCTGCATCACGGCCTCACGCGCTTCGAGCAGCAGGCGCGGCAGGTTGCGGTGGACAAAAGGAGTTGGCTCGTTCATTTATTTAATATGTTAAATGATTTGACAGCCTGCCAGGCAAGGGTTTTCCCGGATGCATCTGCCCGAATCGCTCAGACGCGCCCACACAGGGGAAAATGCCCGCCATGACCACCTTGACCACCCTGCTGGGCACCCCATTTCCTTTGATTCAGGCGCCCATGGCCGGCGCGCAAGGTGCGGCGCTGGCCGCCGCCGTGTGCAACGCCGGTGGACTGGGCTCGTTGCCGGGCGCCATGCTCACACCCGAGGCGCTGCAACGCGAGCTGAGTGCCCTCAGCGCAGGCACGCCGCACCCCTGGAACGTCAACTTTTTTTGCCACACGCCCCCAGCGCCCGACGCCGCCCACGAGGCGCGCTGGCGCGACGCGCTGGCACCCTTCTATGCCGAAGCCGGGCTGGACATCTCGGCTGTCCCCGCCGGCGCCGGACGCGTGCCGTTCAGCCAAGCGGTGGCCGATGTGATCGAGCCCTTTCGCCCCCCGGTGGTGAGCTTCCACTTCGGCTTGCCCGCGCCCGACTTGCTGGCCCGCGTGAAAAGCTGGGGCAGCGTGGTGCTGTCCAGCGCCACCACGGTGGAAGAAGCGCGCTGGCTGGAAGCGCACGGTGCAGACGCGGTGATTGCCCAGGGCCTGGAAGCCGGCGGCCACCGCGGCCACTTTCTGTCGCACGACTTGAGCGTGCAAATGGGCACTTTCGCGCTGCTGCCGCAAATCGTGGCTACGGTGCGCGTGCCGGTGATCGCAGCCGGCGGCATTGCCGACGCGGCGGGCGTGGCTGCGGCCATGGCGCTGGGCGCCGCCGGTGTGCAGGTGGGCACGGCCTACCTGTGCAGCGCAGAAGCCACCACCAGCGCCCTGCACCGCGCCGCCCTGCAAAGTGAGGCAGCGCGCCACACGGCGCTCACCAACGTGTTCACCGGCCGGCCGGCGCGCGGCATCGTCAACCGCGCCATGCGCGAGCTCGGCCCGATGAGCCTGGCCGCCCCGGCTTTCCCGCTGGCCACTGCCGCCATGGCGCCGCTGCGCGCGCACTTCGAAGCGCTGGGCCGTGGCGACTTTTCACCGCTGTGGGCGGGGCAAAACGCGAGCGGCTGCCGTTCGTTGCCCGCGGCCGATATCACCCATCAGCTCGCCCGGGGATTCGAATGTTCGTTGTGATCTTCCGCGCCAAAGCCCGCGCGCTCGACGCCGCCTACAGCGCCATGGCCGCGCACATGCGCGAACTGGCGCTGACGCAATTCGGCTGCCTCGACTTCACCGCCGTGACCGAGGGCGAGCAGGAAATAGCGGTGTCGTATTGGCCCGACGAAGCCAGCATCCGCGCCTGGAAACAGCACACCGACCACCTGGCCGCACAGCGCCTGGGCCGCGAGCGCTGGTACGCCAGCTACACGGTGGACATTGCCGAGGTGACGCGGCACTACAGCCATCCGGCGCCATGAACAACGGACAGGCAGCAGATCAGCAGTAGTCGTCGGGGTCGCGATTTACTCGCACCCGGCTCGGTGCTTCGCGCTGCGCATTCAGCCAGCGCTTGAGCCCGGCGGGCTCCTGCACCAGCTGCAGGTCGCGCTCCAGTTCCGCCACGTCTTGCTCCAGCGCGTCCACCTGAGCCAGCAGGCTTTGCTTGAGCGTGTTCGGGTTGGTCACGGCGCCGGGCGGCAAGTCAAACTCGGCGGCCAGGCGCTGCTGGCGCGCTGCGCGTTCGCGCTCCAGTTCGGCCACCTGCTGCTTGAGCAACAGGGTGAGCGCGGCCAGCTTGTCGTCGGCCAGGCGCGGCACGGCCGCCGGGTCGGCCAGCTCGGCGCGCAACTGAATTTGCATCAGCGTCACCAGGTCTTTGCGGCCGTAGGCGGCGTTGGCCTCGCTCATGAGCGCGGTTTTGCGCAAACGCTCCTGCGCGTCGGGTTCACGGTCGGGGTGCAAGGCGCTGGCCAGCTGGCGAAACAGCGTGCGCAACTGGGTGTCGGCATCGGCCTGCTGGGCTTGGGCTTGTTCCTGCTCGGCGCCCGGCTTCTGGCGGGCCTTGCGGGCATTTTTCTTGTCGCGGCGGCGCGCTTGCGCGGCGTCTTGCGCCTCGCGCCAGCGCGCCATGCCGGCGCGCAAGAGCTCTTCCAGCGGCGCATCTGGGTCGGTGTCGGCCAGGGGCTCACCCAGCACCGCTTCCAGCTTCGCGCGCATGGCGTCGGCAGCGGCCTGCTTTTTCTGCGCCAGCGTGTGGCGGCTGTGCTGGTCGTGCAGCGCGGCCATGGCTTTGTCGCCCTCTTCGGCCAGTGTTTGGGCCAGGCGGCACAGCGCCTCGGTGGCGGTGTCGTGTTGCAGCCGGCTCAGGCTTTTTCCCTGCACGCATTCAGCCAGCCACAAGGCCATGTCGCGCGTGCGTTGGCGCTGGCGCTGCTGCAGCGGCGCCACCCAGCGGTGCAGTTCCACCCGGTGCGACTGACCCAGGATGTCCAGTGCGTCGAGCTGGGCCTTGAGCTTGTCGATGCGGGACAGTTGCAGGTTGAACGCGCGCGCGGCGCCCGAGGCGGGCACGTCGCCCGGCGCCAGCACGCGCAGCGCCTGCGCCACGGTGGGGGGAAAAGAATCGGAGCTGGTTGACAAGGGGTGTCTCACGGAAGCGGGCTGCGCCAGGGCGCGGCGGGACTCGACTATATTGCCAGCCACATGGCCAAAGAAAAAACCCAATACACCTGCAACGAATGCGGCGGCAGCAGCCCCAAGTGGCTGGGCAAGTGCCCGCACTGCAACGCCTGGAACACCCTCATCGAATCGGTGGCCGAGTCGTCAGCCCCCACCAAAAACCGCTTTGCGTCGCTGGCCAAGACCGCCGCTGTGACCGCACTGGCCGACATTGAAGCCAGCGACGTGGAGCGCACCCCCACCGGCCATGACGAGCTGGACCGGGTGCTGGGCGGCGGCATTGTCGAAGGTGGCGTGGTGCTGATCGGCGGCGACCCCGGTATTGGCAAGTCCACCCTGCTGCTGCAAGCGCTGGACTCGCTGCAGCGGCGCTGGGAAGCGGCGCCGGGCAACGCGGGGCAGCGCGGGGGCACGCTCTACGTCACCGGCGAAGAAAGCGGCGCCCAGGTGGCGCTGCGCGCCCGCCGGCTCGGGCTGGACGGCTCAAGGGTCAACGTGTTGGCCGAAATTCAGCTGGAAAAAATACTCGCCACGCTGGACGCGCACCGCCCCTCGGTGGCCGTGATCGACTCGATCCAGACCGTGTATTCCGAACAGCTCACCAGCGCGCCCGGCTCGGTGGCGCAGGTGCGCGAATGCGCGGCCCACCTGACGCGCGCGGCCAAGGCCAGCGGCACGGCCATTGTGCTGGTGGGGCACGTGACCAAAGAAGGCGCGCTGGCCGGCCCGCGGGTGCTGGAACACATGGTGGACACGGTGCTGTATTTCGAGGGCGACACACACAGCAGCTTTCGGCTGATTCGCGCCATCAAAAACCGCTTTGGCGCGGTGAACGAAATCGGCGTGTTTGCCATGACCGAAAAAGGGCTGAAGGGCGTGAGCAACCCCAGCGCCATCTTCCTCTCGCAACATTCGGAACCCGTGCCCGGCAGCTGCGTGATGGTGACGCTGGAAGGCACGCGGCCCATGCTGGTCGAAATTCAGGCGTTGGTGGACACGGGCGGACCCAGCCCCCGGCGCCTGAGCGTGGGCCTGGACCGCGACCGCCTGGCCATGCTGCTGGCGGTGTTGCACCGCCACGCGGGCGTGGCCTGCATGGACCAGGACGTGTTTGTGAACGCCGTGGGCGGCGTGCGCATCACCGAGCCAGCAGCTGACCTAGCGGTGATGTTAGCGATCACTTCAAGCTTGCGCGGCAAGCCCCTGCCCAAGGGCTTCCTGGCCTTTGGCGAAGTGGGCCTGGCCGGCGAGGTGCGCCCGGCGCCGCGCGGTCAGGAGCGCTTGAAAGAAGCCGCCAAACTCGGTTTCAGCGTGGCCGTGGTGCCCAAAGCCAACATGCCCAAGAAGAACGACAAGGCCTTTGAGGGCCTGACCGTGCACGGCGTGGAACGCATTGAAGAGGCCATGGAACTGGCCAGGAGCTTGTGAACATGCCCCAATTGCCTCACCGCTTGCGCGCTCTGATCTTCCCCGCCCTGGCCGCTGCCATCGCCTACGCCGCTTGGCGCAGCTACGGCGGGCAAGGCCTGATCTTGGCCGCACTCATGATCGCTTTTTGGGTGCTGCTGCATTTCACCAAGCTCATGCGCCTGCTGCGCACCGCAGCCACCCGGCCCATGGGCCATGTGCAAGACGCGCGGCGGCTGCACCGGCAACTGAAACGGGGGCAACCGCTGGTTGACGTGGTGCGCCGCACGCTCAGCCTGGGGCAACGGCTGTCGGCACCCGGGCACGAGCCCGAAGCGCTAGAGTGGCGCGACGAACAAGGCCACACCGTCACCTGTACCTTTCACCACGGCCGCCTGGACACTTTTGAGCTGCGGCTGGCCAACCCTGAAGACCCGCCAGCCGGGACGTAAAATCCCAAATTCAACCCACCAAAGGCAATGCAAATGTCACCCATTCCCTCAATGTCAGACCGCGACGGCAAGATCTGGATGGACGGCCAGATGGTCGAATGGCGCGACGCCAAGATCCACGTCCTGACCCACACCCTGCACTACGGCTGTGGCGCCTTTGAGGGCGTGCGGGCTTACAAAACGGCCGACGGCGGCACCGCCATTTTCCGCCTGGAAGAGCACACCGAACGCCTGTTCAACAGCGCCAAGATTCTGCGCATGAAGCTGCCGTTCACCAAAGAAGAAGTGAACGAAGCCCAAAAGGCCGTGGTGCGCGAAAACAAGCTGGAAAGCGCCTACATCCGCCCCCTGACCTGGATCGGCGACAAAAAGCTCGGCGTATCGCCCAAAGGCAACACCATCCACCTGATGGTGGCGGCCTGGTTGTGGGGCGCCTACCTGGGCGACGATGGCCTGAAGCGCGGCATCCGCGTGAAAACCAGCAGCTACACCCGCCACCACGTCAACATCACCATGACGCAGGCTAAGGCGGTGAGCAACTACACCAACAGCATCCTGGCCAACATGGAAGTGACCGACGAGGGCTACGACGAAGCCCTGCTGCTGGACACCTCGGGCTTTGTGAGCGAAGGCGCCGGCGAAAACATCTTCGTCATCAAAAATGGCGTGATCTACACCCCCGACCTGTCGGCTGGCGCACTCAACGGCATCACCCGCAACACGGTGTTCCACATCGCCAAAGACCTGGAGCTGGAGATCGTGCAAAAGCGCATCACCCGCGACGAGGTCTACATCGCCGATGAAGCCTTCTTCACCGGCACCGCCGCCGAAGTGACCCCCATCCGCGAACTCGACCGCATCGAGCTCGGCAAAGAAGACTACGTGGGCAGCCGCGGCCCCATCACCGAAAAGATCCAGAGCGCGTTCTTCGACATCGTCGGCGGCCGCAACCCCAAATACGCCCACTGGCTCACGCAGGTTTGAGGTCCACCACCATGAGCAACGCCACCATAGAACTGACCGCCAAAGACCTCAACGCCCACGGCGGGGTGTTCTGCCCCAGCCCGCTGGCCGACATGAAGCTCTGGAACACCCACCCTAAGGTGTACCTGGACGTGGCCAAAACCGGTGAGGCGCGCTGCCCGTATTGCGGGACGGTGTACCGGCTGAAGGCGGGGGAAACGGTTGGGCATGGGCATTAAGCCCCGAGCATGAGACCCTCCGTAACTCTGTGCCTCACGATCGGAAACCGACCAGCACAGCTTCGTGAGACTCTGACGAGCCTGCTCGGTCAAGTTGCCTTTGACGAGGTCATAGCTGTCAATGACTTTGGGGATGAGCCCACGAACAGCGTGTTTCGTGAGCTGTGTCCAAGCGGCACCCTGGTCGTACAGGATCGCCAGATGGGCCACCATATCGCGGCTGACGCGATGTATGAGCGCATCAAGACGCCTTACGTTTTTCATTGTGAAGACGACTGGGTATTCGAAACTGCGCCCGACTTACCAGGTGCACAGGCGCTTCTTCAAGATAACAGCGCAAGCATTGTGTGCTTCCGTGCTGTAGAGGATGTGCTGCATGACAAACCCCTGAACTTCAAGCCTGCTAGGCACGAATTCAACGGCCAAAAAGCATGGCGCCTTGATCATTTGCACAAGCAGTGGCACGGGTTTACTTTTAACCCCCATTTCTGTGCTCTTTCGCTCTGGAAGGAGCTTGGCGGGTTTTCTCAATACGCCGCTGAAAAAGACATCTCTGCCGCAATTCGCGCGCAACATCGTTTCGTCGTCTACGCAGACCCTGGTGCGTGTCGGCATATTGGAGATGGCGTGAGCGTGAGTGGAACCAATCGAAAATCTCTTTCCAAACATGTGAAGGCGTGGATCAGGTCCAAACGTGACCGCGCTTAACCCGTCACATTCCCCCATGCCCCAACTCACCGTCGCCATCCTCACCCTCAATGAAGCCCGGCGCATAGCCAGTTGCATCCGCAGCGCGCACTTTGCCGACCAGATCGTGGTGGTAGACAGCGCCAGCAAGGACGGCACTGCCGAGATTGCACGCTCCCTTGGCGCTGAGGTGCACGTGTATGACGACTGGCAAGGTTTTGCGGTTCAGCGCGACAGACTTCTCACCCACGCCAAGGGTGACTACATTTTTTTCCTCGATGCAGACGAAGAGTTCACCCCGGAACTGGAAACCGAGTTGAAAGCCGTTCTGGCCAGCGGCGAAAAGTCCGTTTGGGAACTGCGGTGGATTCAGGTGGCGTTTGGCCGCCCGCTGACCCTCATGCGCAGTTCAGGCAGCGTGCAGCGGTTGTTTTGGCGTGCCGATATTGAGCGCTTTGAGGGCGTTGTGCACGAACATGCCGTGTTGCGCGAACCGCGTCCACTGAGGCGCTTTCAACACCGGTTGCTTCACCATTCCCGCGAAACCATTCATGGAAGCCTGCTGAAGCTTGCGCAATACGCCCAGTTGGGTGCGGTAAAGCGCGCTCGTCTGGGCAAGACAGGGGGTATCTTCCGCGGTTTTTTGTCGGCGGCATCCAATTTCTTCCGCCTCTACTTTTTGCAGCGCGGCTTCATGTGTGGCCCGCAAGGCTTCTTGTATTGCCTGTTCGTCAGTCTTGAGAGTTTTTTCCGCTATGTGGCCTTGAGGTACGACCGCAGCCACATGCAAACGCTGCCCAAGCGCTGACCGCCTTCCTCCGTGCAAGACCCACCCATGCAGACACGCTTTCTGTTCGTCATGTTGCTCTGTCTGTCGGTTTCGTCGCTGCATACGAAACTGGCTGGGCTGGCTTGGCTGCTTCTTTTGATAGCAGCCGCCTCATCACTCCGACGCCCTGCCCTCGCCCCGCACCAGGATGTCAGTCTTGCCCTGCGCCACTGGCTGATAGGTGTCACCTGTTTCCTGGCCACGAGTGCGGCCCTGACTTTGATCTGGTCAGAATCCGATTTTGAGGTCAGCAGCGATATAAACACTGGCTTTCGATTGTTGGCAGCGGCGGTGGCCACAGCGGTCCTCGTTCAACGCATGGATCCCCTGCACAACCCGATACGCCATGCGAGCACAGCGGCAGCGGTGGCGCTGGTACTGGGTTTTCTGCTGACCCTGCTGGTGAGTCGGCCACTGTTGCCCTCGCACCCCATTCCGTGGGCGGTCAGCATGTCGATCTGGGTGGCATTCCTGCTTCCCCAGGCCATGTCCAACGAAACGCCTAAGCACTGGGTCTGGGCATACGGTGGTGCGACCGCGATCGGCATTGTCGCAGTGCTGCTTTCCGAATCTCGGGGTGCCTATGCCATTGTTTTTTGGCCGCTGATCTTGCTTGTCGCAAACAGCCACGGCCTCAATCGTCAGGCACTGCTGCGGGTGGGCTCGGTGGGGGCGTTGAGCATGTGCCTGCTGGCAATGTCGGTTTTGCTTCCCGCTGACCCGCTGCGTTTAAGACTGGCCTGGCATGAGGCGGAAACGGCTTTGAAGACCAAGGACTTCAACTCTTCATTGGGCGCACGGGTTTATCTTTTTCAAACCGGTTGGGATGGTTTTGTGGAGTCTCCGTGGGTGGGTGTTGGCGCAGCCGAGCGCACACGCCGCTTGCAAAGCGCCGGACTACAACTGCCACCCGCGGAAACAGAACGCTTCAGTCACGTTCGCACCCTGGGCCATGTGCACAACCAGTATCTGCACCAGGCCATGGATGGGGGCCTGCTGGGCTTGTCTGGTTTGCTTGCCATCCTGGCTGGAATGATTGCAGCGGCCTGGCGCCTGCGCCGCGCACATAAAATTGCGTCACAGCAACTTGCAGGCATTGCTTTCGTACACGCCACAGCGAGCCTGAGCAACGTCAATTTTGCGCACAATTATTATGTTTTGATGCTGGGTTTAAGTATCAGCGTCGTATTTCTGCAGGCAGCGACAAAAACAAAAACTGATAAAACCTTAACATAAAAACCAATTTATAGACAATAACCGCCCAAATCAGTTAGCCTTGGCAGTTATTATTTTTGATGCGCGCGACAATCTGGGCAACGATCCTTCACAGGATCTAAAAGAAGACATTGCCAGGGAACACCATATGATTTTAGTTACCGGCGGCGCCGGCTTCATCGGCGCCAACTTCGTCCTCGACTGGCTAGCACAACACAACGAGCCCGTTGTCAACCTCGACAAGCTTACCTACGCGGGCAACCTCGAAACCCTGGCCAGTCTGCAAGGCGATGCGCGCCATGTGTTTGTGCAGGGCGACATTGGCGATGCAGCCCTGGTGACCCGCCTGCTGGCAGAGCACCGCCCACGTGCGGTGGTCAATTTCGCCGCCGAAAGCCATGTGGACCGCTCCATCCACGGGCCGGAAGACTTCATCCAGACCAACATCGTGGGCACCTTTCACTTGCTGGAAGCGGTGCGCGCTTATTGGGGCGGTTTGGCAGGCGCCGAGCGCGAGGCGTTTCGCTTGCTGCATGTATCCACCGACGAGGTGTACGGCAGCCTGAGCAAAGATGACCCCGCGTTCACCGAGACCCACCGCTACGAGCCCAACAGCCCATATTCGGCCAGCAAGGCCGCCAGCGACCACCTGGTGCGCGCCTACCACCACACCTATGGCCTGCCGGTGCTCACCACCAACTGCAGCAACAACTACGGGCCGTTCCACTTCCCTGAAAAGCTGATCCCGCTGATGATCGTGAACGCGCTGGCGGGCAAGGCCCTGCCGGTGTATGGCGACGGGATGCAGGTGCGTGACTGGCTGTATGTGAAGGATCACTGCAGCGCCATTCGCCGCGTGCTCGAAGCCGGCCGCCTGGGCGAGGTGTACAACGTGGGTGGCTGGAACGAGAAGCCCAATATTGAAATCGTCAACACCGTGTGCGCACTGCTCGACGAACTGCGCCCACGAACCGACGGCCAGCCTTACGCCAGCCAGATCAGCTACGTAACGGACCGCCCCGGGCACGACCGGCGCTACGCCATTGACGCTCGCAAGCTGGAAGCCGAACTCGGCTGGAAGCCCGCTGAAACGTTTGAGAGCGGCATTCGCAAAACGGTGCAGTGGTACCTGGACCACCCGGACTGGGTCGCACACGTTCAAAGCGGTGCCTACCGCGAATGGCTGGGCAAGCAATACAGCGCAGCGTGAACCACTGGACCGCATCCGCTAAAATGTTCTTTATTGGAGAACTTTTGTTCTTTTATGGAGAAATTAATGCTCGCCGACATCTTGTTTCCCCTGCAATACCGTCGGCGCTTGCTGGCCGTACTGTGCATGCGGGCTGGCCAATGGTTCCACCTACGAGAGCTGGAGCGCCTCACGTCGGTGGCCTCCGTGGGTTCGCTCAAGAAGGAGCTCGATTTGCTGGCTGGTGCGGGCTTGCTGAATGTCCGCAAGGTAGGCAACCAGACGCAGTTCTGCGTGAACGAGGATCACCCGGTTTATCCAGAACTGATGGGGCTGGTGCGCAAAAGCATCGGTCTGGTCGACGTTTTCCATGGAGCACTCGCCCCTTTGAGCCATCAAATCTCGGCAGCGTTCGTGTACGGCTCCATGGCTCAAGGCACCGACAAGCCCCACAGCGACGTGGATGTCATGATCTTGGGCGACATCAACTTTTCCAGCGCCGTGAATGCGCTTTACGACAGCCAGGCCACATTGGGGCGAGAAATCAACCCGAAACTCATGACGCTGGCCGAATGGCAAACCAGAAAAGCGGCTGGCGACAGCTTTGTGCAGGATGTGCTGAACAAGCCCAAACTTTTCGTCGTGGGTGGCCCTGATGAGCTCTGAACACCTCGCCAACCTGCTGCGAATCGGTCTGCTTGACGCAGTGCCACCATCGCCCGTACTGCGCGCCCGTATGCTCCACGCAGCCCAAAGCCGCCTGACGGACGCACTGCGCACACACAACAGCCCCGAGACACGGTTTGATTGTGCTTACACAACGATTCGCGCTGTCGCTGACGCGGCACTGCTGGCGCAGGGCTACCGAACCTCGACCAGCAAACCTGGGCACCACCAGACCACGCTGCAATGTCTGGCGCACACGCTGGGAGTGGACACTGCCGTTATTCGTGTGCTGGACGGACTGAAAAAGCAGCGCAACCTGAGCGACTACGACGGTGAACCCGTCACACAAGCTTTGTTGCAAGCGTGTCTTGAACAGGCCCAGCAACTGCTGGTCTTGGCCCATGCCAAGTGGCCAGACGCCTGCACCAACGGATAACACCAACCCCATGCGCAAAAAAATACTGTTACTCGGTCCCAACGGCCAAGTGGGCTGGGAACTGCAGCGCAGCCTGGCGCCCTTGGGTGAGCTGGTGGCGCTGGACCGCCACAGCACCGAGACGGAAGGCGGTTGCGGCGACCTGACCCAGCTGGAAGCCCTGCGCCAGACCGTGTTGGCGCAGCGGCCTGACGTGATCGTCAACGCCGCTGCTCACACCGCCGTGGACAAGGCCGAAAGCGAGCCCGAACTGGCCCGCACCCTCAACGCGCTGGCCCCCGGCGTGCTGGCCGAAGCCGCACACAGCGTGGGCGCGCTGCTGGTGCACTATTCAACCGACTACGTGTTCAATGGCAGCGGCCTCACCCCCTGGGCAGAAGACGCACCCACCGGCCCACTGAGCGTGTACGGCCGCACCAAGCTTGAAGGCGAGCGCGCCATACAAGCCAGCGGCTGCCGCCACCTGATCTTTCGCACCAGCTGGGTGTACGCCGCGCGCGGCGGCAACTTTGCCAAAACCATGCTGCGCCTGGCCGCTGAGCGCGAGCGCCTGACCGTGATCGACGACCAGTTTGGCGCGCCCACTGGTGCCGACCTGATTGCCGACGTCACGGCCCACGCCATCCGTCAGGTGTTGCAGCGCCCGCAGGACGCCGGCACCTACCACCTGGCCGCTGCAGGCGAGACCACATGGAACGGTTACGCCCGCCACGTCATTGAAACGGCCCGCCAACTGCGGCCCGAAACGGTGCTGGCGGTGCAGGACGTGGCTGCTGTGCCCACCAGCGCCTTCCCCACCCCTGCGCATCGCCCACAGAACTCGCGTCTGGACACCACACGGCTGCAACAGACCTTTGGCCTGCGCATGCCAGACTGGTGGCGAGGCGTTGACCGAATGCTGATCGAGACTCTTTGAAACCAGGAGGATCAATGAGCATCGCTACCCCCGGCCGCGCCAGCCCGCCTGCCCAAGTGCCTGCTGCACTAACTGAGCTGTTGCTCCAGCAGCCGCAGTTGATGTTTTCCGTGCTGGTCGGCAGTCGGGCCACGGGCAACACCCACACGGGAAGCGACTGGGACATTGCCCTTCAATGGGCGCCTGATGTGGAGTGGATGTGCATCCTGGGCCAGACGGAAACCTTACGCGTTCAGCTGGCGCAGGCGCTGCACGTTTCGCCACAGACCATTGACCTGATCGATCTGCGTCGAGCCAATTTGGCCATGCGAGCAGCGGTGGCGGAAGAAGGCGTGCCGCTGACAGGAACCGACGGCTTGGCGTGGATGCATTTTTTACAGCGCACATGGCACGAACTGGAAGAGCACTACTGGGAGCAGCAACATGCGGCTTGATCTGTACCAACTCGAAACAGCACGCATCGCAGCTGAACAGGGGGCACTTCTGGACCAGGCACGTGCGGTGCTTCAGCAGGGTCTTGAACTTCGCCCGCTGGAGGAAGCTGGCGTACTGCACGCGCTACAAGTGCTGATAGAGAACGCCATTGGCAAAGCCAAACAGTTGCTCAAAGCAAGCGAGCACCCGGTGCCTGTCTCAGCGCACGATGCCTTTGCTGCACTGGCCACCCACCAATTGATTGACGCGGCCGATGTGCCGGCCTGGCACGCCGTAGTGGGGCTGCGCAACCGCATCGTGCACGACTACATGAACATCGACATGGTGCAGGTTCGCGCCTGGGTACAGGCCGGCAAGGACCACTTCGTGACCCACTTCCTGCTCGAACCCTTCACCATTCCTAACAAGACACCCCCATGACCCAACGCAAAGGCATCATCCTCGCTGGCGGCTCCGGCACCCGCCTGCACCCGGCCACGCTCGCCATCAGCAAGCAACTGCTGCCGGTGTACGACAAGCCCATGATTTATTACCCGCTGAGCACGCTCATGCTCGCGGGCATTAGGGACGTGTTGATCATCAGCACGCCGCAAGACACCCCGCGCTTTCAGCAGCTGCTGGGCGACGGTAGCGCCTGGGGCATGAACCTGCAGTACGCGGTGCAACCCAGCCCTGACGGCCTGGCCCAGGCCTTCATCATTGGTGAGCAGTTTGTTGGCAACGCGCCCAGCGCCCTGGTGCTGGGCGACAACATTTACTACGGCCACGACTTCACCACCCTGCTGGCCGACGCCGATGCCCAAAGTGGCGGCGCCACCGTGTTTGCCTACCATGTGCAAGACCCCGAGCGCTACGGCGTGGTGGCCTTTGACGCCGCGGGCAAAGCCAGCAGCATCGAAGAAAAACCGCTGCAGCCCAAGAGCAACTACGCCGTGACCGGCCTGTATTTTTACGACAACCAGGTGATGGATATTGCCAAGGCCGTCAAGCCCAGCCCGCGCGGCGAATTGGAAATTACCGCCGTGAACCAGGCCTACCTGGACTTGGGCCAGCTCAACGTGCAGATCATGCAGCGCGGCTACGCCTGGCTGGACACCGGCACCCATGAAAGCCTGCTAGAGGCCAGCCAGTTCATTGCCACGCTGGAACACCGCCAAGGGCTGAAGATTGCCTGCCCGGAAGAAATTGCCTGGCGCCACGGCTGGATTGACAGCGCTGCGCTGGAAGCCCTGGCCCAGCCGCTGCTGAAAAACGGCTACGGCCAGTACTTGAAGCGTATCTTGAGCGAGAAGGTGTTTTCATGAAGGCAACCCCCACAGCCATCCCTGACGTGATGGTGATTGAGCCCAAGGTATTTGGCGACGCACGCGGCTTTTTCTTTGAAAGCTTCAACCAAAAAGCTTTTAACGAAGCCACCGGCTCCAGCGTCAACTTTGTGCAGGACAACCACAGCCGCAGCGCCAAGGGTGTGCTGCGCGGCCTGCACTACCAGCTGCAACAACCCCAAGGCAAGCTGGTGCGCGTGGTGCGCGGTGCGGTGTTAGACGTGGCGGTGGACATTCGCAAAAGCTCACCCACGTTTGGGCAATGGGTGGGCGTGGAGCTGAGCGAAGACAACCACAAGCAACTCTGGGTGCCAGCGGGCTTTGCGCATGGGTTTCTGGTGTTGAGCGAGACGGCTGACTTTTTGTACAAGACCACGGACTACTACGCACCGGCGCATGAGCGGTGCATTGCTTGGGATGACCCGGAAATTGGAATTGCCTGGCCAGACCTTGGTGCTGCGCCGGCTTTGTCTGTCAAGGACAGCAAGGGCACGCGATTGGCCGCCGCCGACCTGTTTGCGTAAAGCCCTTAGCTGGAACAGAGAAAGGTTACCTCCCGTAACGGTCCTCAAACCGAACAATATCGTCTTCGCCCAGGTAGCTGCCCGACTGCACTTCAATGATTTCTAGCGGGATGGTGCCGGGGTTGGACAGGCGGTGCACTTCGCCCAGTGGTATGTAGGTGGACTGGTTTTCGGTCAGGACCACCACCTTGTCGCCGCAGGTGATTTCGGCGGTGCCTTTGACGACGATCCAGTGTTCGGCGCGGTGGTAGTGCTTTTGCAGGCTCAAGCTGGCCTTGGGCTTGACCTGGATGCGCTTGACCTTGAAGCGCTCAGACTCGTCAATACTGTCGTACCAGCCCCAAGGGCGGTGCACTTTGCGGTGCAGGTTGTGTTCTTCGCGGTGCTGGTCTTGCAGCAGGCCCACGATCTGTTTCACGCCTTGGGCGCTGGCGCGGTGCGCCACCAACACGGCGTCGGGGGTTTCAACCACCACCAGGTCGTTCACCCCCACCACGCTGACCAGGCGGCTGCTGGCGTGCACAAGGTTGTTGCGGCTGTCGACCGCCAGCACGTCGCCTTGTGTGGCGTTGCCGAAGCCGTCCTTGGGCAGCGCGTCCCACACGGCGTCCCAGGCGCCCAGGTCGCTCCAACCGGCGTTGAGCGGCACCACCTTTATGGGCAGGCCGCTGCCCGGGCAGTGCTCCATCACGGCGTAGTCGATCGAGTCGGCGGGTATGGCGGCAAACTCGGCTTTGCCGGGGCGCACAAACGATGCGTCGGTGCTGCGCGCCGCCCAGGCGGCCTGACTGGCTTGCACCATGTCGGGCCGAAAACGCTCAAGTGCCTGGAGCCACACCGAGGCTTTCACCACAAACATGCCCGCGTTCCACAGGTAGTCGCCCTCTTTCACGTAACGCTGGGCAGTGGCCGCGTCGGGTTTTTCGACAAAGCGCAACACAGGCCATGCCGCATGGGGCTGCCCGCCCTGCACCTGTATGTAGCCGTAGCCGGTCTCGGGCCGGGTGGGCGCCACGCCCAAAATGACGATCTGCCCTTGCGCAGCATGGGCCACGGCAGTGGTCACAGCCGATCTGAACGCCGCTTCGTCGGTGATCACGTGGTCGGCCGGGGTGACCACCAGCACGGGGTCTTGCCCCTGAGCCATCGCGGCCATCGCGGCCAGTGCCAGCGCGGGCGCGGTGTTGCGCCCCATGGGCTCCAGCAGCACCGTGGCCGCGTCAGTGCTCACTTCACGCAATTGCTCCAGCACCAAAAAACGGTGGTCTTCATTGCCCACCACCAAAGGCGCCTGCAACACCACACCGGCTGACCGCAGCCCTGCCAAGCGCATGGCGGTTTGCTGAAACAGGCTGTGGGCGCCGTCCAGACACAAAAACTGCTTGGGAAAGCCCGCGCGTGACAGCGGCCACAAACGGGTGCCGGAACCACCCGCAAGAATCACGGGGCAAATGGGGGGCATGGAAGTCATTTGAAACACCTTCTGAGGTCGAGCACGGCTGAGCACCGAGGCCGTTTGTGGCTGCTATGGACCCCACGGGTTGGAGAGTGGGCATAGCCAGTGCACAAGCATGCCACACGGGGCGGAACGACCAGGTCTTGCTACGCCAAATGACCCAAGCTCTGCAACCAGGACTTTGGGCAAGCCTGACCTATTGGCCGGGCGACGAGATGACCTTTGAACTGCAGTAGGTTGACGCCTTACGCCATACCGAATATTCCGCTACAAGCAATTTAGCGCCTATTCCGGTAATTTCAATTTAGCGCAATAAGCGCTATATTTGGCATGATGAATAGGCGGAAGCATGACTACACGAACCCAACCTCTTGTAACGGCCGCGCAGCTTGGGTCGCTGTTGCGAGGAGCGCGCAAAAGCCTCAAATTGACACAAGCACAGCTCGCCAACCGGGTTGACCTGAGCCAGCGACGCATCTCGGAGCTTGAGCTGGAGCCAGGGGCGCTAAGTGTCGACCAACTGATAACGCTGTGCAACCAACTCGGGCTACAAGTAGTCATCCAGGCAAAAGAAACCACCACCAAGGAGCCAGGGCGCCAGAAGGGGGAGTGGTGACATGGCGGGTCGTACGTCACGCTCTCGGCCGCTATCCATCTGGGTCAACGGTGAACACGTCGGCCATTGGTCACCAGCCTCTCACCGACCGACAGAGCTCCGTTACGCGGAGAGCTGGGTGCAGTCCGAAAATGCACGCCCACTGTCCTTGTCCTTGCCTCTCCCGCTCGTGGGAAACGAGCCTCTGCGGGGGGAGCGCGTAGAGAATTTCTTTGCCAACCTGTTGCCAGACAGCGCAGCCATCCGAAAGCGCCTGGCAAGTCGGTACTCAGCAGGGTCTGAGGATACCTTTGACCTGCTGGCAGCGATAGGCAGGGACTGCGTGGGAGCTATTCAACTCCTGCAAGACAAAGAGGAGCCGACAGGCGTCAAGCGCATCGCGGGAGAAGTTCTCACTGATGAAGATGTGGCTGCATTGCTGCGCGCCACGGTCTCTGGCGGAGTCTTCCTCGGACAGCAAAAAGACGAAGACTTACGCATCTCGATTGCCGGTGCGCAAGAAAAAACAGCACTGCTTCGCCACGGAGGCAAATGGATGCGCCCACTGGGTGCTACGCCCACCACACACATCCTCAAGCTTCCACTGGGCTTGGTGGGCAACATGCAGGCAGACATGCTCACGTCTGTCTACAACGAGTGGTTATGTCTGAAGCTGATGAAGGCGTTGGGCTTCGAAGTAGCCCAGGCGGACATCGTGACCTTTGCTGACCATCCTCCGGTTCTGGTGGTCGAGCGGTTTGACCGCAAAAAACACTCATCAGGCAAATGGCTTCTTCGTCTTCCGCAGGAAGACTTCTGCCAGGCACTGGGGGTCAGTCCACATCAAAAGTACGAAGCTGATGGCGGGCCAGGAATACTGCAACTTGCTCAGGTACTGAGTGGTTCCCACAATGCACGCGACGACCTGAAAACACTGCTGGCCAGCCAAATAACCTTCTGGCTACTGGCCGCCACCGACGGACACGCCAAAAACTTCAGCATCCATGTAGGTGCGGGCGGCAAATATGCACTGACCCCCATGTACGACGTGCTGTCTGCCTGGCCCATTCTTGGCAAGAAAGGCAACCAGCTGCCCTGGCAGAACGCAAAGTTGGCAATGGCCATGCTTGGCAAAAGCCGCCACTACCATCTGGCAAAAATCATGCGGCGCCACTTCAATACAACAGCGGCAAGGTGTGCATGGGGCGAAGACGCCGAGGACATCATCAACGAGCTGCTGAATAGGGTGGAGCCAGCAATAGCCGCCGTCGAAAAACGGCTACCAGGCGACTTCCCCGAGGATGTGGCCACGTCAATCTTCGCGGGTATTCGCAGCCAAGCGAAAAAGCTCAGGGAGCAACCCAGCGCGTAGTGGTGATATTTGTAAAAGCTTGGACGGCGGCCACTTTTCTGCGCCGAGTAAGCCGTAAGTCCTTGTCAGCCATCAGCAAAACGGTCTTCCTGGGTGAGCTGCGTCGTAAAACCCGAACGCCAAAAAAAAGCCACCTTGCGGTGGCTTTGTAAAGTCCTTGGAAGGACGTCGTTGGGAGACCAGATTCAAACGTTTTTGATGACGTATCTTGTTTGCCGGATCCGTTTTCTTCGCGGTGTTGTGACAGCAACAGGGTAAATTGTGCGCTGCCGCATAAATTTCGCCAATCCCCTATTTGGGGGAGTTGTTACATATTTTTAGGTAATAAAACCCAAAATTCAGGCCGGGTTGTCGGCACGCAGACAAACTTGACCGCTGGCTGACAATGGCCCGCCTTCAGAGCGGCAGTTCGACCACGAAGCGGGCGCCGCCGCCTTCTCGGGCTTCGCAGCGCACGTGGCCGCCGTGGCGCTCGGCAATGGTTTTGACGAGTGACAGGCCCAGGCCCACGCCACCTTCGCGTTCGCTGGCGCCGGGCAGGCGGTAAAACGGCTCAAAGATGCGTTCGCGCTGGTCGGGCGGCACACCGGGGCCGCGGTCTTCGACGCAGATCACGACCGTGGTTTGGGCCTGACCCGCACCCGGTTTTTTACCGGGTGTATTGCCGGGTTTGCCGGGCGTGTCCAGCAGGGCCATGGTCAGGCGCACGTCGGCGGCGGCGCCTTCGTCAGCCATGCTCGGCGGGGTTTTGGTGCCATAGCGGCGGGCATTTTCAAGCAGGTTGCGCAGCAGGCGGCGCAGCAGGCGGGCGTGGCCTTGCAGCAGCACGGGCGAAGCGCCGGGGGCGATGTCGAGGTCGGCGCCGGTGCGGGCGCACTCTTCGGCGGCCAGGCCCACCAGGTCGACCTCTTCGGTGGCGCCCAGAGCCGATGCGTCGTTGGCGTCGCGGGCATCGAGGCGGCTGGCCAGCAAGATTTCGTCAATGAGTTGGTCCAGCTCTTCGATGCTGCGCGCCATTTCCTGGCGCTGCGGGGCGCTGGCGCTGTCGCGGCCCATCAGCTCCAGCCCCATGCGGATGCGGGCCAGGGGCGAGCGCAGTTCGTGTGAGGCGTTGGCCAGCAGCGCTTTGTGCGATTGCAGCAGGGTTTGCACGCGCTCGGCGGCGGCGTTGAAGCGGGTGGCCAGAAACGCGATTTCGTCGTGGCCTTGTACCGGCAAGCGGGTGGACAAGTCGCCGTTGCCCCAGCGCTCCACGCCTTTTTGCAGGGCCTCAAGGCGCTTGGTGAGGCGCCGCACGATGGGGTAGGCGCCCAGCGCCACGGCCAGCGCCACCAGGCCCAGCAGCCATGCAAAACCGGGGGCGGATTGCAACCAGGCCTGGGTGCGGCGCGCGGGCAGCGGGCTGCCGGGCTGGCGGTTGGCGCGGGGCAGCTGCACGTAGAGCGTTTGCCCGTCTTTCATGGTGACCTGAAACTCAAGCCCTTCGCCGGGCACGCGCACGGCGCGGGCGGGCGCCTGGCCCACGATGTCGCCGGCGCTGTTGCGCAGCACAATTTCGCGCCCGGCGCGGCTGGCGTTTTGCTCGCGCTCGTGGTCCAGCGCCACCTGCCAAAGCCAGCCCACCACCAGGGCGAGCACAGCCACAGCGGCCACCACGGCGAGCCAAATGCGCAGGTAGAGCTTTTGGCCGATCAGGGAATCCATCGGGGTTCAGTCATGGCACATGAATGGGTGCAGGCGGGGTGCCATCAGTCTTGCTGTTTGGCAAACACATAGCCCACGCCGCGCACGGTGAGGATGCGCTTGGGGTCTTTGCTGTCGGCCTCGATGGCGTTGCGGATACGGCCGATGTGCACGTCAATGGAGCGGTCAAACGCTTCCAACTCGCGCCCGCGCACGGCCTCCATGATCTGGTCTCGCGTGAGCACGCGCCCGGCGCGCTCGGCCAGGGCCACCAGCAGGTCAAACTGGTACGAGGTGAGTTCACAGGCGGTGGCGCCCACCTGCACGGTGCGGGCATCGCGGTCGATTTCGAGCGAGCCAAACCGCAGCACCGGCGTGCTGCGCGTGGCGTGGTTGGTGCCCGGCTCGCCGCGGCGGCGCAGCACGGCGCGGATGCGCGCCAGCAGCTCGCGCGGCTCAAAGGGTTTGGGTACGTAGTCGTCGGCACCCATTTCCAGGCCAATGATGCGGTCCATCGGGTCGCCCTTGGCGGTGAGCATGATCACCGGCACGCGCGCGGCGTCGCCCGGCAGGGCACGGATGCGGCGGCACACTTCCAGGCCGTCCATGCCGGGCATCATCAGGTCCAGAATGACCAGCTCGGGCAGCATCGACTGCAGGTGTTCCAGACCCTGCTCGCCGTCGGGCGCGTGGGTCACGGCAAAGCCCGACTGGCCCAGGTAGTCAACCACCATCTGGGCCAGACGGGCGTCGTCTTCAATCATCAACAGAGAGGAAGTGGGGGATTGCGCCATAGTGTTTCTACTATAGCCCCCGCAGACCCATGAGCGGGTGAGCGCCCCGGCGGCTTACCGCAGCCAGGCGTCGTAGGTGGTTTTCAAGATCAGCGCGCTCACCACCACGATGAACACCTGGCGCACGAAGCCGCTGCCGTGTTTCAGCGCCAGGCGGGTGCCCAGCAAGCTGCCCGCCACGTTGGCCACCGCCATCACCACCACAAAATGCCACCACACATGGCCTTTCCAGGCGAACAACATGAGCGCCGACAGGTTGGACGCGGTGTTGAGCAGCTTGGCGCTGGCGCTGGCATGCAGGAAGTCGTAGCCCAACCAGCGCACAAACAGAAAAACGAAAAAACTGCCGGTGCCGGGGCCAAAGAAGCCATCGTAAAAGCCAATGGTCACCCCCAGCAGGCTGGCCGCCAGCGCTTCCCGGCGGCCCGTAAAGCGGGGCGCATGGCTGTGGCCCAACTGCTTTTTGGCCAGCGTATAAGCCAGCACACCCAGCAGCACCAGCGGCAAGGCGCGGCGCAAAAAGTCGGGTGAAATCACGGTCACCGTCCAGGCGCCCACCAGCGACCCGGCAAACGCCACGGCGGCCGCCGGCAGCAGCGCGTGCCAGGGCATTTGAACCCGCCGGGCGTATTGCAACGTGGCTGCGGCGGTGCCCCACACCGAAGCCCCTTTGTTGACGCCAAACAGCGTGGCGGGATGGGTGGAGGGAAACACCGCAAACAACGCCGGCACCAAAATGAGCCCGCCGCCACCCACGATGGCATCGACAAAACCGGCAAACAGGGAGGCAAGGGTGACAAGCAGCAGTTCCATGCGGCGATTGTCACGGGAACCGCAGCAGCCGGAGCTTCCGGCTCCGACTGCTGCAACATCCTGCGCAACGGCTGGGTGCGCACCGAACCCAACGCTCACAAAATGAGAACCGCTGTCGGGCTTTTACAAGGCCGATCGGGGGCTATTTAAGCTGATGAGCGGACATCAGCGAACACCTCTCACCCGCGTCAGGCCCCTGCCAGAGGGAGCTCCATCTGGAACTCGGCCCCCCTACCTTCAGCGTTGCATGCGCTCAAGCGTCCGCCGTGCTGCTCCACGATGCCGTAGCTGATCGACAGGCCCAGACCCGTACCCTTACCCACTGGCTTGGTGGTGAAGAAGGGATCGAAGATACGCAGCAGGTGCTCGGGCGGGATGCCGGGTCCGTTGTCGCGCACGCACACGCGGGCCCGGGTGCCATCGCAAACCACAGACACCCAGACGCATGGCGCCACCGCACCAAGGCCTCCCACGGCGTCGAATGCGTTTTGCAACAGATTCATCATCACCTGCTGCAACTGGCCTGCGCTGCCCATGACGATGCAGGGCGTGCCCGCCTGCCAGCGCACATCCATGGGTGAGTGTCGACCTTTTTGCACCCAATGAATGGCGCGTTCAATCACCTCGATCAGGTTCACCGGCGTGCGCTCTTCCGGGTCCATGGCCGAGAAGCGTTTGAGTCCGTGCACGATGTCAGCGGTGCGCTGTGCGCCTTCCAGCGTGCCTTCGATGAGGGACGGCAGGTCGCCCATCAGGTGTTCGATGCGCAGCTTCTGGCGCAGCGCCTGCAGCGCCGGCTCGGGCTCGTGGGCGTGCAGCGCGGCCATGTAGGTCTGCAGGCGGTCGCAGTACTTGCGCAGCGCGTGCACATTGCCCAGCACAAAGCTGATCGGGTTGTTCAGCTCGTGCGCCACGCCGGCCACCAACTGGCCGAGCGAGGCCATTTTTTCCGAATGCAGGAGCTGCTGCTGCGTGCGCTTGAGGGCCTCGTGTGCGGAGCGCATCTCGTGGTACGCGCGCTTGAGTTCGGCCGTGGGCCGACCCACCCACACGGTGCCGACACGCCGCCCGCTGGGGCCAATGCGCGGCGTGCAGTTGGCATCGACTGGCACCGGTTGACCCTCGCGATCGAGCAAGTTGAGCTCAATGCCCTGGCCTGAACGCGGCGTATCGCTGCAGTCCATCGCGGCGCGTGCGGCGTCCACGCTGGCGGCGTCGGCCAGCAAATCGGCCAGGCAGTTGCCGCGCAGCTGTTCCTCGTGGCGCCCGACCAGCTCGCACAAGGCCGCGTTGGCCTGCTCGATCAAACCGCGCTCGTCGCACACCACCAGCACGTCCGACATCGACGTGAGCACACTGAAGATGAACTGCTGCGACTGCTCCAGTTCGGTGTTCTTCTTCTCCAGCTCCACCTCGTCGTCGATCAGTCGGGTGTAGACCTCGTCCATCTTCTGGATCACGTCCAGCCAGGTGGAATCGTCCACACCCTCCATCGGCACGGTGGGCAGCGGGCTCGGGGCGCGGTCTTTGCTCATGATGAAAAGAAGCCCTCGCAACGCGGGACAGCACCTCGTCCAGGGGTGCCGCGAAACCGGCTTCGCCGGGGCGCGGGCGCCGTCCCCCTGCCCAGCGCCGAAGGCGCGCCAGAGCGGGGGGAAGCCGCACAGCGGCGCAGGGGGGTGTCCATATCAGTGCACGGTACAGACCATGCAGGGGTCGAACGAACGCACGATGTGTTGGACGGCGATGGGTGTCTGCTCGCCATCGCGCACCGGCGCATCCACCAGCGCCTGCTCCAGCGCGCCGGGCGTTCCCTGCGCGTCACGCGGCGAAAAATTCCAGCTGGTGGGCGCGACGATCTGGTAGTTCGCGATACGCCCGCGCCGCACCACCAGCCAGTGGCCCAGGCTGCCGCGCGCGGCCTCGCTCAGGCCTACGCCACTGCCCTCGTCCGGCAGTATGGTCGGCACGCAGAAGGCCTCGGTCGGTCGGATCGCCTGCAGCCATTCTTCCATCAGCGGCACCACGCGGGCGAGCTCGATCAGCCGTGCCAGCACGCGCGTGTAGACCGTGCCGCCGTGGCGCACCACCGCGTCCAGCACCAACGGTTGGGCGCTGGCAAGTTGGCGCGCAACAGCGCCGGTTTCAACCACTTCACCACCCAGGCGCGGCGCCTTGTTCCAGGTGTAGGCGCCGGGCTTGTCGGGCTCGGGGCGGGTGATGCCGTGCAGCGGATGCAGCGGCTCGCGCGCGTGGGCCAGCCAGGTGTGGGTGGCGTCTTCGGTGATGCGGTGCGGGTTCAGCACTTCGACCGCGCCGGTCTGCGCGCGCCACACACCACCGGGCAAGGCCCAGCCACCACCCGACTGTGCATAAGCGCCATAACTCAGGTAACGCCCCGGTCCGGGGCCGAGCGTGTCGAGTTGCAGGTCGCGCACGAGGGTGAGGAAAAAGCGCAGGTCGCCGCCCAGCGGGTCCTGCGCGTGCCAGCCCCACAGCGCGGCTTCGTTGGTCAGCGCCGCCACCGCTTCGAGCGGCGCGGCGAACAGCTGGCGCTCCAGGAAACTGCGGAACTCACGCACTTTCGCCAGCAGGCGCACGCGCTCGGCGGCATCAATGGCGCGGGTGGAGCCACCGGGTTCTACCGACTGCGTGTGCGGCCACTTGCCGCCCAGCGTGCCCACCAGCGTGAACCAGCGCTGGCGCGCAGCGGTCGCCGCGCGCACCTGCTCGCCGTGGTCGGGCGCGAAGCGGCGTTGGGCTTCGACGTGCCAAGGCCGGTCGGCGTAAGCCGGGCGGGCGAAGTCCGGCATGAAAAACAGGTAGAAGTGCGTCAGGTGATCGGCCAGGTTTTCGGTCGCCAGGATCAGGTTGGTCGCGTGCTGGCCGTTGGCCGGCATGGTGATGCCGGCCAGGTCGGCCAGCGCACGCGCCGAGGCCACCGACTGAGACACCGAACAAATGCCGCAGATGCGCGGCACATAGACCAGCGCATCGTGCGGCACCTTGCCCTGCAGGATCTGTTCGAAGCCGCGGTACATGGTGGCGTTCACCTGGGCGGAGGTGACGCGGCCGTCGGCGATGTCGAGCTGGACTTCGAGGTCGCCTTCGACGCGGTTGAACGGACCGACGAGCAGGCGACTCATTTCAACCTCGTTTTTCGAACGGCGGGTATCACCACCAGGTGATCCGCCACCGCGTTGTTCTTCACCCGTTTCGGCGTCGCGCTCTTGGACAAGGAAGCCAGCGCGACGAACCAGGCCTTGGGCATGTCGGTCGGCAGGCCGATGGGAATGCCGGCGAGCTTGGGCGTTTCGTGGAACGGGTGACCGGGTTCCTGGAAGCCGGGCTCGGTGCAGGCGATACAGGCGTAGCCGCCGCGTGTGCAGCTGCCCTCGCCGTTCCACAGCCGGGTGTTGCAATCAGCGTGCACCTGCGTGCCTTTGCAGCCCATGTGCTCCATCATGCAGCCGAGGTCCGACGGCTTTTCGGCGCTGGCCTTGAACTCGTAATACTCGTTGCGCGTGCAGCCGTGGTGCACCAGTTGGTCGGCATAGAAACGCGGCCGGTTCAGCGGGTCCAGGTCGTCGGCCGTAAAGCCGTCGGCGGCCAGCGCCATGAGTGTGTCAATCACCCAGCTCGGGTGCGTGGGGCAGCCCGCGATGTTGATCACCGGCAGGCCGCTGCTGGAGCGGAAATCCGCTCCGAGCAGTCCTCCGGTGCGGTCATCTTCGTACTGCAGGCCGCAGGCGTCGGTGGGGTTGTCGCCGCCGGCGGTGATGCCACCCCAGGCCGCGCAGCTGCCGACGGCCAGCACGTGTTTCGCTTTCGCCGCCAGCTCGCGCACCCAGTGGATCATGGGCAGGCCGGTACCGGCCAGCATGTGAAAGCGCCCCGTGCCGTTCGGGCCGCGCAGCAGCGAGCCTTCGACGCACAGCGCGTCGAGCCGGGTGCTGCCGTCCAGCACCGCGTGCAGGAGCGCGATCACCTCTTCGCCACTCGCCATCGACAGCGAGGGGTGCCACAGCAAGTTCACGCCACCATCGCGCAGGTGGCCCCGGAAATCGGGGGTGTCGGCGCACAGCAGCGACATGCTGCAGCCGCCGCAACCGCCCGACTGAAGCCACAAAACGTTGAGACCAGCGCCATGCTTCACAGCGACACCTCCATCCGGCAGACGCCGCGGAACTGGCTTTGCCGTGCCACTGGCGTCACCCCCTTGAGGTGGGATGCGGCTACGCGCAAGGCGCAAGCGACGGAGGTGGACCTCACTTCGGCTCCAATCCGAAGCGCTGTATTTTGGCGCGAAGACCCACGCGGGAGAGGCCCAGTTCCTGGGCCGCTCGGGTCTTGTTCCAGCGGTGGCGCAGCAGGGTTTCGCGCAGCAGCATCGCCTCGATCACGTTCAGCCGCTCGCTCAGCGTGCCGCTTTGGGGGATGGCGGCGGTGAGGTCGTCGGCCGTGCCCGATGCGCGGCCTTGCAGCACCCGGCTGGAGAACGCCGCGGCGTCCAGCCGCGCGCCGTCGTGCAGGGCCAACGCCCGCGCGATTTCATTGCGCAGCTCGCGGATGTTGCCCGGCCAGGGGTAGGCCACCAGGCAGGCCATGGCTTCGTCGGGCAGGATCGCGCCCGGGTGCCCCAACTCGGCGGCCACGTCATGCACCAACTGGTGCGCGATGGGCGGGATGTCGGCCACGCGATCGCGCAGCGGCGGCACGGTGATCGTGATGCCGGCGATGCGGTAGTAGAGGTCTTCGCGGAACAGGCCATCGCGCACGCGCTGCTCCAGCTGGCGGTGGGTGGCAGCGATCAGGCGCACGTCCACCGGCACCGGGCGCGCACCGCCCACGGGCCGCACCTCGCCCTCCTGCAACACGCGCAGCAGCTTAACCTGGAAGGCGGGGGACGTCTCGCCGATCTCGTCGAGAAAAACGGTGCCGCCATCGCCGCGCTGGAACAGGCCCCGATGGTCTTCATACGCGCCCGTGAAAGCGCCGCGCTTGTGGCCAAAGAGCTCGGATTCGAGCAGCGTGTCGGGAATGGCCGCGCAGTTCTCTACCGCAAAGGGGCCGGTGCTCCGCGGCGAGGCGTAGTGGATGGCTCGCGCCAGCAGTTCCTTGCCCGTGCCCGATTCGCCCAGCACGAGCACCGGGATGTCGTAACGCGCGGCGCGCTGTGCCATGTTGCACACCTGGTCCAGCGGGCTGCCGGGCGCACGCACGAGGCGGTCGAAGCCGAAGCTGCTGCGCGCCTGCGCCATCTGGGCGGCGGTGCGCTGGCGCAGCACGCGCGTGTTGGTGCGCAGCTCCAGGTCGAGCCGGCTGGTCTGACGCTGCAGCGCCTGCGCCTCGACCGCGTTGCGCACCGACTCCAACAGGTGGTCGGGCGACCAGGGTTTCAGGATGTACTGGTAGATGCCGGCCTCGTTGATGCCCGCGATGATGTCTTCGGAATCGGTGTAGCCCGAGATGACGATGCGCACCACGTCGGGCCACTGCTCGCGCACATCCTTGAGAAAGTTCACGCCGGTCATGCCCGGCATGCGCTGGTCGCACAGGATCACGCTCACCGGCTGGCGCTGCAGCAGGCCGCGCGCCTCGTCGGCGCTGCTGGCAGTGAAGACCGTGAAGTCCTCGTCCAGCGTGCGCCTCAGCGCGTCCTGCGAACGCACCTCGTCGTCCACCACCAGCACGGTGGGCAGGGCGTCGGGGGACAAATGGGATTTCAACGGTGCGTGGCCAGGTGTCGCGGCGTCCAGGCGTGCGGCTGCTTGTGCACGAAATGGTGGCGCGCCACGTGGTAGCTGGGATCGAAGCCGTAGAAGTTGCGGTGCATGCGCGCCAGTTCCTGTTCTCGGTGGTGGGCCAGCGGGCGGTGGGCTTCGTCGCGCTCGCGCGTGGCCTGCTTGGCCGCCAGCCTCTCAGGCAGATTGTAGGAGGCTGCAAGCGCCAGTGCGCGTTGTAAGCAGCGCGCTTCGAAGCCCGCGCGCGCCTGGTCGTCGCAGAGGTCGATCAAGCCCATGCGCGCGGCCTCGCCGGCCAGCAATGGCAGGCGCTGCGCCATCAGCGCCTTCGCGCCGGCCTCGCCCAGGCGGCGCGGCAGCAGGTAGGTCCAGTATTCGGAGCCGTAAAGGTTGCCCATGTTCTTGTAGTGCGGGTTGAGCACCACGCTGCCGTGCGCCCACACCTGGTCGGCCGCCAGCGCGAGAAAGGCGCCACCCGCGCCGGCGTTGCCGCGCAGCACACTGACCGTGAGCCGGTCGGTGGTCTGCAGCACCGCCAGCGCAACGTCGTTCATGGCCTGGATGTTGCGCCACGAGGCATCGGCGGCGCTGTCGCCGGGGCGGTGCGCGGCGGCCTCGATGCTGTTGAGGTCGATGCCGTTGCTGAAAAACCCGTCGCCGCCCAGCAACAGCAGCACTTTCGTGGGCCGCTCGCGCACCTGCAGCAACGCGGCGCGCAGGCGCTCGCAGCGGGCGGTGGACATGGCACCGTTGTAGAAGTCGAAGCTCAGGCAGCCCACGCGCGCGCGCTCCGGGCCGTGCTCGGTGTAGCGCAATTCGCCCCACTCGTCCGCTGCCCGCACCAGTGGCACCGGGCGCTGCGGCAGGCATTCCGCTTCCCTGGCGAACAGCTCGGCCGCCACCTGCTTGAAGCTGCCCAGCGCGGGCGGCGTGCCGGGCGGGTCGGCGCGCCGGGCCTGACCGATCCAGACGCCACCGTCCACCGTGCAGCGCAGCAGCGCGCCTTCGCGCACGGCCAGCATGGCACCGGGTTCGGCGTCGCTGAATTCGGCCATGGCGGCGGCGCTGGCCGGGTGGGCATCGCCCAGGTAACAGGCTTGACCCCACAGCGTGTCGAACACGCCGGGCTGGCCGTCGCCGCTGCGGAGCTTGGCGAGCACGCTGGTGGTGCTTTCGGTGGCCCAGTGGATCGCGCGTTCGCTCTGGCGCAGCAGCGGCTGCCAGCGCACCAGCGGTGCGTCGTCTGGCAACGCCGGGGCTGAGCGCTCGCCACCCGCAAAGCGCTGCACGGCGGCCAGAGTGGCCCGCCACGCGGCCTGCGTGACCTCGCGGCGGTACAGGCTGCCTTTTGTTGCAGGGCGCATGTCAAACGAGGCATGGGCCCAGACCGGGCCGGCGTCGAAATCGCCATTGGCCTGCAGCACCGTTACGCCCCAGTGCGGCTCACCGCGCCAGACCGCCCAGTCCAGCGCAGACGGCCCCTGGTCGCCCGGCGGGCCGGGGTGCACCACCAGGCAGGTCACGCGCTGCCACACCGTTGGCGGGATGCGGCGCTTGAGGAACGGTGCCAGCACCAGGTCGGGCCGGAACAGCGCCACTGCCTCTTCGGTCACGCTGTCGGCAATGTCAAGCTCCACACTCAGGGTGTGGCCGTGCGCGCGCAGCTCGGCGAACAGCCGCTGGCTGAGGCTGTTGAAGCTGTGGCAGAGCAGGAGGATGCGCAAGGGGTTCTCAGGTGACGTTTTCAAGCAAATCGGCAAACACAACGGAGCATGACCCATGCAAGCGCCCGAAGCGCGTGCAGCGACCCACCCAGAACGCCGCGGAACCGGCTTCGCCGGGCCGCCAGCGTTGCCCCCTGGGGGGTCGCGCGCAGCGCGGCGGGGGGATCAACAAATCCTCGGCAGTTGCTCTCCACTGAGCCAGTCCACCACCCGGCGGCCGCCGAAGCGCGTGGCCATCTGCACGAAGTGGTGCGGGTCGGCCGTGACCTCGCCGATGCGCGCGGCGTCCTGCCCCAGCGGGTGCGCGCGCATCGCAGCGAGCACCGTGTCTGCGAACTCGGGCGCCACCACCGCGATCAGCTTGCCTTCGTTGGCCACATACAGCGGGTCCAGGCCCAGCAGTTCGCAGGCCGCGTCCACCTGCGGCTTCACGGGAATGGCGGCCTCTTGCAGCAGCATGCCCACACCCGACTGGCGCGCCACTTCGTTGAGCGTGGTGGCCAGGCCGCCGCGCGTGGGGTCGCGCAGCACGTGCACGGCGCCCGGTGCTGCCGCCAGCATGGCCGCCACCAGGGTGTGCAGCGCGGCGGTGTCGCTCTCGATCGTGGTCTCGAAGGCCAGCGACTCGCGCTGCGAGAGCACGGCCACACCGTGGTCGCCGATGCTGCCGGAGAGCAGCAGCACGTCGCCCGGGCGCGCATGGCGCCCGCTGATCTGCACGCCCGGCGGCAGCACGCCGACACCGGTGGTGCTGATGAACACGCCGTCGCCCTTGCCTTTCTCCACCACCTTGGTGTCGCCGGTCACCACCGGCACACCGGCCTGGCGCGCCGCGGCCGCCATGGACCGCACGATGCGCTGCAGCTCGATCAGTGGAAAACCTTCTTCGATGATGAAGCTCGCGCTCAGGTACAGCGGCTGCGCGCCCATCATCGCCACGTCGTTGACCGTGCCGTGCACCGAGAGACAGCCGATGTCGCCGCCGGGGAAAAACAGCGGCGAAATCACATGACCGTCGGTCGCCATGACGAGGCGGCCCTGCGCCGGGTCGAACGCGGGCAGGGCCAGCACCGCAGCGTCGTCACCCTGGCGCAGGAACGCATTGTCGAAGGCGGCCAGGAACAGCTCTTCGATCAGTTGCGCCGCGGCCTTGCCGCCCGCGCCGTGGCCCATGTCGATGCGGCCGTGTTTGATGTCCAGCGGACGGATGTAATTCTTCTTCACCGGCTTGGGCGCGGGCGCCTCGCCGCCGGGGGGTTGCTCGATGTCGGCTCTCACGGGGTGGCCTCCTCGATGGCAGCGGCGGTGGCGGTGGCCGGGACAATGGGAATGTCTCGGAAGCGGCCGTAGGTGTAGTGCGCGGCGCAGGCGCCTTCGCTGGACACCATGCAGGACCCGACCGGGTTTTCCGGCGTGCAGACGGTGCCGAAGATCTTGCAGTCGGTTGGCTTCTTCACGCCGCGCAGGATCGCGCCGCACTCGCAAGCCTTGTTGTCGGCCACGGGCGTGTAGTTCAGGTCAAAACGGCGTTCGGCGTCGAAGGTGGCAAACGCCTCGCGGATCTTGAGCGCGCTGTAGGGCACCTCACCCAGGCCGCGCCACTCGAAGCTGGGCCGCAGCTCGAACACCTCGGACACCAGGGCCTGGGCCTTGAGGTTGCCTTCGGGCGTGACGGCGCGGGTGAACTCGTTTTCCACATGGGCACGGCCTTCGTTGACCTGGCGCACCAGCATCAGGATGGCTTGCATCACATCCAGCGGTTCGAAGCCGGCGATCACCACCGGCTTGCGGTATTCCTCGGCGAAGTGGTCGTAGGGCGCGGAGCCGATCACGATGCTCACGTGTGCCGGGCCGATGAAGCCGTCGATCGGCACGGTGCCGAGTTGGCGCACCTCGGGCGATTCGAGGATGTGGGTGATGGCCGAGGGCGTGAGCACGTGGCAGCACAACACGCTGAAGTTGGCCAGGCCTTCGCGCGCCGCATCGCGGATGGCGAGCGCCGTGGGCGGCGTGGTGGTCTCGAAACCGATGGCGAAGAACACCACCTCGCGCTGCGGGTTCGCGCGCGCGATGGCCAGCGCGTCGGCCGCGGAATAGACCATGCGGATGTCGCCGCCGCGCGCCTTGGCCCTGATGAGTGAGAGGCTGTCGCTGGCGGGCACGCGCATGGTGTCGCCATAGGTGCAGACGATGGCGCCGCGCTCCAGGGCCAAACGGATCGCCAGGTCGATGCGACCAATGGGCAGTACGCAGACCGGGCAACCCGGGCCGTGGATCATGCGCACATTGGGCGGCAGCAGCTCGAGAACGCCGTACCGGCTGATGGCATGGGTGTGGCCGCCACAGAACTCCATGAAGCTGTAGTGGCGCTGCGGGAGCGCTTCGGCGGCGATGCGCGCGCCGATCTGGCGGGCGAGCTCGCCATCGCGGAATTCGTCGATGTATTTCATGCTGGCACCTCCACCCCCACGCTCCCCGCTTTGTGCGATTCGCTGCCCCCCGATGGGGCTGGCCCCGCTTGGGGCAGCCCGGCGCTGAGTTGCTTGAGCCCCCGCGCTTCACCGCTGCGCGATTCGCTGCCCCCCGAGGGGGCTGGCCCCGCTTGGGGCGGCCCGGCGCTGAGTTGCTTGAGCCCCCGCGCTTCACCGCTGCGCGATTCGCTGCCCCCCGAGGGGGCTGGCCCCGCTTGGGGCGGCCCGGCGCGGGTCCCGTCCTCCGGTGTGGGATCGGACGCGAACCGGGCGATGTCGGCAAACAGCGCCAGCGTGCTCAGCGCCTCTTCAGGGTCAAGCACGCCGATGGCGTGGCCCACGTGAACGATCACGTAGTCACCCACCTTCACGTCGGCCACGAGGGCGATGGAAATCTCTTTGCGGATGCCGCCGAGGTTCACCACGGCTTGGTCGTGGGGGCGCAACTCCACCAGTTGAGCGGGAATGGCTAGGCACATGGTTCGGTTTCCTTTGACGAAATGTTCTGTGGGGTCGCTGCCCGTTGCTGCGCCGCGACCCAGGCCTGACCGATCGCGAGGCCGGCGTCGCCGCAGCCTTTTTCCAGCGGTCGGTGCACACGCAGATCCGCCGCTTGCAGGCGCTCGGTCACGCGCTCGCGCAGGATGCGGTTGAAGAAGCAGCCACCGCCCAGGCACACGTCGCGGCAGCCGCGTTCGCGGGCGGCGCGCGTAGCCCATGCAGCCAGTGCGTCGGCCAGCGCGAGGTGAAAGCCCGCGGCAGCGGCGTCCGCACCCGTGGCGTCGGCATCGAACAAAGCGGGCATGAGGCCGCGCAGGTCCAGGCGGTTCTGCGCGTCGATGACCGCGCTGGGCTGCGGGGTGGTGTGTGGGTGTTGGGCGAGCCAGCGGGCGGCGGCGGTTTCGAGCGCGATGGCGGCCTGGGCTTCGTCGGCCTGGCGAACGCTGAAGGCCAGCGCGCCGGCCGCCGCGTCGAACCAGCGGCCAGCACTGCTGGTGGTGGGGCAGTTCAAGCTCTTGGCCAGTATCTGCTGCACCCCCGCGGCCACAGCCTCGCCCACGTGCGGTGCGAAGCGGGTGGTGATCTGCCCGCCCCGGCCCAGCGCGTGTAACGCGCTGGCCGCCATGCGCCAGGGCTCGCGCGCGGCGCGGTCGCCGCCGGGCAGGGCCAGCGGGAGCAGATGGCCCAGGCGCTGCCACTGCGCGCCGTCCACCCAGAGCAATTCACCGCCCCAGGCCTGCCCGTCTGTACCCAGACCCACGCCATCCAGCGCGAGACCGATCACCGGTTCCGCGAGGCCGTGCTCGGCCACCACCGCCGCGATGTGCGCATGGTGGTGCTGGACGCCGATAGCGGGCACACCGAGCGAAGCCGCCAACTGCACCGCGAGTTGGGTGCTGAAGAAGTCTGGATGCAGATCGTGTGCCACGGCGGCAATGGGCGCACCGTGTTCGGCCAGCAGGCGCTGCACCGACGTCTCCAGCGCGGCACAGGCGGCGGGGTCGCTGAGGTCGCCGTGCACCGCCGACCACACGGGTGCGCCGTTCACCAGCAGGCAGGCGGCATTTTTCAGCCAGGCGCCGCAGGCGAGCACGGTGGGCACAGGCGTGGTGTTCATGGCGTCAGATCGAGGCGTCGGCGGAGAGGGCGGTTTCGCCGCCGGGCCGCCCCAAGGCGAAACCAGCCCCCTCGAGGGGCAGCGACCCGCGCAGCGGCGGAGTGTGGGGGCTCAATGCTGCGCGGGCTTTGGCCAGCTCGGCTTCGAGCTGCTGCACCCGATCCCGCAGCGCCGATTCCGAGACCGATGGCGCGGGCTCTTCGTGGTGGTGATGGCCGTGACCCATGGCGTGGTCCAGCCAGTGCAGCCAGGCGTCCATGCCTTCGCCGGTGGTGGCCGAGAGCTGCAAGATCTCGATGGTGGGGTTCACGCGCCGCGCCAGTTCGATGCAGCGCGCCACGTCGAACTGCACGTGCGGCAGCAGGTCGATCTTGTTGAGCACCATGAGCCGCGCGGCGGCGAACATGTCGGGGTACTTGAGCGGTTTGTCCTCGCCCTCGGTCACCGAGAGAATGGCCACCTTGGCGGCCTCGCCCAGGTCCCAGACCGCAGGACAGACCAGGTTGCCCACGTTTTCAATGAACAGCAGGCTGTGGGCATCGCCGTGGTGGTGATCGTGTGCATGACCGTGCCCATGGGCGTGGCCGTCGTGGCTGTGCAACTGTGCAAAGGCTTCGCTCACCATGGGCGCGTCGAGGTGGCAGCCCTTGCCGGTGTTGACCTGGATGGCGGGGGCGCCGGTGGCGCGAATGCGGTCGGCATCGAAACTGGTCTGCTGATCGCCTTCGATCACCGCGACGTGCAGACCTGGCGCGTGGCTCTTCAAGGCTTCGATGGTCGCGCACAGCAGCGTGGTCTTGCCCGAGCCGGGGCTGGACACCAGGTTGAGCGCGGTCACGCCGTGCGCTTCGAAATGCGCGCGGTTCTGCACCGCCACGCGGTTGTTGGCGCCGAGAATGTCGGTCTCCAGCTGGATGGCGCGCGCCTGGCTCATACCGGGCACCGATACGCGGGCCGCTCCGGCACCAAAATGCAAGTCGCCATTGCCGGGGTTGACCTGCACCACGCCGGCTTCGCCCGCCTGGCTCTGCACATGCCGGGCATGGGCCACGCTGTTGTTACTGCATCCGCACACGACACACATGTTGGTTCTCCTGGTTCATTAAATCAAACAATCAATCATCGCTCACTTGCATGTCCAGCACACGCAAGGCCATGCCGCCAGTAGGCTGTAGCTGGTAGCTGCCACAGGCCGGACAGGCGTCGCCGCGCTGGGCGATAGCCACAGTCTGGGTGCAGCCCAGGCACCAGGCCTGGCCGGGGGGTTCTTCGATGTCAATCTGGGCGCCCTCGAGCACCGTACCGGGCGCCAGGCACTCCAGCGCGAAACGCAGGGCGCGCGCGTCCACCCCCGCGAGCTGACCGGCTTCGAGCCGCAGCGATAGCAGACGCGAGAAGCGCTCGCGCAGGGCCGTGTCTTCGACCAGCTTCAACACACCGCCGGCCAGACTGACTTCATGCATGTGGCACCTCCTGAGCGGCAGCCAGCGGGTGCGCCACGTCAAACGGCACACAGGGGTCGAACGCCGCCATGAGCAGGCGCACGCGGCGATCCACCGTGGCCGCTGGCTCGCTCGCGTTCAATTCGGCGATGTGTTGCGCCACCACGCCCTGCGGGTGAAAATTCCAATCGGTGGGCGCAAGCACGCGGCAGGCCAGCACCCGCGCCGGCGCATCGCCCAGGGGTGTATCGATCTCCACCTGGTGCACCAGCAGGCCACGCGCCATTTCCACCCAGGCCAGGCCTTGGCGCGGCCCGGTGTTCAGCGCGCCGAAAGACAGCCAGCCCGCACCGCTCAGGCCCGGCGCGTCGGGCTGGCACAGGCGGATCAACTCGGCCAGGCGACTGCCCAGCAAGGCCCAGGGACTCAGCGGCAGCCCGACGTCCATGCCGTTCAGTCGTGTCCAGCTGCCGGTGTGGGCGCTGGCGCCGTGCCACTGCGGGCACAGCGCGAAGGCGGGCTGCAGCGCCAGCGCAGCGGACAGGCTGCGTTGGTCCAACACGTCGGCGTGGGCGCGCAGCGCGGCGGCTGGTTGCAGCGGTGTGCCGGTGTCAACCGCGCGGGCGGCGCACAGCAACGCGGGCAACCAGCCGGTGTGGCGGCAACTCCAATCGAGCAGCCAGTCGGCACCGGACGCCTGCCAGGCCCGGAGCCATGTGGCGGCGGGCATGTGCAGCAGCTGTTCCTGCAGCCAGGCGAGCGTGGCTGGCCAGGGGGTGGGCGAGGCTGCGGCGACGAGCAGCGGACAACAAGACAGCGCGGCATGCGCCTGGGCAGCCTGCGGTCCGGGCGTGTCGGTGGCCAGCAGACGCGGCCAGTCCAGGCCCATGCGGCGGATGTGTTCCTGCGCGGTCTCGGTGCGCAGACGCTGGTCCACGGCTGGCGGTGTGCTCAGCAAGCCGTGCGCTGCGGCATCGATGGCGAGCAGGGAGCACAAGCGATGCGCGTGGCCACAGAGGTTGAACAGGCTGGCCACCAGACCGGGCAAGGCCGCCACCGGCTGGCCTGGCGCCAGGCGCGCAGCCCAGTCCTGGCGCGAGCTGCGCAGGCTGAGCGGCAGCGGCGCGCCCGGTGACACGCGCAGCCGACCGGCAAGGTCTGCGAGTCCGGTGGGTGCGAACGTGGTGTTCATGGCGCGAGCGCTCCCCGGCGACCGAGCAAGAAGGCGCGGCGCGCCGGCAGGGCGCTGGGCTCTGGCAAGGGGGTGATCGGTTCGGGCGGCGCCGCTCGGGTCAGAGCGAGCGAGGCCAGCGCGGTCTCCCGCGCCAGGTCCTGGCTGTTGAAGCCATTCATGGGGGAAAACAGCGCGCAGGTCTCGTGGTAACCGACGGCGGGATCGTGCGCGCCGATGAAATCGAAGCGCTCGCTGCCGAATTCACGCACGAAACTGCGTGTCACCCGGTTTTCGTGAGGCAGGTTCGTGGCGGGCAGCCGCAGCAGGCTCATGAACCAGGGTGTGATCAACACGCCCTCGGCCACCGGCTCTGACCCCTCTTCAGCACCACCCGCCCATGCAAAACCGACCGCCTCGACCGACAGCGCCGGGTTGAGCAAGGGAATGCCCACCATGCGCTCGGTCTGCACGTGCTTGTAGAAGTCCACCAGGGTCTGGACGCGCTGGTCCAGCACACGCTGCAGAACCGGCTCTGCCGGGCCGCTGGTGTGCTCCCCCTGCAAGGGGGAGGTCGCGGAGCGGTGTAGGGGGTTCATCTCAATCCGGCAGCATCAGGAACTGCTCGGCATCGCAATCGCAGTTCGGGCAACGCCAGTGGGCGGGTAAATCTGCAAACGGCGTTCCGGGCAGAATTTGCCACTGTGGATCCCCCAGGGCGGGATCGTAGACCCACCAGCAGATCTTGCATTCAAGACGCGACTCGGGGCGCAGCACCTCGCGGTTGCCGAGGTACGAGCCTTCAAAGCCTTCGAAGCCTTTAGGTCGGTCAGCGATCGCGCGATCCGGCGTCGGGCCGCCCCAAGCCGGATCAGCCCCCTCGGCGGGCAGCGACCCGCGCAGCGGTGGAGTGTGGTGGCTCATGCCTGTTCAAGGTAGGTCATCACGTCGAGCAGGCGCTCGTGGGAATCGCGCAGGTCTTCGGGCGCGGCCATGGCCACTTCGGGCATGTCCACCACCTCGACCGTGTTGAGGATCACCTTGTCCATCGAGTTGTAATACACCACGCGCCAGCAATTGGACAGGCGCGTGTTGGAAATGCGGCAGTTGCCGTAACCGCGCGAAAGCATGAGCACGCGACCGGTACCGAGGTGATGATCCAGGAAACCGATGTCTTCGGGTGTGACCGGCAGCAGCGTGAGGTTGACCACGTGCGGCACCTGGCCTGGTTTCCAGCCCGCGACCTGGTCGCGGATTTCTTCCACCAGCAGGGGCGCGTTCTGCACGTTGGGCGGCAGAGGGCCGGCCCAATGCGGCATCTCGCCCTGGGGCCATACATCGTCCACCGCCATCGCGCGCAGCAGCGCGGGCACCGGGCCGACCTCGAGCACATCGTCAATCAGCGTGCGCTCGCCATCCACGGTGCGCAATGTCATGAGGCGCCAGACGCCCGCCAGCACCGCTTCCTGGATGTGCACTTCCAGCGCGCCGTCTTCTTCACGCACCAGGGCGCTGACCTCGCCCTCGCCCATGATCTGGTTGATCAGCCGCAGGTCCTGCGCAGGCAGCGTGGTCAGTGACACCTGGCCGCCCGGGCCGCGCTCTGCCGTGCGGTTCAGCAACACCAGCACCTGACCGAGCACCGCGCGCGCCGCATCGCGTCCGACGAGGTCTTCGGGCTCCGGCAGCACGGGTGGGCGGTAGGTGTCCATGTCTTTGGGCATGTGCACGTAGTCCAGCTTTTCGTCTTCGACCTGGGTACCCGGGCCGAGGGCAACGAGAGGAATGGGAAATTCTTTCATGGGGCGTCCTTGTCTGTCGGTGGGTTTCAGTGGCAACCGCTGTCCTTGGCCGCACCGGACTGGCTCACCACCGGGATGCCGATGGTGGGCGGACGCGAAGGCGGCATGGCGAGCGCGGCGGCCACGCCGTGCAGGTACACGTCCCAGTCCTGCATGCCGGCGATGGCGGTCACGTACTGGCCGTCGCGAAAAAACAGCAGGGTGGGCCAGCGTTGCGAGCCGTAGCGGCGTGCCACCGCGTCCTCGCTGTCGCGCGGCACCACGGCCACCTGAAAACGGTTCGGAAAATTTTTCATCAGTTCGGGCAGCACGGCCGCCACGTCCTGGCCTTCGGGGAACCGCACCGGGTCGCCCGCGAGCAGCACCACGCGGTCACCGCCGCCGGCACTCCAGGGGGACACGCTGGTTTCATCGACCCAGGCGGCGCCGAAATCGCGCGCCAGGCGCATCACCAGCGGCGGCGCGGGGTTGGTGTCGGGCAGTGGCAAGGCAAAAGCCCGGTGGGTGGTGTCGGTGGCGGTGTTCATGGTGTCTCCTGTGTGCGAGGTTTCAGGTCTGTCCGGACAACTGCCTGAGTTGTTCGGTGGTCATTTGTGAGGGCAAGGCAAAGCCGGCATCGCCACAGGCGTCCAGGCCCTGCATGGCGTCCAGCACCAGATCCAGCGCAGCGTTCACTTCGACAGCGCGCTCGGTGGTGATGGTTTCGCGCGCGTCACCCAGGAACACCAGCAGCCAGTCGCCCGGCACCAGCGTGCCGACCAGCGCGGTGTTGACGCGACGGCGCTCGCCACGGCCTTCACACCAGGCATGGCCGGGCTCGACAGCACTGACTTGCATGGGTATGCCGATGCACATGTCAAACACCCACCTGGTTGAGAGAAGGGGCTCCGCCCGGGGGCACCGCCGGGCCGGCTTCGCCGGACGGCTGGTGCCGCCCCCCTGGGGGGGTGACGCGAAGCGGCGCGGGGGGGCTTCTGAGAAATCGTTCATCGCCCTCGCGACAGGCCGCCTCTGGCGCCGGGCGTTGCGTCTCGTAGGCGGCCAGCGCCAGCTCGTCCATGGTCACGGCTTCGCGCTCACCCAGCGGCCTGCGCCGCGGTGCGGGCTGGCCGCCCCAGCGCGCGATCTGATCCACCCCCAGGGCCAGCGCCTCTTCCATCGCCGCCTTGACCACCGGACGCAGGCTGCCGCCGTAGTCTTCCAGCTCCTGCGGCTGGCAGCCGATCAGCAGCACCTGGGCCGGGAACTTGCCCGTGAGCTGCGCGAGCGAAAGTACTTCCTGGAAACCGGTCTGGTGCAGGCTCATCTTCTTGGCACCCATGAAGCGCGGCACCGCGTCGTCGCGCACCTGCTTGAGCGTGCCGGGCTCCAGGCCGTAGTCGATGGCATCGAAGATCAGCAGCGCGTCGGCCGCCTGCACGTGCTGGATCAGGTACAGGCCCTGGGTGCCGCCGTCGATGAGCGACACATGTTCGGCACACTCGTAGCGGCGCTGCAGGGCTTCGATGCAGCGCACACCAAAGCCCTCGTCGGCCCAGAGCAGGTTGCCGATGCCCAGCACCACGATGGTCTGCGGCTGGGCGAGGGTGTCACCACCGGGGTGACAGGTGGATTCGGACGGATGGGCGCTCATGGTGGGTGGTCCCGAAAAACTCAAGGGGAGACGGAAGGGGTGACCGGACCGGAACAGAAGCGCTTCCAGGCGTGGAAGCTGTCCCAGGCGGCCTGGTGCGCGAGCCAGAAGCCGGCGTCGATGCCGAACTGCCGCGCGCAGCGGATGGCGGTGTCGGGCGACATGGCCCGCTGACCATGCACCAATTCGTGCAGGCGGCGGCGCGAGAGGCCCAGCAAGCGCGCCGCCTGACTCTGGTTGAGCGCCAACGGCACCAGACAGGTCCGCTCCAGCAAACGCCCCGGATGCATCGGCGCACGCACCGGCACACCCCGCGGCGGGATCACCGGCGCGATAGGGTACTGACGATGTGGAGCGGAACGTGCCATATCAAAGAGCCGAAGTTGGAGCGAAGTGCCTGAATCAAGGGCGCCGAGGAACCGGCTTTGGCGGGCCTCCAGCGCTGCCCCCTGGGGGGTGACGCGAAGGCCGCGGGGGTCCATCTTTTCAGTCCTTAAACGTTCTGTAACCCGAAATCATGGTCGACACGATGCTCTGGCGCCCCATGATGTCCTCTCGGATCGCGGCGTAGATGTGCAGGATGACGAAGATGATCATGGCCCACATGCCCAGGCGGTGCCAGGTGTGCACGTCCTGGCTCTGGCCGAACAGCGGGATCACCCAGGTGGTGAACAGCGTGTGCGCCCAGGAGCCGGATTGCGTCCCTTCGCCGTAGAGCGCAAAACCGGTGACGATCATGAACAGGCCAATGCCGAGAAACAGGGTGAACATGGCGAACCTGGCCAGCGGGTTGTGTCCCACGTACTGGTTGGGCTTGGGGGCGATGAACAGATACCACGCCATCACTTGAATCACTTCGCGCCAATAGGCTTTTTGGAACATCGGTACCCAGAACAGTTCGCGCGCATGGTGGTTGCCGACGATGGCCCAGTAGGCACGCCCAGCCAGGCCCACCGCCAGGATGTAGCCGGCGGTGAAGTGCGCGAAGCGGATGTAGCCCATCAGGTAGTTGTCGCTGGCCTCGCCCGGCATGGTCGGCAGCGGCACGCCGATGAAGTAGCCGGTGATGGCCAATACCGTGATGGCCAGCGCGTTGATCCAGTGCCATATGCGCACCGGCGCTTCGTACACATAGACCGACTGGACGGACTGGCCGTTCGAGACGGCGTTCTCGTCGATGCCGGTGACATCGGCCAGACGCTGCTGGGCCAGTTCTTGGGCAGACAGTGTGGACATGGTGTGCTCCGGGTGGGGAACGACGGTCACTTCGACACGGTCTGGCCACGGCGTGCACGCCACTGACGCACAGCCCAGACGACCCCGCCCGTCCCCAGCAGGACCAGCCCCTGTTCCAGGCCAATGGCATGGGTGAGCATGTCCCACAGTTCGTGCGGTCCGTGGCCCCCGTGGGCCTGGGCTGCGCCGGTCAGGCTGGCCAGCAGCGTGCTGATCGAAAGGCGGCGGATGGTATTGGCTTGCATGTGTTTCTCCTCGTGTGGTTTCATAACGTTTCACAGATCCATGGACACTTCGAGCGGGCAACGGTCTTGGTCAAGGCACCCGTGGAACCCGCTTTGCCGGGCCACAGGGTGCGCCCCCCTTCGGGGAAGACGCGAAGCGGCGCAGGGGGCTTCATCTCACCTCACCGTGACGCGGGCCATTTCCTGACCGTCTTCGCTCATCACGTGGGTGGAGCAGGCCAGACAAGGGTCGAAACTGTGCAGTGTGCGCAAGATCTCCAGCGGCTGCTCGGGGTTGACCATGGGCGTGTTCAGGAGCGAGGCCTCGAAGGCCCCGATCTGGCCCTTGGTGTCGCGCGGCGAGCCATTCCAGGTGGTGGGCACCACGCACTGGTAGTTCTCGATCTTGCCGTCCTTGATCTTGATCCAGTGACCCAGCATGCCGCGCGGCGCAGCCACGGTGCCCACGCCCTTGGCCTCTTTGGGCCAGGTGGCGGGGTCCCATTTCTCGACGTTGACGGTGTTGCTGTCGCCGTTCTTGATGTTCTGCACCATCTGGCGGAAGTCGTCCATCATCATCTCGCCAGAGTACTGGCTCTCCAGCGCACGGGCGAGGGTGCGACCGATGGTGGTGGGCAACAGTTGCTTGAGGGTGTAGTTCGTCTCCGGCAGGCCCAGCGCCTTGGGCAGTGCGCTGTTGATGGCCACGGCCGATTCATCGACCTGTTGCTTGACGCGCTGGCAGTACTTGTTGCCTTTCATCGCATGGGCGTAACCCAGGATGTAACGCGACAGCGGGCCGACCTCGACCGAGTGTCCGCGCCAGCGCGGCGACTTGATCCAGGAGTACTTGGCGCTTTCGTCGACGGCCTCAATGTTCGTGCGCGTGCCCTTGAAGTTCGGACCCTCGGGCTTGTAGTTGGCCTCGGTCACGCCGTCCCAGGGGTGCAGGCCCTTGGACTCGTCAGCGTATTTGTACCAACTGTGGTTCACGAATTCCTGTACCTGCTCAGGGTCGCGCGGGTCGATGGCGTGGATCTTGTCCCAGTTGCCGTCCAGGATCACGCCGCCAGGCAGCTGTTGCGTGCTGGGGTCGTTCTGCACTTTCTCGTAGGTGCCGTAGTCGGCCACGTTGGTGGCCGACAGGCCACCGCCGTAGAGCCAGCCGGCCTGCTTGTAAATGGTGCCAATGGCGAGCACGTCCGGCACGTAGACGTTCTTGTTGAACTCGATGATCTCGTTGATGCGCGCTTCAACGAAGTTCAAGCGCTCCATGTTGATGGGCGCGCCGGCCGCGCCGTCGCCGTCGATGTTGATCGCGCAGGGCACGCCGCCCACCAGGTAGTTCGGGTGCGGGTTCTTGCCGCCAAAGATGGTGTGGATCTTCACCCACTCTTTTTGCAGATCCAGGGCTTCCAGGTAGTGCGTAACCGCCATCAGGTTGGCTTCGGCCGGCAACACATAGGCCTTGGAACCCCAGTAGCCGTTGGCAAAGGGGCCGAGCTGACCGCTCGCAACAAACTTCTTCAGACGGTTCTGCACGTCGCGGAAATAACCGGGCGAGGACATCGGGTGCGAGGGCGACACCAGGTGCTGCAGATCGCTGGTTTTCTTCGGGTCGGCGTTCAGGGCCGAGATCACGTCCACCCAGTCCAGCGCGTGCAGGTGGTAGAAGTGCACCGCGTGGTCGTGCACCTGCAGCGTCTTGGCCATGATTTCGCGGATGAGGTAGGCGTTGAGCGGAATCTGGATGCCCAGCGCATCCTCCACCGCGCGCACCGAGGCCAGCGCGTGGCAGCCGGTGCAAACGCCGCAGATGCGCTCCACAAAAGCCCAGGCGTCGCGCGGATCGCGGCCCTTGAGAATCACCTCCAGGCCGCGCCACATGGTGCCGGTGGACACCGCGTTGCGAATCACGTTGTTGCTGTCGAGGTTGACTTCGCAGCGCATGTGACCCTCGATGCGGGTCACGGGATCGACGACGATGCGTCGGCCGGTGTTGTCGAGCTTGAAGCCCTGTGTTTCGTAGACACCCATGATCTTTTCCTTGTTTTGTTTCAGGCGTTGGTGTTGGACTTTTCACGCGAGGTGTCGCGCGCCCGCTTGGCCACCGTGATGGCGGCGTGGGCTGCCACCGAAGCACCCACCACGGCCGCTGCCGTGCCGCCGATCTGGTCGGCGTTGGCTTCGATGCCGAAGGCGTGGATGTCGGTCAGGCGGTCGTAAAACGAGCCTTTGTCCCAGAAGCCATCTTCCGAGCAACCGATGCAGCCGTGACCGGCCTTGATGGGGAAGCTGGTGCCCTCGTTCCACTCCATGGTGGAGCAGGCGTTGTAGGTGGTCGGGCCCTTGCAGCCCACCTTGTAGAGGCAGTAACCGCGGCGCGCGGACTCGTCGTCCCAGGCCTCGACGAACTGACCGGCGTCAAAGTGCGGACGGCGGTAGCACTTGTCGTGGATGCGCTGGCTGTAGAACATCTTCGGCCGGCCCTGGCGGTCCAGCTCGGGGATGCGGTCGAACGTCAGCATGTAGGTGATCACGCCCGTCATCACCTCGGGAATGGGCGGGCAGCCCGGCACCTTGATGATCGGCTTGTCGGTGATGACCTTGTGGATCGGCGTGGCCTGTGTCGGGTTGGGTTTGGCGGCCTGCACGCAGCCCCAGCTGGCACACGAACCCCAGGCGATGATGGCCTTGGCGTCCTTGGCCACCTTCTGCAGTTTTTCGAGAAAGGGCTTGCCCGACTGGATGCAGAACATGCCGTCTTCATTCAGCGGCGGGTTCCCCTCCACGGCCAGGATGTACTGGCCTTTGTACTTCACAAGCAGCTCTTCCAGCAGCTCTTCAGCCTGATGGCCGGCGGCGGCCATCAGGGTGTCATCGTAGTCCAGCGAGATCATGGACAGCACCACGTCTTTGGCCAGCGGGTGCGCCGAACGGATGAACGCTTCGGTGCAGCAGGTGCACTCCAGCCCGTGCAGCCAGATCACCGGTGTGCGGGGCTTGTTCTCCATCGCGTAAGCAATTTGCGGGACAAACGCGGGTGCCAGCCCGAGCGAGGTGGCGGTGAGCGAGCAGTACTTCAGAAAGCTGCGGCGCGAGATGCCCTTGCGGCGCATCACCTCGTAAAAAGTTTCCATCATGGTTGTCTCCATAGGCTGGCGTGAATGGGGGCCGGCAATCGCCGGTGGGGCCACCTGATTCCATTGAACAAAAAGGCAGATGACCTACCGCTTGCAAAGCACAGGCCACCCAATGCCGATCAAGGGAAAACACCTAATGCTTCATTTAAGTGTTTGATTTTTATCAATTTTTTTGATCAATTTGATCAGGAAAAACAAGCTCTGCCTGCGGCATGGAAGGTATGTTTCCATTTTTGAATACAAGATGTAATCGCAATATTCAGCTGATTTCCGCACACCGCCGTCGTTTGCGCGTTGCCCACAGAGGCCCAAGCCGAGGCCCGATCGGCCCCTTGCAGGCAGCGCGGCCCTGCACCCTGCGAGGCACCCTGACCGGGCCCAGGCAAAAAAAAACCAACCCCGAAGGGCTGGCTTGTGATTTCTGGCATCTCTCGGGACGCTGAAACAATTTTTTGAGTTGGACTGGGCTTGTCTCCTCGGTCCCCCGCGGTCACCAGCGGCATGCGCTGTTTGCGAGTGACGCGACTTTAAGCGCTCGCACCAGACTTGTGCATCGGGAGTTTCCCTTGGTTTCCTGGGGCTTTGGCACGGGAAATGCTGCGCACCGGGGATCGTTGGAACTGGAGCAAAAGATGTCGCAAAACGACGTATTGGCCGCGGCTGCGCACCTTCATGTGCAACTGCGCCGCAAAACCGGGCGGGTCACCGACACCGAATGGATGGCGAGCAACGCAGACTATGCGCACGCCATCGTGCGGTTTGCGCGGGAGAAAGCCGAAACCGACGGCCATGCCGAACTGCTGCCCCTGGCCCAGCGGCTGGAGACGCTGGTGGCGCAGATACAGCCCCGTGTGCGCCAACCGCTGATCGATACCGCGCAGCTGGGGTTGCGCCCCGAAACGGCGCCGTTGCAGCGCCCGGTGGAAGACCCGGACTGGAACGCCCAGGCACCGCCCGGCAGCAACGCGCGCGACGAGCTCAGCACACGCTACATCGGGCGCTTGCGTTAAACCCCTGCCAAGATCCAGCGCGCCGCCTTTTCCGCCACCATGAGCGTGGGGCTGTTGGTGTTGCCGCTGGTGATGGTGGGCATGACGCCAGCGTCCACCACACGCAAGCCCGCCACACCGCGCACGCGCAGGTGGCTGTCCACCACGGCCTGCGGGTCGCCCGCAAGTCCCATGCGCGTGGTGCCCACGGGGTGAAAGATGGTGCTGGCAATGTCGCCGGCCAGGCGGGCCAGTTCTTCATCGGTCTGGAACTGCACGCCCGGCCTGTATTCCTCGGGCTGGTAGCGGGCCAGCGCGGGCTGCGCCACGATGCGCCGGGTGACGCGCAGGCTGTCGGCGGCCACCTGGCGGTCTTCGGGCGTGCTGAGGTAGTTGGGCGCAATGGCGGGTGCGTCTTGCGGGCGCGGGCTGGTGATGTGCACGTGGCCACGGCTGGTGGGGTTGAGGTTGCACACGCTGGCGGTGAACGCGGGAAAGCTGTGCAGCGGCTCGCCAAAGGCGTCCAGGCTGAGCGGCTGCACGTGGTACTCGATGTTGGGCCAGGGCTGCGCCGGGTCGCTGCGGGTGAAGGCCCCGAGCTGGCTGGGCGCCATGCTCATGGGGCCGGTGCGTTTCAGGGCGTATTCGAGTCCGATCTTGGCCTTGCCCCAGAGCGAACTGGCCAGGGTGTTGAGCGTGGTGGCGCCCTGCACCTTGAACACGGTGCGGATCTGCAGGTGGTCTTGCAGGTTGGCGCCCACGCCGGGCAGATCGTGCTGCACGGCCACGCCGTGGCGCTGCAACAGCGCCGCCGGGCCAATGCCCGAGAGCTGCAAGATTTGAGGCGAATTGATGCTGCCCGCGCTCAACACCACCTCGCGCGCGGCGCGCACGCGCACCGCCTGGCCTTCGCGCACCAGCTCGGCGCCGACGCAGCGCAGTTCGCCGCTGGCCGCGCGCTGCAGGGTGAGGCGCTGCACCTGGGTTTCGGTCCACACGGTCAGGTTGGGGCGCCGCTGCGCCGGGCGCAAAAAGGCCTTGGACGCGTTCCAGCGCCAGCCGGCTTTCTGGTTCACCTCAAAGTAGCCCACGCCCTCGTTGTTGCCGGTGTTGAAGTCGGTGCTGGCGGGTACGCCGGCTTGCTGGGCGGCGGTGGCAAAGGCGTCGAGCAGGTCCCAGCGCAGGCGCTGCTTTTCAATGCGCCACTCGCCGGTGCTGCCGCGGTGTTTGTGGCCGTGCAGGGCGGCAAACGCGGGGTCGCTGGCGTTTTGCAGGTCCAGGCGGTGGTGGTCTTCGTGCGCCATGAAATCGGGCAGGCAGCGGTCCCAGCGCCAGTCGTCGTCGCCGGTGATCTGGGCCCACCGGTCGTAGTCGCGCGACTGGCCGCGCATGTAAATCATGCCGTTGATGCTGGAGCAGCCGCCCAGCGTTTTGCCGCGCGGGTAGCGCAGGCGACGGCCGTTGAGCCCGGGGTCGGGCTGGGTTTCGTACAGCCAGTCGGTGCGCGGGTTACCGATGCAATACAGGTAGCCCACCGGAATGTGGATCCAGTGGTAGTCGTCGCGGCGGCCCGCTTCCACCAGCAGCACGCGGTGGGCCGGATTGGCGCTGAGGCGGTTGGCCAGCAGGCAGCCGGCGGTGCCGGCACCGATGACGATGAAGTCGAAGGTGGTGTCGCTCATGTTGTGGGGGTCGGTTGCGTGCGCGGTGGACATCTACTGGGTTGGGATTTCGTCGTCGGGCAGGGCAAAGTCGCCGCGCTGGTAGGCCGCCACCACCGCTTCGGCCTCGGCCATGCGGTGCGCGGGCACCATCACCCGCACCGGGATGGCGCTGGCCAGCAGCGAGTGGGTTTGCACCAGGTGGGCGTCGGCCACCACCGCGGGCACGCCGCCGGCTTGCAGGCAACCGCGCAGCAAATAGGCTTCGGTGGGACTGAAAAAAGTGACCAGCGTTTGCCAGTCGCCTTCGGCCGGGTCGTAGGGGCTGTCGCCGTGCATGGGTCTCCGATCGTTATTTGCGTGGCTCATGGTCTTGCGCCATCTGGACTGCAGTGTGAAAGAGTTTTGACCAAAAATCCAATGAAATTGCGCAGCGTCCGCCATAAGCCTGGCAAATAATGGACGCCATGATGAAGCCCGAAACCCAACGCCCGGTCCTGCCCGCGGTGGAGCCGCAAACGCTGCGGGCCTTTGCCGCTGTGGCGCGCGAAGGCCATGTGTCGCGCGCGGCCCAGCGCCTGCACCTGAGCCAGCCGGCGGTGAGCCTGCAGCTGAAAACCCTGAGCGAAGCCACCGGGCTGGTGCTGTTTGCCCGCACGCCGCAGGGCATGGCGCTCACTCACGACGGCGCTGCCCTGCTGCCCCTGGCCGACAAAGCCCTGGCCGCGCTGGCCGACTTTGGCCAGGCCGCTGCCGCGCTGCACACCACGGTGCGCGGCACGCTGCGCATCGGCACCATTCTCGACCCGGAATTCACCCGCCTGGGCGCTTTTTTGAAGCAACTGGTGGAAACCAGCCCCCAGGTGGGCACCGAGCTGAGCCAGAGCATGAGCGGCGACGTGCTGGCGCGTCTGGGGCGCCGCGAGCTGGACGTGGGCTTTTTTCTGGACCTGCCACACGATCCGCTGGACGCCACGTACCGGCTGCGTCCGCTCACCCGTTTCACCTACCGCGTGCTGGCGCCGGCGGGCTGGGGGCCGCAGGTGCGCGGCAAAGACTGGAAGGCGCTCGCCGCCCTGCCCTGGCTGGCCACCCCGCCCGCCAGCGCGCACCACCGGCTGCAGCGCCGCGTGTTTGGCCCCGGTTCACTCACCGGCCTGGAGCCCCGGCGCGTGGCGCTGGTGGACCAGGAAGCGTCCATGCTGGACCTGGTGAAAAGCGGTGTGGGCCTGAGCCTGGTGCGCGACTCGATTGCCATGCGCGAAGCACAGGCGCGCGGCCTGGTGGTGGCCGACCAGGTGGCGCTGGAGTGCGACCTCAGCTTCATCTGCCTGGCCGAGCGGGCCGGCGAACCGGTGCTGGCCAGCGCCTGGGCCGCGCTGGACGCGGTGTGGGGTTGAAGGGTTGAAGGGTTGAGCAGGCTTTCCTTGCACCTTACTCAACGGCGACCGGGTGCTGCCGCGGCCAGCTGCTCACAGCGCGCCGCATCCAGCGGCTGTCCGGCCTCGCGAAAGCGCGCGGCGGCGGCCGCAAACCGGGCCACGGCGTCGTCTGCGCTGTCGCCACGGGCAGCGGCCAGGTGGCCGCGCACCTCGTCGTGCGCGGCGTACCACGCCGGCAGGCGCATCACCACGTTGGCGAGGTAGGCGCATTGGGCTTCGTGCTGACTGGCCAGCGTCAGCTCACCGGCGCGGGCGGCGGCAATGGCGGCGGGCACGGCAAAGGTGATACGGCAGCCGGGGCAGGTTTCCAGCGGGCCACGCACCGACACGCTGGCGTCTTCCATCACATGCAACGCCGCAGCCGGGTCGTCGGCGTGCAGGTTGATGCGGGTGCCGTAAATGCGGTCCAGCAAGTGAAAGCCGATGTCGGTCTGGCGCGCCACGTCCAGGGCTTCATCAATCAGGGCCTGAGCCTCGTCGCGTCGGCCTTCGTGCAGCGCCACCTCGGCCAGCCGCTGCAGCGACAGCGCTTCGCCCACCGACCCGCCAATGGCGCGGTGCAGGCGGGCGCCCTCGCGCAGGTGCAGCCGCGCGGCCGACAGGTCGCCCGCCAGCCACTCGGCTTCGCCGCGCAGCGTGACACCAAAGGCATGGCCGCGCGCGGCGCCCAGCCGCTGTGCTTCGGTGGACAGGGCGCAGGCAAATTCGATCACGTCGGCGTAGGGCCGTGCGCCGTACAGAAAGCGCTGCGTGATGCAGAGGTGACCGTCAAACACCCGCAGCGCCAGGTGCGGTACAGCGCAGGTTTCCTGCAAGTCGGCCCACACGCTGCGGTGCAACTCACCGCGGGCGTGCGCCGCCGCAGCCTGCGCCCACGATGCGATCACCAGCGCCGTGGTGTCGCCCGATTCGAGCGCCAGCCGGCGCGCCACGGCAGCCTTGGCGGTACCCATGGCGGGGTCGGCCACCCCCAGCGCGGCGGCGCCGCTGTAGGCCAGGGCTTCGCTCAGAAGGCCGTCCACCGAGGTGGGACGCACGCCCTGCAGCGCCAGCAGCGCGCCTTTCGGGTCGCCCTGCTTCACCTGCGCCAGGGCGGCCTTGGCCCGCAGATTGTGGCTGTCGGGTTCACCGGCCGCGTCCGCCGCGAGCCGGTAGGCGGCCATGGCAGCGGGGTCGCCCATGGCGTCCAGCGCTTCAGCGCGCAGTTGCAGCGCCTCGGCGTGGTCCGGCTGCAAAACCAGCAAGGGTTTGAGATGGTTCAGGGCGTCGCTGAAGGCGGCCAGCCGCACGGCCTCGCGGGCGGCGGCCACTTGCCAGGGCACGGCGTTGCGCGGCTGGCCACCTTCCAGCCAGTGGCGGGCCACGCGGGCCGGTACGGCGTCCATCTCGGCCAGTTGCGCGGCCATCTGCCGGTGCATGGGCTGGCGGCGGTGGGGCGGCACCTGGTCCATCAGGGCCTGGCGGACCAGACCGTGCCGAAAACGGTAGCGCCCGTCGGCCACCACCAGCACGCCAGCATCCAGCGCGCCATCCAGCGCCGCAAGACCGGGCACCTCGGCCAGCACCGCCAGCGCCTCCACCGTGCGCACATCCAGCTCGTCGCCACCCAGCGCCAGCCAGCGCAGCAAGGCCAAGGCATCGGCGGGCACGTCGCACAGCCGCGCGGTGATGGCCTCGGCGCTGCTGCCTGGTAGCCGTCCGTGGTGGCCCGGCGCGGCGCAGCGGGCGAGCTCGATCACGGCAAACGGGTTCCCTTCGGCGGCCTGCACGATCCGGGACAGCACCTCGTCGGGCAGCGGCGCGGGCCGCGCCTGCAGGGCAAGACGGCGACCATCGTCGTCGTCCAGCGGCTCCAGATCGATCGTCTGCAGCACGCCCGCACGCTGCAGCCGCGACACGGCCTGCGCCAATGCCGCGGCCGCGGCCAGCGGCCGTGTGGCCAGCAGCAAGCACACCGGCGCCCCCGCGATCGCCAGTTGCATCAGGACATCGACATCGGCGTCGTCCAGGCGGTGAGCGTCGTCCACCAGCAACAAGACGGGGGCGCCGGGCGCAGCCGCCAGCAGCAGGCGCCGCAGGGCACCCACCACCTGGTGGCGACCCAGCGGTCCGAGTGGTGCATGGGCCGGTGCGGCCAAAGCGCTGAGCTGCGCGAGCACGGTGCGGGCCGGCGCGCCGATGCGGTCCAGCACCGCACGGTCGTCCAGGATCAGGCGCTCGGCGAGGGACGCCACGACTTCACAGGTTCGGCCACTCCCGGCGGCATCGATACGCAGCGCGGTCCAGCCGCGCCTGCGGGCCTGGACCTCGATCTCGCGGCACAACGCGCTCTTGCCCATGCCGGCCGACCCGCGCAGCACGATGCCGGCCGGTCGCTCGGTGGCCGGCATGCCCAGCCACGCCGCCACCTGGGCCAGCACCGGCCCCCGGCCCACCAACGTGGGGCCCACGGCCTGCAAGCCGGCCACACACCGCTCGTACAAAGCCTCGGTCTGCGCTTCGGGCGACACGCCCAGCGTGTGCTGCAGCGCTTCGCGCAATTGCGCGTACCAACGCACCGCCGCGGCGCGGTTGCCCGCGGCCAGTTCGCGCTGCATCAGCGCGCGGTGGGCGGGCTCGTCGGTGGGATCCTGCTGCGCCAGTCGCTCCCACTGGGCGCTCGCGCGCAACAGCTCCAGGAAGCGCGCCTGCAGGCGTTCACGGGCCGGCTCGGTCCAGGCCTCGTAGCGGGCACCGGGCAGCAGGTCGCCCGCGTAGTGGCCTGCGGCATCGGCGCAGGCCGTGGCATCGCGCAAACCCAGCGCCGCCAGGGCGCGCTGCTCGAACGCATCGGCATCGACGCTCAACGGGCGGTCGGGCCACAGCACCAGTTCACCGGCCTGCAACACCAGACTGTCGTGCCGGCCCAGCGCCTGCCGGGCATGGTGCACGGCCTTGCGCAGGTTCGCTGCAGCGGCTTCGGGTTCCAGCTGCGGCCACAAGCTGTCCATGATCAGGTCGCGGTGCAGGCGGTGGCGTGCTTGCAGGCTCAGCAGTTGCACCAGCTGCATGGCGCGCAGGCTGGGCCAGCGGTCGGCAGCGATCTCGACGCCATCGACCGCCACGGCGAAACGCCCCAGCAAACGCACCTCCAGCGGGACTGGTTCCATCATGTCCATGACCCGCAGTGTGCGGCGCCCGACCGCACTCCGCAAGTGCCGGCGGTCCGAGGAACGTTTGAGGAACAGGGCCGGTACATGCTCCATGACGGCAGGTCAAACCCGACCTGCCGTACCGTTCAGGAGCACATCATGACCACGACCCATCTGGATGTTCACTCGCCCGGCAACGGACACGCGGCACTGACCTTGCCGCAACCGCTGTCGCCCGAGGCGCTGCTGCAACTGGAGCAGGCGCTGGCCAGCGCGCTGGGGCAGTTGCACCACGAAGTCTGCATCCACAGCAGCGACCCCGGCCAACTGGAGTACGCCTCATGGCTGCACCAACTGCGTTCGCCAGTCCCTTGAGCAACCGGGGCAGGCATCCCTTCACCGCTTCACCAAAGGAGAGCACCATGAGTCAGGACACGGCTACTTTGTACGATCGCCTCGGCCGCCACGAGGGCATCACGCGCATCACCCGCGAGCTGATCAAGAACCACATGGCGAACCCGCTCGTCAACATCCGCTACGCACAGGTCGACGACATGAACCGCCTGGAGCGCAACGTGATCGATTTCTTCTGCATGGGCGCGGGTGGCCCCGAGACCTATGGCGGCAAAGACATGCTGAGCACGCACCGGGGCATGAACATCAGCGAGCAGGAGTTTGTGACCGTGATCGACGATGCCATGGCGGCGCTGGAGACCTGTGGCATCGACCTTCCGGTGCGCAACGAAGTGCTCGCCATCCTGTGGTCGCTGAAGGGTGAGGTGGTGCGCGTCTGAGGGGCCCGCTCAGCGCGCCACGGTGCGGCCGTTGTCGTCTGACAGCACAATCTCGACGCGGCGGTTCATCTGGCGGCCGGCGGCGGTTTCGTTGCCGCTCACGGGCGAGGCCTTGCCGTAACCGCGGGCGGTCACGCGCGCGCTGTCGATGCCCTGGCGCATCAGCGCGGTGCGCACGGCGTCGGCGCGCTGGCCCGACAAGGCCAGGTTGTGGCTGTCGCTGCCGGTGCTGTCGGTAAAGCCCTCCACCAGCACCGTGCGCTGCGGGAACTCTTTGAGCACCGCCACCAGCTGGTCGACCATGCGCAGGCCGCCGGGCTTGAGTTCGGCGCGGTTGACGTCAAACAACACATCGCCCAGCGTGACCACCAGGCCGCGCGGGGTTTGCTTGGCGTTGAGTTCCTTCAGCTGGGTTTCGAGCAGGCGGTTGCGCTCCATGGCCAGCTGGGTCTGCTGCTGGGCCTGGGCCGACTCGTTGCGTGCCATCTCGGTGCTGCGCTGGGCGGCGGCGGCGTTCAGCTGCGCGGTGGTGGCGGCCTGCTGGGCCACGGTGGCGCTGCGCTGGGCGGCATCGGCTTCCTGGGTGCGGGCCTGCAACTGCACCTGGGTGCGGTCGGCACCCGCGCTGGCCACCATAGTTTCAGCGGTTTTCATGTTCATGGTTTCGCGCACGATGGCCACGCGCTGTGACGCCAGGTAGGCGAGGTGGTTGACCTGTGCTTCGTCTTCCTTGCTGCTCCAGGCGGTGTTGGCCTTGTTCATGGCGTCGCTGGCCAGTTTCATGTCGGAGCCGGCGTTGTTCTGGGCACGCGGGTCGGCTGTCACGGCGCGGTATTCGGTGCGCGCCTGCTCCAGCTGGGCATTGCCCTTGGGCACGCTGCTACAGCCCGCCAACACAGCCAGGGCAACGGCAGACAGAGCGATCAGATGGGATGTTTTCATGGGGAATCTTTCAAATAGAGGGTGGTGTGGCGAGGCAGCAGCGGCTTACTGGGTGCCGCGTTCGATTTCCTGGCGCAGCACGCGGTTGCCTTCACGCAGCTCGGTGGCGGCTTTGCCCGCCTGGGTGCTGCGGGCCTTGGCTTCTGCCAGGCGGGCGTCCACCTGGGCGGCCTCGGCCAGCATCAGGGCGCGTTCGTACTTTTCTTCCACCATGGAGGCGTTGGCACGCGCGAGCTTGTCGCGGGCCAGGGCCATTTCGGTGGGCGCCAGCGCCACGGCGCCTGCGCGCTCGGCGCTGGCCACGGCAGCGGTGCTCAGGGCCATCTGCTCGTTGGGTGCCGGAAAGCTGGCGCAGCCGATTTGCAGCGCGGCGGCCACCAGTACCACCACGGGCAGCCAAGGCAGCGTGCGGCGGGCGGTGGTGGGCTGGGAGGCGGCTGTTTTGGAAAAAGCGTTCATGGTGGGGTGCTCCGTGGCCATCAAATAAGGGGGTGGGCTTCGGTTGCGGATGGCCCGCGGCGTCAAGGAAACCCACCGCTGCAGCATGCGCGCTGCGAGCGCTCGCGTCGGTGCTGTGGCGCACATAGGCCAGCCTGTTTGACAACGCCCCGCTGCAGACGCACTGGCGTGTGCCAGCGCACAGACGCGCGCATGCTCGCCGTTTACAAAGGGTTGGTGCGGTGAAGGTTTTCTTCGCCCCCAACCAAAGGACACACATGAACTGGGACACCATTCAAGGCAACTGGAAACAGGTCACAGGCCAGGCCAAGCAGCAATGGGGCAAGCTGACGGACGACGACCTGCAAGTCGTCGCAGGCCACCGCGATCAATTGGCGGGCAAGCTACAGGAGCGCTACGGCATGGCCAAAGACGAAGCGGAAAAGCAGCTCAAGGCATGGGAAGAGCAGGCCACAGAGGCTTGGTTCACAACAGCAGAAACCCCTGCAGCCGACAAGTCAGCGCCAGCCGACAAGGCTTGAGTCCAGGCAAGAACAGGTGGTGCGCCGCGGGTTGACCACCGACCCGAAAGCCCACCGCCATCCGGCCGCGCCGGCAACAGCAAGGCACCCTAAGCCAAGCACCGCCCGGGGCTCAAAGCTGCGGAGGCAGCAAGCGGTCGTACTCGGTCTTCACCAATTGGTAGCACTCGCATGTGCGCTGCTCCAGGCCCGGCCGGTCCAGCACACTGATGTGGCCTCGCGCGTACCGGATGAGTCCCGCCTTTTGCAAATTGAGCGCAGCCTCGGTCACGCCCTCGCGGCGCACGCCCAGCATGTTGGCAATCAGTTCCTGGGTCATCACCAGGTCGTTGCCAGGCAGGCGGTCCAGGCTTAGCAGCAGCCTGCGGCACAGCTGCTGGTCCAGGGAGTGGTGGCGGTTGCACACCGCGGTTTGCGTCATCTGGGTGATGAGCGCCTGGGTGTAGCGCAGCAGCAAATGCATCACGGGGCCGGAGCGAGCAGACTCGTCCTTGAGAGCGCTGGCCCGCAAGCGAAAGCCCTTGCCCGCGCTCTGCACCACCGCCCGGCTGGGGGTAGAGCCGCCACCCATGAAGACAGAAATACCCACCATGCCTTCGTGACCCACCACGGCAATTTCTGCTGACGCCCCACTTTCCAGCACGCAGAGCAGCGAGACGATCGCGTTGCTGGGAAAGTACACGTGGCCCATGGTGCTGCCCGACTCGTACAGCACCATGCCCAGCGGTAAATCCACCAGCTCCATCTGGGGTTGCCAGCGCAGCCATTCCGCGTCGGGCAGGGCGTCGAGCAGCTGGTTCCCGCAGGTTGGTCTGGTGGTGGTCAAGCGTGTCCTTAATTCGGCGTGTGTTTGAGAGTCGACATGCAACAAACGGTGGATTTTTTCACGCGCATGAGCCCTCGTCTGTTCGGTATAGCACACAAGCCCAAACAAATCGGGTAAGCGCCACCGCGTTACGCAGCGATACAAGCCGGGTGTGCGCGCCAGCGAACAGACGCGCCAACCGTGGGCGCATAACGTGGACCTGTCACCTGGTTTTTCAACCGCCCAAGCGCCCGTGGCGCCGCGCGGTTTGAAGGCCAGGCCCCGCCACGCGGTCACGCCCAAGGAACCCCATGTCACACACCACCACACCCGCACGCTTTCACTGGAAAGCCCTCGCCACCGGCCTCACCGCCGTGGCGGCCCTCACGCTGGCAGGCTGCGCCGCACCCTACCGGAGCTACGACCAGCCGGTGGTGCAAGCCGCCCCGGCCACGGTGTACACCTACCCCAGCCAGCAGGCACCCACGCGGGACTACCGCCGCCGCAGCAACGAGCAGCTGTACCAGGCCGACGTGTTGTCGGTGCGCGCCGTGATGGGCGCCACCGAACAGCGCTGCTGGATCGAGCGCGAAGAAGTGCAGCTGGACCGCCCGGCAACCAACGTGCCCGGCGCGCTGATTGGCGCGGTGATTGGTGGCGTGCTGGGCCACCAGGTGGGTGGCGGCAGCGGGCGCGACCTGGCCACCGTGGGCGGCGTGGTGGCGGGTGCGGCCATTGGCTCCACCGTGGGCACCGACCGCTACGGCAACACCGTGAGCACACAAGACGTGCAGCGCTGCGCCAACGAACCCAACCTCAACGCGCCCGCTTACTGGGATGTGACCTACACCTTCCGCGGTATCACGCACCGCGCACAGATGACATCGGCGCCCGGACGCACCATCACGGTGAACGGCGCGGGCGAACCGCGCACCTGAGCTGCAGCGGACACCGCGGGCCATTGAAACTATTTACGCTGCGTGGGTCTCACGATCCACGCGGCTTTTTTTTGCCCATCCATTCACAGGAGAACCCCCATGCTCAAGAACAAAGTGGTTTTGATCACCGGTGCCGCTTCAGGCATTGGTCGCGCCGTGGCGCTGACCTGTGCGCGCGAAGGCGCTGCGCTGCTGATCTCGGACCGGGACGACGCCGGCCTGCAAGAAACCGCCGCGCTGGTGCGCGCGGTGGGCAGCGAGGTGCTGACCGTGACCGCCGACGTGGGCAACCCCGCCGACTGCCAGAACCTGGTGGACCGCTGCTGCGCCCACTTTGGGCGGCTGGACGTGGCGGTGAACAACGCCGGCATTGGCGGCCCCAGCGCCCGCACGGCGGACTACCCGCTGGACGGCTGGGCGCAGGTGATCCAGGTGAACCTTTCGGGTGTGTTCTACGGCATGAAATACCAGATCGAGGCCATGCTGCGCACCGGCGGCGGCGCCATTGTGAACATCACGTCCATCCTGGGCGCGGTGGGCTTTGCTTCAGCGCCGGCCTACGCGGCGGCCAAACACGGCGTGGTGGGCCTCACGCAAACCGCTGCGCTGGAATACGGGGTCGAGGGCGTTCGCGTCAATGCGGTGGGGCCTGGGTTCATTCAAACGCCCATGATCGCGGCGCTGGACCAAGACCCTGCCGTGCACGACATGCTGGTGGCGGCCCACCCCATTGGGCGCCTGGGCGAGCCCGCCGAGGTGGCCGAGCTGGTGGTGTGGCTGGCATCCAGCCGCGCGTCGTTTGTGACCGGGGCCTACTACCCGGTGGACGGCGGCTACCTGGCCCGCTGAGCAGGCTGCCAAGCGGGCCGACGGGTCGGGATTCAACCCAGAATTTCGACCCCGAAGCCCCGATAACCCACAAAGTTGCAGGCAGCGTCAAACATGGGGGTGCCGCTCACGCGGTACTCTTTTTTCACGCCGTTGGGAAACAAACGGCTCAGGCGCACATCCAGAAACGGCGTGCGGGCGGTGATGCGGTCTTGCAGTGCCTGGCGCTGGGCTTCGTCCCAGCCGTCTTCAGCGGGTGCAGCAGCGGCGCCCTCGGCACCGTCAACGCTGTCCACCAGCGCATCCACACGGATACCCAGCATCTCCAGCACCGGGCCTGACACCTTGGTGAAATGCCCTGCGCTGTCTTGCTCCCAATACCAGTCGGTGGCCAGCTCGGTCAGGCTGCGGTAGCGCGCTTCGCTCTCGCGCAGCTCGGCGGTGCGCTCCAGCACCTCGGCTTCCAGCAGCTTGTTCTGGTTGGCCAGGCGCTGGTACAGCAAGCGCACTTCCACCAGGTTGTGGATGCGCGTTTTCACCTCGACCAGGTCGAACGGTTTGCTCACAAAGTCTTTGGCGCCGGCTTGCAGCGCACGCACCTTGTGGCCTGGCTGGGCGGTGATCACCAGCACCGGCACGTAATCGTTGGCGTTGTTGGCCTTCAGGCCTTCCAGCACCTGAAAGCCGTCCATCACCGGCATTTGCAAGTCCAGCAAGATCAGGTCAAACGGCTGGCGGCGGTGCAGCGCGCACACGGTGGTGGGGTCTTGCGTGCTGGTCACCTGGGTGTAGCCGGCTGCGGCCAGCATCTCTTCAAGCAGGAGCACATTGGCCGCCTGGTCGTCCACGATGAGAATGCGGGCGTTGAACAGGTCCTGGGCGGCTATCGTCATGCGGGTTCCTTGGTGAGCGCGGTGCCGCGGTCGGTCTGGGCAAATGCAAGCGCCTGGTCCAGCGCCTCCATGAACTGGTTGACCTGGATCGGCTTGGTGATGTAGTTAAAAAACCCGGCGGACATGGCGCGCGCAATGTCGCGAGGCACCGCGTTGGCGCTCAGCGCAATGATCGGAATGTGGGCGGTGCTGGGGTCGGCGCGCAAGATCTTCATGGCCTCCACCCCGCTGATGCCGGGCAGGTTGATGTCCATCAAAATCACCTCGGGCTGATAGACCCGGGCAAATTCAATGCCCACGCTGGCGTCTGCCGCGCCCAGCAGGCGCAGGTCGGGGCGGCGCGCCACGATCAGCTCCACCAGCTCCAGGTTGGCCGGGTTGTCTTCCACATACAGCACGGTGTGTTGCGGGGCGCCCAGGGGCGCTTCGGTGCGCGGCACGTCCAGCGTCAGGGCGTCGCTGGCCAGCGACTGCGGCGCGGCCGTGAGCGGCATTTCAACCCAGAACACACTGCCCACGCCGGGCGTGCTGTCCACACCAATCACACCGCCCATGAGTTCTACCAGGCGCTTGGTCACCACCAGGCCAATGCCGGTGCCCTCTTCCCCGCCTGTCTCCTGCCCCAGCCGGTTGAACGGCTGAAACAGTTGGCCCAGCTGCTCGGTGGTGAGGCCGGGGCCGGTGTCGCGCACGCTGATGCGCACACGCTCTTGTGCACTCAGGGTGCAGACCACCGTCACATGCCCGCCAGACTGGTTGTATTTGATGGCGTTGAACAGGAGGTTGATCAGCACCTGCTTCAAGCGCGTGCGGTCGGCCTTGACAAAACGCGGTGCTTCCAGCCTGGCAAACGTCATGCCAATACCGCGCTGGCGCGCCTGGTCTTCCACCATGGCGCGGCACTCAAGCAGCACCTCGGCCAGCGACACCGGCTCGCCCGACAGGCTCATGGTGCCCGACTCGATCAGGGCCAGGTCAAGAATTTCGTTGATCAGGTCCAGCAGGTACCAGCCGGCTTTCAGAATTTGATTGATGCCGCGCTTTTGCGTGGGCGTGGGTGCGGGCGTGCCCGACTCGACCAGCTGCGCAAAACCAAGGATCGCGTTGAGCGGCGTGCGCAGCTCGTGGCTCATGCTGGAGATGAAGTCGGTCTTGGCGCGGTTGGCGTCTTCGGCGGCCACCAGGGCTTCGTTGAGCTGCAGTTCCACCCGCTTGCGCACCGAGTTGTCGGTGCCGATCAGCAGATAGCCGATGAGATCGGCATGGTCGTCGCGCAGCGCGGTGATGGACACGATGGCCGGGAACGAGCTGCCGTCTTTGCGGATGTAGGTGAGCTCGTAAATGTCTTCCATGCCGCGAGAGGCTTTGAAGGCCAGCGCCTCGAAGCCGGGCGCAATGGGCGTGTCCAGCTCCTCGCTCAGCTGCAAGGCCCGTGCACGCACCTCTTCGGGGTCGTGCATGTCGCTGGGCCGGATCAGGTTGACCACCTCGTCTGCCCGGTAGCCCAGCATGTGCTCGGCGCCCACGTTGAACAGCTGGATGATGCCTTTCTCGTCGGTCGCAATGATCGAAAAGTTGGGACTGGTCAGGATCGCGTTTTGCAACGCGCCGGCCTTCAGCAAGGCGCTGCGCCGGCCTTGCTCGGTGGTGTCTGGGCGGTGTGGTGTGTCTGGCATGTTAGTTGGGGGGACAGTGCACCCCCGGGGAAACGGGCGCAACGGCGCACCCTACCCCTGGTGGGTGGGCGGCGTCTGTGCGCCAGCCCACATAAGCCCCTTACAGCGGCTTGCGCCCGCTGATGATCCGCAACAGGACCACGACCACGGCAATCACCAGCAGCACATGGACAAAACCGCCCATGGTGGTGGAGGTGACGAGGCCCAGCAGCCACAAAATAAGCAGCACGACGGCGATGGTGTAAAGCATGGGATGACTCCGGTTTCAGGGATTGGAGGGCCTGCCGCGTTGGCGCCAGCGGACCCAGAACACAGTGGCCGCGGCGAGCGCGACCGAGATCAGCACGGTTTTGGGGCGGCGGCGCAGCACCGACACCGCCGTACCCAGCACCAGCACTTGCAAAGCCGGGGTGGTGCCGTCAGACGACTTGCGCTGCCAGGCACGCACCGCCGCGCCCAGCGCCAGCGCAGCCAGCGGGTGGTTGCGCCAGCGGCTGAGCCAGGGCAGGCTGGCCAGGGCCGCCAAGCCAAGGCTTGGGGCAGCGCTGCGGGTCTCGCGGTCGTGGTCGAGCCAGCCGGCCAGCTGCGCCCGGCTCAGGGCCAGCCGCTCACTGGCTGCGCTGGGCACCAGCGACGGCACAGCCGCTCGCGGGGCTGGCGCTGCCGCGCCTGGCGTGTGCGGTGCGCTCATGCGGGGCCCGAGCGGCGCAGCAGCGCCAGGTCTTCGGCCAGTTGCAGGCGCAGGGTGGCAAACGATTCGCCGGGGTCGCGGTTTTGGCCGGCCCACACGCAAACCCCACCCACCACAGCAGGCACCAGCGGCGTGAGCACAAACGCCCACAGGCTGCGCGCCACCGCTTCGGGCAAGGCAGCCCAAAGCAGCACCGCCACGCCCACCAGCACCGCGGCCACCACCAGCAAAGCCGCACCGGCCGCCTGGAGAACCACCCGCCGCTGCAGGCGAGCGCTGCTCACCGCCAGCGCTTCAGACAACAAGCCCGCATAGGCACCCGCGTGCTCTGCCAGCAGCTGGGGCTGCGCCGCAGCCAGACGAAACACCGGGTGGATCATGCGAGCGTGCCCTGCTTTCAGCGACCCGAGCCGCTGTGCTTGCTGAGCAAGGCCACCAGACCCATGAGGGCTGCGCCCACGGCAGCCGCCATGAGCACCGACTTGACCGGCTCGTGCTGGATGTAGGTGGTGGTGATGTCTTTGGCGTGCGCCGATTTCTCGCGCAGCTGGCCGGCACCGTCGCGCATGGCGTCCATGCCGCGGTGGGCCAGCGTCTCGGTGTCGTGGGCGAACTGCTTGAGCGCAGCGCTGGTGTGCGAGCGCGCGCCGTCCAGGCTTTCGGCCATGCGGTCGATGCCTTGGTGGGCTGCACGCTCGGTGCTGTTGGCCAACGAACGGGCCACGGCTGCGGCGTCGTCGCTCAGGGTTTGAATAGGGGTGCTCATAGCGTACTTTCGAAAGGGAATGGGGGAGTCAGGCCCGCGCAGTGGCTGGGCGGGCCTGCTGGGCCGCTGGCTTATTTCTTGGTGTCAATCTGGTTGCCGATGAGGCCACCAATGGCCGCGCCGCCCAGGGTGCCGATGGTGCTGCCACCGGTCAGCACAGCGCCGCCGACCGCGCCCACGCCAGCGCCCACGGCGGTGTTCTGGTCTTGGCGCGACATGTTGCTGCAAGCTCCCAGGCCCAGGGCCAGGACGAGTGCGGCGGCCAGGGCAAGGCCGCGGGGAAGGGTTTGTGTGTGTGTGTTCATGGAGAGACCTCGAATCTAAATAGGGGGAGAAACCGCGTGGCGCCGGGTGTGGCGCCCAAGGCGGGTTACTTCAGGCGCATGTCGTTCTTGACCGAACGCACGCCGCTGATGGCCTGCGTCACAGCCACGGCCTTGTTGATGTCGGCCTGGGTGCCGACGAAGCCGCTCAGCTGCACAGCGCCTTTGAAGGTTTCGACGTTGATCTCGGCCGACTTCAGGGTGGGCTCGTTGAAGATCGCGGCCTTCACCTTGGTGGTGATGGCGGTGTCGTCCATGTACTGGCCGGTGCTTTCTTGCGTGGCGCTGGAAGCGCAGCCGCCCAGCGTGGTGAAGGCAGCAGCGGCGAGCAAGAGGATGGAGAAACGGTGGTTGATACGCATGGTGAACTTTCTTTGAAGGTTGAACGAACGGCGCAACCCAGGGGCAGCACCGCATGGCACACCAGTTGAGTTCCCAGCGCCAATGGATGGACCTTAGGGCAACGCTGATTAAGTACTGCTCGAGCGTGGTGTTTACCTGTACCGTTGCAGTACAGACGAACAGGCAGATGAAGATGAAACAGCAAACCCTTGCCATGGCCGCCGATCAAGCTGAAGGTTTTGAG